>NZ_FNYI01000004.1:0-374500 GCF_900108925.1 Arthrobacter sp. yr096 | reverse complement strand
CAACCCGCCCCCTCACACCAAACCCACCAACCGCCGTCGAACACCAACCCCGGAAACCAACAACGCTCCCCCACCACAGTGAGAGAGCGTTGCCCAAAAAAGACCAAAACGTGAGAGAGGATCCCCCGAAAACCCCAAAAAGGTGAGAGAGCGTCGGAAGGGAAGAAGGGAAGCCAATGCGGGAGTATGGGGCGAGGCGCGGGTCAGTGACCTCCGTGGCCCCCGGCACCTTCGGTCTTGCGCATCATGGCACCGAGGATGACGGCAGCAACGGCAATGATGGTGGCTGCCAGGAACGCTGCCTGCATGCCGGCAACGAGGCCGGACGAAGCAGAAACCACGGCGTAGATGGACACAAGCAATGCCGTACCAGCTGCACCGGAAACCTGCTGGGCGGTGCTGATGATCGCCGAACCGTGTGAATAGAGGTGCGGCGGCAGTGGGTTCAGGCCGGTGGTGAAGGCCGGTGTGAACAACAATGCCAGGCCGAGGCTCAACGTAACGTGCAGCGCAATCACCCATCCCAGCGCGCTTCCCTCATCAAGCCGGGAGAACTGCCACAGAGTCAGGACCATGAGGACTGAGCCGGAAACGGTGAGCGGCAGCGGACCCACTTTGTCGAAGATGCGGCCAATGACCGGACCCAGCAAACCCATGGCCAAACCGCCCGGCAGCAACGCCAACCCGGTCTCCAACGGCTGCAGGTGCAGGGTGTTCTGCAGGTACAGCGGCAGCAGGATCACACCACCGAACAGCGCCATCATGGCGACGACCATCAGCAGCGTGGACACAGTGAACATCCGGAATTTGAAGGCGCGGAGGTCCAGCAGCGGCGCGTCCGATTTCTGGAGCTTCAACTGCCGGAAGACAAACAGCGCCAGGGAGAGGAGACCCACCACCAGGGCGATGACCGGAACAATCCCGGCGTTGGCGCCACCAATCTGGCTCAGGCCGTACACCAGGCCACCGAAGGCAGGAACAGTAAGGATCACCGAAGTAACATCCAAAGTGGTCTTCTCGCGCTCACCCACGTTGGTGAGGTATTTGGCGCCAATCGCAAAGGCTGCCAAGGCAACGGGCAGCACGAACACGAACATGAAGCGCCACGAGAAGTGGTCCAGGATGATGCCGGAAACGGTGGGCCCCATGGCAGGAGCAACCGAGATGGCAATGCTGACGTTGCCCATGACGGCACCGCGCTTTGCCATGGGTACCAGCGTGAGGATGGTGGTCATCAGCAATGGCAGCATGATGGCCGTTCCGCCGGCCTGGACAATGCGCGCCAGCAGCAGCACCAGGAATCCCGGTGCCAAGGCGGCCAACAATGTGCCGCCGCTGAAGAGTCCCATAGCCAGCATGAACGCCCCGCGCGTGCTCATCCGTTGCAGGATGAACCCGGTGGTGGGGATGACGACTGCCATGGTCAGCATGAACCCGGTGGCCAACCACTGGACTGTGGAAGCGCTGACCTGCAGGTCCGTCATGAGCCGCTGCAGGGCGACGTTCATGATGGTCTCGTTGAGGATCACCACGAAGGTGGCAACCAGCAACGTGACGATGACCGTCACCGATTCGCGGGACATCTTGCCCGACACAGGCGCCTGTGACACCGGAGCCTGCGGGGCGGCTGCCTCCGCAGAGGCGACGGTACCGGAAGCGCCGGATTCAGGCTTGCCGTTGGCGTCGGACGTGACGTCGGTAGACATGAGGGTTCCCCAAGGTTTGGATTTGGTGTCCGGCGATCTGTGCCGGTGAAGACTAAAACAGTCTAAACGCCCATCCAATTCCCGTCAGCAGGAAAATTCCAAACGTTAGGAAAACAACGGGGCGTTATCGATGAGCCGCACCGGGCCAACCTTGGCTGCAATGATCGCCAGCCCTTCACCGCGGAAGGGCGTCTCCTTGCAGTTCTCTGCCAGCGGCTCCAGCGTGGCAGGATCCACGACGTCGAAATAGTCCAGTTCCACCAGTGGCTGGGATTCAACAAGCGCGACGGCGGAATCCAGGTCCAGCGGTTGGTGTGCGGTGGCGCGCGACTCAATGAGGCGCAAAGCCCGCGACAACACCAGCGCGGCCTCCCGCTCCTCCTCAGAGAGAAAACGATTACGGCTGGACAACGCCAAACCGTCCTCACTCCGCACGATCGGCACGGGAACAATTTCCACCGGGAAGTTCAGGTCAGAAACCATGCGCTTCACCAGAGCCAACTGTTGCGCGTCCTTCTGGCCAAAGTAAGCCCGGTAGGCGGCCGTCGTGCCGTCCGTGGCAGCACCTCCGGGCAGTCCGTAGTGAAGCAGCTTGGCCACCACAGTCAGGGCGCCGTCGAAGTGCCCCGGGCGCGAGGCACCTTCCCACTTTTCGCCCAACGGGCCGGATGTCACCCGCACCAAGGGCTGGCCGCCGGGATACACCTCGTCCACGGACGGTGCGAAGACGAGGTCCACGCCTTCGGCATCAAGCAGGGCCATATCTGCCTGGAGGGTCCGTGGGTAGCGGTCAAGATCCACAGCATCACCGAACTGCAGCGGGTTCACGAAGATGGTGGCCACCACGACGTCGTTCTCAGCCACTGCGGTCCGCGCCAACGCCGCGTGGCCCGCGTGCAAAGCCCCCATTGTGGGCACCAGGCCCTGCGAGTTTCCACCTTTGGCAGCCAGGAGCCTGGCACTCTCGGCGCGCAGTTCCGCCGCGGTAGTTACGAGTTTGATGGCCATGCTGTTCAGTTTCCTTCCGGCGCGTTGGGTTCAGCGCCCAACGCCTGGTCAATGTCATTCAGTTGTTCCGGGCGCAGCAACCCGCGGTTTACCGCCCGGCGGGCAGTAGCCTGCGCCATGGCCTGGTAGGCCGCGAGGACATCGCCGCCCGCACCGCCGTCGTATTCCCTCAGTGCATTCGCGTGCGCCGCAACAGTACCCACATCCCCGCGCGCCACGGGACCTGTCAGTGCCGATTCGCCGGAGGCAAGGGCGTTCTCCAGCGTGGCCCGCAGCAGCGGACCGAGCATGGATTCAGGGGATTCGACCCCGATCTCCCGGAGCATCTGCGACGCCTGCGCCACCAGCGTGACCATGTGGTTGGAGCTGTGCGCGAGGGACGCGTGATAGAGCGTGCGGTCCCCTTCGGCAATGACCACTGGCTCAGCACCCATCTCAACTACCAATGCCTGGGCGATCGGAAGCATGGCGGCGTCCGCGGTCACTCCGAAAGTGCAGTCCATGAGCCGGGTCAGGTCCAGGCTCATACCGGTGAAGGTCATGGCCGGGTGCAGTGCCAGTGGGATGGCGCCGGCTGGGCGGACCGGACTGAGGATTCCGACGCCGAATCGGCCGGACGTATGCGCCACCAGTTGGCCAGGCTGCCAGGCGCCGAGCTTTGCCAGTCCGGCGATCAACTCCCCCAAGGCATCGTCCGGAACAGCCAACAGCACGAGTTCCGAGCGTTCCACGATGTCCTGGATCTCCAGGATCGGAACGCCGGGAAGCAGGGTCCCGGCCCGCTCCCGACTCGCCTCGGACACAGCAGAAACCCCGACGACGGCGTGTTCGGCCGCGCGCAAAGCGGCACCGAGGACGGCACCCACCTTGCCGGCGCCGATGATGCCAACTCCGAGTCGTCCTGGCCTAGCCATTGTGTCGGTCCTCCTGGGGTGAAGTCTGGGGTTGAACGGGTTGTACGGGTTGTACAGGCTGCGCTGGCCGTTGGGGCTGTTCGGCTTCCACCGCGGCCGCAACCTCGGGCGCCTGCGGTGCTACCTGAGCCAGCCATTGTTCGCTGGTTTGCCGCTTCCGTGCTTCACGTGCCCGGGCGGACTGCTGGTCGAAGAGCTCCACGGCCTGCTCCACTCCAGCTTGGAACACGCGGGGAGAAACGGGTCCAGCCGTGGTGTGGAGAACCAGATCGGCCACCCCGAAGCGCCGCGCCAACGGTCCCTGGTGCAGCGCCATGGACTGCGTCCGCTGATGCGGCACAAGGACCAAGGTGCGCCACCAACGGCCGGAACGGATCACCAAGGCAGTCCGGGTGGCAAAGAATCCGTTGCGCCGCCAACCCAAAGGGGCCAGCAAGCGGGCACGGCGGGGCGTGGTGACGAACCCGTCCCCTGCGCTGGACTGAGGCCCGGCCGGTGCCAAGCCCTCCAGCCCGGCAGTGAAGACCCGTTCCGGATCCCCCACACCAGGATCCGGCAGTACCAAGGACATCATCCGCATGACATCAGACTTCAAGCCAACAGGAAGCAACACGGTGCGGGCAGCGCCCTCACTGCTGGCCGAAACACCGTAGCCGGCAACGTTGACGTGCATGCGGTACCAGCCGAAGACCCTCCAAAGGGGTGGCTGAGTGACCATCAGCGCCTGGATGCGTCCGGGCGGCAGGGTCTGCGCCTGCGTATCCAACAAGCCGTAGCGAAGGCGGATGCCGTCCGGGGAGATGGCCGCGGTGAAGTTGTAGCCCTTGTTGAACGAACTCCAATACGCGGCACCGATACCCAAAATGCCAGGGATGAGCGCCAGGAAAATGGCGTTGTTCTCCAGGAGAACCGAGGTGGTGACAACAACAGCGGCGCCGAGCAGAATACCGACGGTTTGCTCGCTTAACAGCAGGGCACCGATGAGCCTGCCCGGCGGCACGGCCAGCACCACGTGCTCCGGCGCTTCGGGAATCTCCTCGATTGTCTCGGGACCGCTGACCACGCCCGCTGCCCGCGCAAGGATGGTGGCGCGGAGCTGCTTGGCCTGGTGGAGCGGAAGGTAAGCCAGCCGCACTGCCGACTCGCCGGCGTCGGCCACTTCAAACTTGAGTTCGGCGAGACCAAAAATCCGTGCCAGGAGCGGCTGCACAATGTCGATGGCCTGCACACGGTCCAGGCGTGCCTGCCGCTGCTGCTTAAACAGGAAGCCGGTGTTCACCCGCACATAGCCTTCGGCCACCTGGTAGCGCGTGAAATACCAGCTGAGGATGAAGCCGCCAACTGTCAGGAGCAAAACGACGGCGCCGCCGGCCAGGAGCCATGGAACACGGCCGTTCAGGTTGGGATCCAGGAAATCCCGGCCCTGCAGCATCCGCTCAAAAGCGTCGCGGCCGAAGAAGAATCCGACGGCGGCCAGCGCCACCCAGCCGCGAACGAATGGTGACGCCGGGTGGACACGCTTCCAGTCGCCGTCGCCCGTTGCAGCCGGCGGGCTCACAGCCGCACTGTCCGCAGGGCTCACAGCCCAGCCAGCCTGGCTTCTCCGCGGGCAGAAAGTTGCTCGCGCAGACGCGCGCCTTCCTCAGCGGGGAGTCCTGGCAGATGTGCGTTTGTTCCGGCCGAGGCCGTGTGAAGTTTCAGGGTGCACAGCCCCAGGCCGCGCTCGACGGGCCCCACTGCCACGTCCACATACTGCATCCGGCCGTAGGGAACCACCATGGTGCGCTGGAAGAAGATGCCGCGGCGGATGAGGAGATCGTCATCGCGTTCTGCGTAGCCGATGGCACGCACTTGGCGCGGTATCAGCAGGAGCCGCCACAGTGCCAGAACCAGCATTACCGCCGGAACTGTGATGGCGAGCCATAAGGGTGGCCATCGCCACCAACCCAACAGCACGAAAATGAGCGGCAAGCTGAGAATGGCCACCATGAAGACGTTGCCGATGGCCCACTCCACCAAGCGAACGGTGACGTACTTCGGGGACACCCGAAGCCACTGAACGCCAGGAGGGTCAATCGCCTCGGTATGCATACTCGCCTTCACCTTTGGTTTCGCCGCGACGGGGTTCCGGTCCGGCGGTACCGCCCTCAAAGTCCTCCGGGGGTATCCGGCAGAACCGTTCAACAACAAGTCCAACCACTATCATCACCACGCCTCCACCGCCCATCAGCACGGCATTCCAGAGGATGCCTTCACCGCTGCGCAAGCCGCCGACGCGGAGAAGGTCAACCGAGATTCCCGCATGCCAGCCGAGGAGCAACGTTCCGGCGTAGGCGCAGGCCTGGGCCAAAATCAGGGTCCGGGCCGCCAGGATCGGGTTGAGCATGTTCTTCTTTTTGCCATTCCGCCACCGCAGAACCCGGATCCCCATGACAAGCGTGAGGCCGACAATGACGCCCATGGTGATCAGCGCAGAGACTGGCAGGACCGGGGTGGGCATGCTGAAGCGGTTGGTAGTTGCAGTGGCCAACCAGCCGATGACGGCAGCGATGACGGCAATGAGCACCAGAACCACGGGGCGCATGGCTTTCATGGCTACTCCACCGCTCCCGTCGCTGGCACTCCGGCGACGTCACCGTAGCCGTCAAACCGACGAATGTCCGGCATGTCAGCTGCGACGGCGGCAAGATCGGCAACGCTCTGACCGTTGAGTTTCGCGTGTGGTTCCAGCAGGGACCACGGATAGAGAACAAAAGCGCGCTCCCCCGCCCGGGGGTGCGGGAGGGTGAGGATGGGGTCGTCACTGACGAGGTCGCCGAACACGACAATGTCGACGTCCAGCGTCCGGGGACCCCAGCGCACCTCGCGGGTACGGTGGTGCTTCTCCTCCACCTCGTTGCAGTGCTTCAAAAGCTCCAACGGCGTGAGCGTGGTCTCCACAGCCATGACCATGTTCAGAAAGTCGGGTTGGCCCTCGGGACCGCCAACTGCCTTGGTCTGCACCACCGGAGAAACGCCCAGGAGACGAACCTCCGGAGGGTCCACCAGATCGGCCACGGCGGTGGACAGAGTGTCGTTACGTTCCCCCAGGTTGCTGCCAAGGGCCAGGATGGCCTTGGTATAGCCGGACGTCATGATCGCTCCCGGTGGACGCTGACAGTGACGTCGCCGAACGGCACCTCGATGGGAGCTTTGGGCTTGTGGATGGTGACGTCGACCGCGGCCACGGTGTAATTCGCCAGAATGGCCTCGGCAATCCTGACGGCCAGGGCCTCGATCAGGTTCAAGGGCTCGCCCTCGATGTGTTGGGTGATCAGTTCAGCAACTTCGCCGTAATGGGCTGTGTACTGCAGGTCATCCGTCTGGGCAGCCTTGGTGAAATCCGTGTGCAGCACGGCATCCACCACGAACGGCTGGCCATCACGGCGCTCGAAATCGAAGACTCCGTGATAACCGACGGCGGTGACGCCGGTCAGCGTGATCCTGTCCACAGCGTTTTCCAATCAGCGGGCTATACGGGCGGCGACCTTGACGGCGTCAAGGTTGGGGCCGACGTCGTGGACGCGGACAGCCCAAGCGCCCTTGGTGGCGCTCAAAGCGGTAATGGCAGCGGTCGCGGCGTCGCGTTCCAAGGGAGCAGCCGACTTACCGGACACCGTGAGAAGCGAACCGAGGAACCGCTTGCGGGAGGCAGCCACCATCACTTTGTGGCCAAGCGTGAAGAGCTGGTCCAGATTCTTGAGGATCTCCCAGTTCTGGTCCTCGTTCTTGGAGAAACCTACGCCGGGATCGATGATGATCTGCTCCGGAGCCACGCCCGCTGCGTACAGCTTGTCGCGGACGCCGCTGAGCTCAGCCACCACGTCCTCCGTCACGTTGTTGTAGTCCGTGAGGCTGTCCATGGTCAGGGCGTCGCCGCGGCGGTGCGTGAGGATGTACGGAGCCTTGGTGCGCGCCACGAGCTCGGGCATGTCCGGCTCAATGGTCAGGCCAGACACATCGTTGATGATGGCCGCTCCGGCGTCTACTGCTGCCGCTGCCGTGGACGTGTGCATCGTGTCGATGCTGACCAGCGCACCGGCCTTGACCAGGGCCTGAATCACCGGGATGACGCGGCGCTGTTCTTCCTCAGGGGAAACCGGTTCGGCGCCCGAGCGCGTGGATTCGCCCCCGACGTCGATGATGTCCGCCCCTGCGTAGAACATGCGCAGCCCCAGCGCGATGGCAGTATCCGGCGTGCGGTGGGTGCCGCCGTCGCTGAAGGAATCCGGGGTGACATTGAGGATTCCCATGACCAGCGTGCGGTCCGTTGGCAGGTCCTCGAACCTTGCCGCGGGGCGCGGCTTGCGGAGAACCGGCAGCGGGCTTGTAGCCGGGCCGGTTCCGGGTGCTGCAGCGAGGGAGTCCATAGTGCTTACCTTCCGAGTATGAGGCTCATGGCCTCGGCGCGGGTGGCCGGGTCATGGAGTTGACCGCGCACCGCGCTGGTGACGGTCTTCGCGCCGGGCTTGCGGATGCCGCGCATTGACATACACATGTGTTCACATTCGACGACGACTATCGCCCCGCGTGGGTTGAGGTGCTTCACGAGCGCCTCCACGATCTGGGTGGTGAGGCGTTCCTGCACCTGAGGGCGTCGCGCATAGATGTCCACCAGCCTGGCAAGCTTGCTTAGGCCGGTCACCTTGCCGTCATGCGACGGAATATAACCAACATGCGCGACGCCGTGGAACGGCACCAAGTGATGCTCGCACGTGGAGTAGAAGGGGATGTCCTTCACCAGGACAAGCTCTTCATGGTCAAGGTCGAACGTGGTGGACAGGACATCCGCAGGGTGCTGGTGCAGCCCTGCAAACACCTCGGCATAAGCCTTGGCTACGCGCTTGGGCGTGTCCTGGAGCCCACCACGGTCGGGATCTTCACCTATTGCCAGGAGAATCTCGCGGACAGCGGCTTCAATACGCGGGCGGTCAACTTTGTGGCCGTGCTTGGAGCCCGCGGCGGAACCGTGGGCGGCGGCGAGGTCGTCGTCGTCGTCGAAATGAGTCACAGCAGAAAGCTTAGCCGTGATGCGGGTGGTCGTTGCCGCCGTCGGGATGCGGGGCCTGGAACGAATCCTGGCTGCTGACTCCTTGGGCATGCGGTGCGACGACGTCCAGCGGCTCGTCCAGACGCGCCTTCTTGGCTTCTTCCTGGGCTTCGCGTTCAGCCTTCTCAGCGCGGCTTTCCACCGGTGGAATCGACTGCACCGGACGGGACTCCTTGGACAGCCAGATTTCGCGGAAATCGCGCTTCCGGATGTCGTGGAAGATCTCGGCGATCTCGGCCTGGTTCAGGGTTTCCCGCTCAAGCAGTTCCAATGCCAAGCGGTCCAGGACATCGCGGTTCTCCGTGAGGATGGCATAAGCCTCATCGTGCGCCTGATCGATCAGGCGACGAACTTCCTCGTCCACGACGTACGCGATCTGGTCTGAGAAGTTGCGCTCCTGGGCAGCGTCGCGGCCGAGGAACGGTTCGCCGCCACCCTGGCCCAGCTTCACGGCGCCAACGCGTTCGCTCATGCCATACTGCGTAACCATCTTCCGGGCCGTGGAGGTGGCCTTTTCGATGTCATTTGAGGCACCGGTGGAGGGGTCGTGGAAAACGATCTCCTCGGCAACACGGCCACCCATGGCGTAGGCCATCTGGTCCAGGAGTTCGTTGCGGGTCACCGAGTACTTGTCGTCCTCGGGAATCACCATGGTGTAGCCAAGGGCACGGCCACGGGGAAGGATGGTGATCTTGGTGACCGGAGCGGAGTTGCGCAAGGCAGCGGCAACCAGCGCGTGGCCGCCTTCGTGGTACGCGGTGATCTTGCGTTCAAGTTCCTTCATCACGCGGCTGCGTTTCTGCGGGCCGGCCATGACGCGGTCGATTGCCTCGTCCAGCGCGCGATCGTCAATCAGGTTGGCGTTGGAACGCGCCGTCAGCAATGCGGCTTCGTTGAGCACGTTGGCCAGGTCAGCGCCGGTGTAACCGGGAGT
Source organism: Arthrobacter sp. yr096 (assembly GCF_900108925.1). NCBI lineage: Bacteria > Bacillati > Actinomycetota > Actinomycetes > Micrococcales > Micrococcaceae > Arthrobacter > Arthrobacter sp. yr096. Next base: position 364,849 of record NZ_FNYI01000004.1, on the reverse strand, counting down.
CTTCTTGGCCACGGCTTTAAGGTCGATCCCTTGCGCCATGGGCTTGCCCTTGGCGTGAACGTTAAGGATCTGTTCGCGGCCGATCATGTCCGGGGCTTCCACGGTGATCTGGCGGTCGAAGCGGCCCGGGCGCAGCAAAGCGGGGTCCAGGACGTCCGGACGGTTGGTAGCCGCGATGAGGATGACGTTGGTCTTGACGTCGAAGCCGTCCATCTCCACGAGGAGCTGGTTCAGGGTCTGCTCACGCTCGTCATTACCGCCACCGATGCCGGCGCCACGGTGACGACCGACAGCGTCGATTTCATCAACGAAGATGATGGCGGGGGAACTTGCCTTGGCCTGCTCGAAGAGGTCTCGGACACGGGAAGCACCAACACCGACGAACATCTCAACGAAGTCCGAGCCGGAGATGGAGAAGAAGGGAACGCCGGCCTCGCCGGCAACAGCACGGGCCAGCAGCGTCTTACCAGTGCCCGGAGGGCCGTACAGCAGCACACCCTTGGGGATCTTGGCGCCAACGGCCTGGAACTTTGCGGGTTCCTGGAGGAACTCTTTGATTTCCTGGAGCTCCTCAACGGCCTCGTCAGCACCGGCGACGTCGGAGAAGGTCACCTGCGGCATGTCCTTGTTGACCAGCTTGGCCTTGGACTTGCCGAACTGCATCACCTTGGAGCCGCCACCCTGCATGCGGGAAAGAAGGAACCAGAACAGCACACCAAGCAGCAGCACCGGGATGAGCAGCGAGAACAAGCCGGAGAACCAGTTGTTCTCGATCGGCTGGTCCGTGAAGCCCTTGTCCGGGTTGGCGTTGGTAACAGCCTTCACAACATCAGGACCGCGATCCGTGACGTAGAAGAACTGGACGTTCTTGCCCTTGTCCTGGCCATCCAGGTTCAGGTTGTCCTTGAGCACCAGGTCAACGCGGTTCTCGGCGTCGAAGATCTTGGCCTGCTCAACCTTCCCGCTCTGGGAAAGGAGCTCCAGGCCTTCCTTGGTGTCAATGCGCGTGGAACCGCCCGGAGCCAGTGTTGCGAATGCCACCAGGAGCAAGCCAACGACGACAACAATCCAGATGCCCGGGCCCTTGAAGAAACTCTTAGCTTTCATCTGATCGGGGTTTTGCCCCGTCCCTCCTGGTAGTGCTGCAAGGCGCAACTTCTGCGCGCGAGTGGTGCTGCTTCAGTTTCAAGCTATACACCGTTCCCAGTAATTCACGCATCGGAAAGTCCAAAAGTTCCCTCTGGGCGTACACAGGATACTCGCGTCCGACGCATCGGGACAGGCTTTTTTACTCTGGCGATGAGTCAGGCCGCGGCCACCGGGAGCACCAGCAGATAACCCGTGGGAAGATCCGTGCTCCAACGCCGGGGTTCGCGGACCACGAACTGCGTGGCCAACTGCTCCGGGGTGAGCAGGCTGTTCGGCTCGGGCGACGGGCCCCATTGTCCGCTGCCGTGCGGGTATAGCGGATCCAGCACATGGACACCGGTCACGTGGAACTCCGGGAACCGGGCGGGATCACCTACGGACTCGAATCCGCTCATCACCCATGCGTGGCGACCACTCCACATGACGAGCCCCACCGGCCGGCCGGTCTCTGCAATTGCCCGGGCCGCGGTCTGCAGGGTGTCCTCATAGTTCGCGATGCTGACCACCGTGTACGGACCCATCCCCACCTCGGTCAGAACCTGGGCCCACCCCCGCGGATTGGCCCCGTTGAACGCGTTGGAGGACCTCGCCCGGGCCATCTCCCACAGTTCGCCCTGCTGCGCCGCACCAGCCCAGGATGCTCCACGCGTGCCGTCAGTAAGGTTGTGCGCCATCTGGATGCTGGCCGCAACGCACCAGTCAAAGGTGTACTGCGGCACGAAGTCGCCCTCTTGGTAGAGGTTGAGGGCGAAGGCCTCGGGCGGAGGTGCTGGTGCTGGAGGTGCAGGCGCTGGCGGTACCGCGGTCACAGACGGTGGGGGCACGGCGGTTGCCGAGGGTGCTTGGGGAGGGGTGCCTGTTGGCAGGACCGTGGAACCCGCGGCGGATGGACCGGCAGCGGTCTCGTTGAGATCGGCCACAGGTGTACAGGCCGTGAGGAGGGTTGCCAGGACGGCAAAGCCAGCCAGCAGACGGGCGGGGGCACCGGTCATGGTTCAGTTTAGCTCCGGGCCTGTCCCAGAGCACCCCCTTAAACGCCAACGCCGCACCCGTTCGCGCCCCTGCACCAGAGTCTTCAAGGTGCGGATGGCGGGAAACTGTGCGGCGTGGAAGCGGAAAGAGGCTTACTCGTAGACGTGCGGGGCCAGGGTGCCCACGAAGTCCAGGTTGCGGTACTTCTCTGCGTAATCCAGGCCGTAGCCAACCACGAACTCGTTGGGGATGTCATAGCCCACGTACTTGACGTCGATTTCCACCTTGGCAGCGGTCGGCTTGCGGAAGGCCGTGCAGATCTCAACGCTGGCCGTACCCCGGGATTCCAGGTTGGACTTGAGCCAGGAAAGGGTCAGGCCGGAATCGATGATGTCTTCCACAATGAGAACGTCTTTGCCCATGAGGTCGGTATCGAGGTCCTTGAGGATCCGGACTACGCCGGAAGACTGGGTACCCGAGCCGTAGGACGAGACGGCCATCCAGTCCATGCTCACGTGGCTGTGCAGCGCACGGGCGAGGTCGGCCATGACCATGACGGCGCCCTTGAGGACGCCGACAACCAAAATGTCGCGGCCCTCGTAGTCCTTGTCGATCTGCGCCGCGAGTTCTGCGATACGCGTTTGGATCTGCTCTTTGGTGTAAAGAACGTGCTTGAGATCTGCCTGGACGTCGTTTGAATCCACCAATGGCTCCTGTTTTGATGCTCGGGTGCGGCTACTGTTGGGACGGTTTCTGATGCCGGAATACTAGCTTCCCACAGCGCGCGGCTTCGCGGGGACCGGCCTGGGGCGAATCACCGGTCTCATTGGCCGCCGACGCGGCGTATGAAACCGGCCTCTCCTGCTCCAGATCGCTGAGGGACAAGCGAAACACACTGACGTGCCCCGGAAGCTCCACGGGCCCGGCTGACCCTTGCCGGCGAAGCAACGCTTCCGCGGCTTGGAGCCGCCCGTAGCCGGGTTGTTGACCCCCGACGTCGGCCGCCGCCTTCGCGATCACGCGGAACCTCAGCGCTGCCGGAAGCTGACGGACGGCGTCCTCGGGCAGCCATGCATCGCCGCCCTCCCGCCGCACAAGTGAGAGATAGGTCTCGTTGGCCAGCTCCTCAAGGAAATCCGCATCCTGCTGAAGGATGGCTGCCGTGCGTGCCAGCGACTCTGCAACTCCCGGTCCGAGCTTCGCCTCCAGTACGGGCATGACCTCCACTCGGGTCCTGGAACGGGCAAAGGCGGGATCTGCATTACTGGGGTCGTGCCAGGGATCAAGCTCCTCCACGTCACAGATTTCCAAAGTCTCTTCGCGGCGAAGTCCCAGGAAGGGGCGCAGCAGGCGACCACGGGCGGGCCTCATTCCGGCAAGGGAGCGCGTTCCCGAGCCGCGGGCCAGGCCCAGAAGCACCTGCTCAGCTTGGTCGTCCAGAGTGTGCCCCAGCAAGATCGCGTCACAGCCAAAGTCATCCGCAGCGGAGTCCAACGCGGAATGACGGGCATCCCTGGCAGCGGCCTCGGGGCCAAAACCAGTCGCCGCGACCTCCACGGTGCGCACTTCCACAGGAGAGAGCCCAAGCTCGCGGAGAACGGCCGCGGTCCTGTCAGCAACTTCCGAAGATCCGGCCTGCAGTTGGTGGTCAACCACGACGCCGGCCACGGTCACCGGATGACCGTCCACATGGCCACGCCGGGCAAAGTAGGCGGCGATAGCTGCGAGCGCCAAGGAATCCGGCCCGCCGCTGCAGGCGACCAGCACACGTGACGGATAGCCCGCCGCGGCCAGGGCGTTCTGCAACTGCTTGCGTGCTTTGCCGACGACCGGGGCCAAACGCCCTGGCCGGCGTCGGCCCTTGGCTGCAGGAGCTCCTGCGGCGGAAGCGGTCAAAGTCCCATCCGCTCAAGCCACAGCCTGGAGTTATGGATCTCTTCTTCGGTGGGGAGGTGCCCTGCTGCTTCCCAGACCCTGTTGAAGCCATCCATGCCTGCGACAGCGACAACCTCTCGCACGAACTTGGCGCCGTCCGTGTACTGGCGCATCTTGGCATCGAGGCCCAGGAGGTTGCGGATGAATTTCTCAACGACGCCGCGATCCTTGCCGCGGTCATTGAAGCGCTGGCGGATGGTCTTCACGGACGGAACGATGCTGGAGTCAACGGCATCCATCACCACATTTGCATGGCCTTCCAGCAGGCTCATGACGGCCGTGATGTGGGAGAGGGACGCTTTCTCTTCTGGATTCTGCAGGAGGTCCAGAATGGCGCCGCGGCCCGGGGCTTTTTCAGAGGGGTTGCGGTCGCGCAAGGACTTGGCCACTGCGCCGGCGCGTTCCACCAAGGAATCCATGTTGCCCAGGAGGTTGCCGCTGAGCTTCTCGATTTCGTCCAGCATGTGGTGCCTGAGCCATGGCGCGGCGGCGAACTGCACGCGGTGCGTTTGCTCATGCAGGCAGACCCAGAGGCGGAAGTCGTCAGGGTGGACGTTAAGTTCGCGTTCCACGGAGATGATGTTTGGCGCCACGAGCAGGAGCCGGCCTCCTGGCGGAACGTTGGAGTCCGGAGCCAAGGCAGCAAAGGGATCGTACTGGCCCAGGACCTTACTGGAAAGGAATGCCAGCACTGCACCGAGCTGGGTGCCGGTGATGGCGCCACTGGCTGCAGCTGCGGCGGGGGTCATGGACACTCCACTGCGGCTGTCCAGCATCTTTTTCAACGCGGGCTGCAGCATCACGGAGAAACTCTGCGTATTGGCCTTGGACCAAGAAGCACGGTCCACCACAAGGACGTGGGAATCGCGCAGATCCCGTGCGGCGTCCAACCCCGTGATGTCGTGCACATGCGGGACGGAGATATCCGCATTGAAGCGCAGGTTCTCCACCGCCTTGCCAATCTCTCCGGCGCTAAGCTCCGGACCGGGAGGGGCAAGCCGGGCAGCCGTAGAGGCGGCCAGGTCCCAATTGATCAGGGACGGGGCCCCTGCTGACGAATCGCGGGCAGATGACACCATAAGGACCATCACACCACACGTAACCGACAGTGAACCCTTAAGTTCGCTCCACGCTGAGCATCAGCCCCCGCACCCACACGACGCCAGCACCGACGCCGATCGGTCCATAGCTACCTTGTTCCCGGCAGCACCCGGATCCAGCCCGTTGCCGATGAACGAGAACACCAGCAGCCTGCCATCGGCATCCACCACGTAACCGCTCAACGCGATCACCGTGTTCAGCGTCCCTGTCTTGGCGCGAACCAGCCCCGCGCCTTCCGCAGTTCCGGCGTCCACATACCTGTCGTCAAGGGTGCCGGTCAGGCCAGCCACCGGGAAGCCGTCCAAGGCCGTCCGCAATGCGGGCTCCGGTCCGCTGGTGATGGCACGGACAACCTCGGCAAACTGCCGCGCACTGACCTGGTTCTCCAACGCGAGCCCCGAAACGTCGGCCAACTGCATCGAATCCGTGGCGATCCCCAACTCCCCCAGCCTTTGCCGCACGGCTGCAGTGGCGCCGTCGTACGTGGCCTCTTGACCGGAGGCTCCGGCAGTCATCCGCCCCAGCGCCTCGGCGAGGAAGTTGTCCGAGGTCTCCAGCATCAGGTCCACTTGTTCGCTGACCGTGGCGGACTCGGCGGCGGCCAGCACCTTGGCGGGGAGGCCTTTGCCGCGTTCGACGCCGGGACTCACCGCGACGCCGGCGGCCGCCAACTGATCGGCGAAGGCCTGCGCGGTGGTGACGGCGGAATCCTGCGGTCGCGGTCCGGTCAGGACGTTGGCCGAGTAGCGCCCGGAGTTCAGGGCCAGGGAGAACAAGGGAGCCGTCTCGCCGGCGGCCACGTCATCCAGGCTCCACGCCGGGTTGAGGGGTGCACCGGTGAAAAGTGAGTCGTCCACCTGCACAGTGATGGGGCCTTTGACCCCGGCTTGCGCCAAGGCGGCGGCAGTATCGGCGGCCAAGGAAGCCAAGCCGGCACGGCCCATGACGGCCGCGGGATCGGAGGAGGCGGCACCCAGCAGGACATCCCCTCCGCCAGTCAGCACCACCGTGGAGGGATTGTCCGAGGCCAGCACCCGGGTGGTGAAGCGTGACTCGGGGCCAAGAGCCTTCAACGAGGCTACGGCGGTGAGCAGCTTCATGTTTGACGCCGGGATGCGGTTGCCGTTGGCGTCACGGTCAAAAAGGACCTTTCCAGTGGACGCGTCCATCACCACGCCACTGATGCTTCCCGCGCCGTCCGGCTTCAAGGTGGCATCAAGGAGCCGGGAGACGTCGGCAGCCACCGGGATGGGAGCGTCGTTGGACAGTGGAAGCACGCCGCTGGCATCGGACAGCCGAGCCGGCTCTTGTTGCCAGGAGGGAACCGATGGTGCGGGCTTGGGCGCAGTGAGCAGCCCCGGAACCATCCCCGCCGTCACCACGGCAGCGACGCAGAGCAGGACCACGGCCAACAGCGCCGGCCATTTCAGACGCCCCCACGCCACGGATAACCCTGAGCGGGCATCCCCTTTTTTAATGCCCTTCATGGAAGTTGCTTGGTCCTGTCAGTCCTGAAATGTCCCCGCCGGTTCAAGAAACCCGGGCCTCTCGCTATATCCTCAATAGTAGTCGGCGGCACCGGCTGTACTTTTGCCTGCCGCCAGCCCCGGGCTGAGCAGCCTGCCTGAGGCACCGTCACCCGTGACGGCCGCTTCGGCGGAGCGACGCCCCACCCACACCCGTCAAGGAGCATTCCATGAAGCACGACGTGACCATCGAGATCCCCAAGGGATCGCGCGTCAAGTACGAAGTTGACCACGAAACCGGCCGTGTCCGCCTGGACCGCGTCCTGTTCACCTCCATGCAGTACCCCACGCACTACGGTTTCTTCGAGAACACCCTGGGCGAAGACGGCGACCCGCTGGACGCACTGGTGCTCCTGCAGGACTTCGATCTGCACCCGGGCGTCATCGTTGAATCCCGCCCCATCGGCGTTTTCAACATGACCGACGACGGCGGCGGAGATGCCAAGGTCCTCTGCGTCCCCGTTGACGCACGTTTCGACCACATCCAGGAAGTCAGCGACGTCAGCGAGTTCCTGATCAAGGAAATCGAGCACTTCTTCACGCGCTACAAGGACCTTGAGCCCGGCAAATGGGTCAAGGCCGAGGGCTGGGGCGACCGCGCCGCTGCCGAAGCCGAGCTGGAAGCATCCATCAAGCGCTACGTTCCGGCAGCGCACTAAGCGCCGCTTTTTAGGGTCGCGCCCAGCGCCTGACCCGCCCGACGGCGGCTGGTACGGTTCCCTGCGAACCGCACCGGCCGCCGTCGTTCTTTAACTGATGGTTTTTGTGCACATGGGCATGTCTCCCCATCGCGGCAGCTTGCAGGTCCGCCTAGGCTGGGACGAGACTTTTCGACGCTTGCACACAGGGGGTTCCACATGGCTGGGTTCTACGGCGCAGACATCGCGCAGCTTCGCAGTCTTGCCGGAGTGATGGGCAAGGCTGCGGATGCCATCAATTTGGAGAGCGCGCAGTTATCCAACGCCATTAATTCCACGACGGCGTGGCAGGGCAGGGACGCCACCGTGTTCAAGGGCGACTGGAATTCCCAGCACCGGCAAAGCCTGGTGAAGGCCGCCACCATGCTGCGCGAGAACGCGAGCCAGCTGAAGAAGCACGCCAACCAGCAGGAGTTCGCCAGCCACAACGATGGCTCGGGCACGTCAGTGGGTGTCCTCAAGGACGTCTACGACACCGCAATGGGTGTAAAGGGGCTGGCCGCGCCGCTGTGGACGGCTTACAAGTACCTCAAGCTCGGCAACGCGGAATGGGTGAAAACCCGCGAGGTCCTCACCAATTGGCGCGCCGGCGGAACAGTAGTCCGGGATGCCATGACTGCGCTGCGCAACGGCGAAAAGGTCACGGACGTCCTCACTGACCTCAAGGCCAACATTCCGTACAGCCAGGCGTTCCAGGATGCCAGCAAGTTCTCCAAGGGCCTCCGCGTGGCCGGGGCCCTTGCGGCACCCCTCAACATCGTGGGTGGCATCAGCGACATGATCAACCCGGAGCATGACGGCTGGCGCGGGACTGGTGACCGCGTCGCCGGTGGCCTGTCCGTGGTTGGCGGTGTTGGCAGCATCATGCTCATGACGGCCGGCGGCGCCGCACTGCTGGGACCCATCGGCGCACCCATCGTGATCGGTGCAGGCATCGTGGCCGGCGCCTGGGCACTGGGCAACCTGGTGGCCGACAACTGGGATTCCATCAGCAACTTTGCCCGAAACCCGGGCAGCTACATTGCCGATGGTGCCAAGGAAGTGGCGGGCTTCGCCAAGGATGTAGGCAGTAAGGTTGCAGACGGGGTCAGTGACGCCGCCAAGTCAGTCGGAAACTTTGTCGGAGGGATATTCGGATGACCACCAGCACCATGAAATGGACCCAGCGGGACGTTGAGGCGGCAGCCAAGGTTCTTGCCTCAGCCAGTGCAGTCGGAGCACCTCTGCCCACACTGACGGACGAAGAAGTGGTGGCGCTGGACGGCGTTCAGCACGAGCAGATGGTTGCGCTCCCCTGGCTCTCCGCCCAGGATGCCAACAAGGAGGTCCTCTGCGCTGTTGCCTTGCGCGGGTTGCTGGCCAAGGAGCTCGTGTACCCGGTGATCTTCGAGGGCGAGACCGAACCGTCCCGGCTCCACGCCACCGAGGACATCACCGGCGCGCTCACCCTGCGGCGCAGCGGCAGCAGCGTTGTCTCCGTGGAAAGGACAGTATCCACCGGCAAGCGCTGGCTCTACAGCTACCTTCACGACGACGGCGTCCTGCTGGAGGAAGTGGACGAAAGCGGACTGCACGGCTTCACAGTGATCACCCGCGAGCAGCTGGTCCCGCGCCTTGCAGAATTCGTGGACCCGGAAAAGGCCGCGGTCCGCGACACCGACGCCGCCCTCTACACAGAGGCACAGTTCGAGGCACACGCCGCCACCGCATTGGCCGACACCCAAGCTGCCAGCAACGTAGTGGCATTCAACGCGGACACCAACGAATTCCCCACAGTCACTGTCTACACGGCCCCTTCAGGTGTTCATGTCCTGACCCCGCAGGTAGCCGGCGAGACAGTGACGTTTGAACTCCAGGAAACCTCGCCTGCGTCCTTGGCCCGCGTTCTGGGCGGACTGGCCGGGCTGGCCTGACCGGCCTGAACTCCACCCCCAAGCCGCCCACCACCGTCCAGCCGAAAGCCCCACATGAGCACCTCGAAGTCCACCACCTCAACCGGATTGCTTGACGCCGTCAACGGTCGCGCTGTTCGCCGTCACACAGATACGGGCGCGTACTTCGTCAAGGCTTCAGGTGCAGCCCACTTCTGGGGCCGCGTGCTGGATGCCCTTGTTTTCCTGGTGGGTTACGTGATCCTGGCTGCCATTGCGGCGGTGGTGCGCGAGTCCATGATGAACAGCGGCTCGCTCCTGGGGTTCAATGACGGTTTCTGGCTGACTCTCTACGTAGTCCTGTGGTTCGTGGGCTTGTTCGTGTACGGAATGATCTGGGGAACTGCTGGAAGTGTTGGCGACGCCGCCGCCGGGATGCGTTCCGTGCGGATCAAGAACGGTACGACGGCGGGTGCATGGCTGGGCGGTTGGCGCGCCATCTGCTGGTCCTTCTTCCCGTTCTTCGTGGTGATGCTCATTGCCTCTGCCATCAGTGGCGGCGGGGACGACACCTGGGACCCGAAGTTTGCCGCTGTAGATCGCCGCTCCGGGGTTGCCAATGGCCAACAGCCGGTGCCCGATCCCAAGGCTGCTGCCGCAGCTCGGGCATCCGACGCCGCGCGGCAGAACCTGCCCAACCTCTATGGCCAGCGCCCGGATGCGCGGCCGTAACTGGCTGGTTCGCCGCACTGCGCACAGACTCCGGCCTGAGCTGGGCGAACTCCGCTATGTGGCTCAGTCGCGGCACATCTTCTGGAAAGCCCTGCTCCCTTGCGTAGCGGTGGGTTTCGTCTTTGGGACCATCGCTGAGTTTGTCAGCCCCATACGATCCACCCGGGAGGCCGGGCACTTCAACGATCCCGCCTTCTTTGCGTTGACGAGCATCCTGACAGGCCTGGTTCTGTGGTCCATGACCCTGCTGGGGAGCTTCCGGAAGCTGCTGGTTTTCGACGGCGGGATGGTGGCCAAATACTCGCAGGCAAGCACGAGGCTGGTGTTTACCTGGAGCGAGATAGCTCCGAAGACCATCAAGGCCGTAACCACCGCTGATGGCACTGATCCTGAGCGCCGCCTGGTGGCACGCCGGAAAATCTCCCTGGGAGCAGGCGGCAGGAATGCGGTGGTTTTCCAGTCCCGCGGCACCTTCTGGGTCTTTGCCTCAAACGAGGATCCAGCTCCCCTGGCCACAGCCATACGAGAGGCCATGACTGCGTGCGGAATGCCCCGGGCCGCGCGGGCAGCGGCGGGTGCGCTGCCCGCCGTCGTACTGACCGGGCCAGTGGCGCTTGACTAAGCTGCAGGCAAATTTGGCCCTTGCAGACGGTCTACCAGCCGGTAGCATGTGATCCACTATGTTCACTCTGACCATCAACCAACGCGACAGCCGGCACGACGGCGACCTTGTACCGCAGCTGCTCAAGGATCTGCGGCACATTCCTGCGCGGCTCGATTTTGACCGTTCGGTTGAGGATGAGGTGCAGGGAATCGTTGAATCCAGCCACCAGGCGGTGGAGACAGCCTTGATCGCGCTCCGCTCCGGCCAGTGGTACGTGGGAATTGGTGTGGGACCCATCAATGAACCGCTGCCCAATCTGGTCAAGGACGCGTCAGGGCACGGCTTGGTGTACGCCCGGCGCGCCGTCGACCGGTTGCGGAACAGCAAGGAGCGCATCCCCGTTGCCGTGGACGGCCCCCTCGCAGCGCTGGCTGCAGAGGCAGAAGCAGTGCTTCGCCTCTTGGGACACATCGTGCAGCACAGGAGCGCCGCGGAATGGCGGGTCCTGGATCTACTGACTCCCGGGGTCCGCGGCCAGCAAAAAGCCGTAGCCCAGGAACTCGGCATCACCACCCAGGCCGTGAGCAAGGCCTTGGCACGTGCGCAATGGGCCGAGGAACACGCGGCACGTCCGGCCGCGGCACGGCTGCTGCAGTTGATTTTGGAAGTCCGATGACAAACCCGGCCGCCCCGCAGTTGCGGGACGGCCGGGTCCGTCGGAAAAACTACTGACTGCTGACGTTGTCCTTGGCCGTCTCGGCGCGTTCCTGGACGTCCGCAACTGCGGCCTGACCCTCATCCTTCACGTTTGCCGCCGCATCCGTGGCGCTGTCCTTCACGTTCTGCATCGCATCCTGTGCAGGTACCTTCAGGTGATCGGCCATTTCCTGGGCCGCGTGACTCAGTTCGTCAGTAAGCGGTTGGGCCGCTTCCTTGACGGCTTGGGCCGCTTCGCGTTCCTTTTCCGAGGCCGGGAACAGGGAAGAGACCAACAAACCTGCGCCGAAGGCGATGAGACCGGCTGCGATGGGGCTGCCCTGCGTTTTGCGCGTGATCGCCTGCGGTGCGTCGCCAAGGTCAGACACGGCGCCTGAAACATTGCCGGCGACGTCCGAAACCGCCTCCCCGGCTCGGTGTGCGACATCGCCTGCAGCATCGCTGACGTCATCACGGGCGCCGAAGACGGCAGTCTTGATCTTGTCCACACGGCGGTTGACGATGTGTGACGGAGTGACCTTGTCAGCCACCGCATCAACATTGGTGCTCAGCCGCCGGCGCGTTTCTTCGATGTCGGCGCGCAGGGCGTCGGGGTTCTGCGTCATCGTGACTCCTCAGTGTTCGGTTTCAAAGCCGGGGGTATTTCCTTGACCGTCTCAGCGGTCCGGGGCATGCCCTTGATGGTGTTCAATTCCTTGCGGCCCAGGGTGGCCAGGACCGCCGCTATGATTCCCCAGATGACCGCGACAATGACGGCGGACCACCCGAGGCCAACGAGCTGGCCCAACGCCCACCAAAGGGCGATGGACAGGAACAGCACGGTGATGTGGCCTGCGTAAGCCGCTCCGCCCAGCATCCCCGCGCCTTTGCCGGCCTTGGTGGCGGACTCCTTGAGTTCCGCCTTGGCCAGTTCCACTTCTTGACGCATCAACGTTGAAACGTCCCGCGTCAGGTCGCCCAACAGCTCGCCGAGGGGAAGGGTTTCCGCCTTCACGTGGGCCTCCGTGGGAGGCAGATTGGCGGAACTGCTCATCGGTGCGCTCCGTACTGGGGGTCGTCCGGATCAAGAGGTCCTGCAAGAGGGTCCCCCTGGGACCTAACGCCACCTGTCCCGGTCTCCGGATAAGGAAGCGCGGATCCCTCATAACCGCCCGTCGTGCCGGCATCATATCCGGTGGTGCCCGTACCGTATCCGGCGGTGGTGACCGACGGCCCGGGGAGGTCCAAGGCCGGAGGAGTTACAGCGCCGCCTGCACTGGGGGTGTACGTTGCGTGGGGCGTTTGTGCAGCGTCAGCGCCACCGGCGGATTCCGGGCTGGAGGCGTTGCCCGCCATGCCCCGGCCCAGACGGCCGGCAAGGACGCCTGCACCGGCTGCCAGCAGGAGGAAGGTTCCCGGCTTCCGGCGAGCGAAGCCCTTGACTTCCTCCAGCAGCGAGCCCGGATCCCGGCCCTCGAGCCACTGGGCAACCGAGGAGGAACGCTGGGCGGCCTGCTGGACCAGGTCGGTTGCGACGCCACCATTTTCCGTGGAGTTGGCCATGGTGGACAGTTCATCGGAGATCGACCGCAAACCCTGGGCTACCCTCTGCTGCTGGGCTTGGGCTTGATCAGACAGCTCCCCCTTGGTTTGAGTGAGCAGCTGGCGGGCGTTCACCTTGACCTCATGGGCAACGTGACCCGCCTCAGACTTGGCAGTGTCTACGACGCCGCTGGCAGCATCGCCAACGGCACCGGCAACTCCTGCGGCTTCGTGCTTGGCGGTGTCAACGGTTCCGGAATCAGCAGAACCGGTGGATGCACCGGTGGTAGGGATTCCGGAAGTTTCAGTTTCAACGTCCGGCGAGTCCAGGTAGCTTCCCGTAAAGGGTTGGGTCCCGGCGTGGGCACCAACCCTTGGCGTCGCGAAGCTTCCGTCCTGCGGAGATTGGCCCTCAGTCATTGTCGCTCTCTTTCCACAGTTGGCAGGCTGCGGACAGCAGCCGGGATAGTAAGTATCGTTACTATCAAGGGGTGTGTACCCGGTTTCGGCGGTTCCAATCACCACCACAGAAGAAATTGATGCGTCGCTCACGTTCAGCACTCTCCGCTCGACAGGTGACGCCATACCTGCGAATGTTGGCTTGATGAGCCAACTGCCAAGCAGGCGGCGGCTGATCCCCGCGCTTCGAAAAACCGTCACACGCCACCGCATCCTCTTTGCGGCCAAAACAGCCGTTGCAGCCGGACTCGCCTGGTACCTCGCACCCTTCATGCCCGGATCCGCAGCCGCCTATCCGTACTACGCCCCTCTGGGCGCCTTGGTCAGCATGCACCCCACTGTTGCGGACTCCGCCAAGCACGGGCTGCAGAGCCTGGCTGGACTGGTCCTGGGCATCGGCATGGCCTTTGCCATCACCACAGTGGCCGCACCGACTGCCCTGGCCGTCGCCGTGGTGGTAGGCCTCGGCGTGCTGATCGGCGGCCTTCCCCGGCTGGGGACTGCGTCCGAATGGATTCCCATGGCAGCCCTGTTCGTGCTGGTCCTTGGAGACTCGAACGCGGAAGGCTTCTCCTTCGCCTACGTGCTCCAGATGGCCCTGGGCGTTGCCGTGGGCTTCGCCGTGAATTGGCTGGTTTTCCCGCCCCTGCACTTGGACGACATCGACCCCGCCATCGCCGGCCACCAAGGCGCCTTATCCCGGCAGCTCAAGGACATGGCCAAGGCAATGCAGGAGTCATGGCCACCCAACCACGAGGCCTGGGCCAGCCGCAGCGACGAGCTGTCCCTGACGGCCGCCGCCGTGCGGACCGCGGTCCACCAAGCCGAGCTGAGCGCCAAAGCGAACCCCAGGTCCCGCCGTCGGGCCACCCGCCTTCCTGGTGATTTGGCGGAGTTGCGCACGCTTGAACGGCTCACATTCCACGTCCAGGACATTACAGACGTCCTGGCGAGCGCCATCTGGGAGGAGGGCGCCGGGACTGTCATCCCTGATGCCGTAGTGGGCAATCTGGCCGAGTCCCTGAACGCCGTTGCGGCTGTGATTGATCACTGGCGGGATGCGGAATCCGGCGAGTTGGCCAGCCGTTTGGCAGAAGCGAAAGACATCATCTCGGCCCTTGGCGATGCTGTCGCGGAAGCCGCTGCGCAGCAGTCTCCTGTGAACGCGCCAGCCTCAGTGGCCATGAGCCTGCGCCGGATACTCACAGTGGTGTTGTCTGAAGAGTAAGCTGCCCGCGGCTTCAGTGATCACAATTCGCAGGGGCTCTTTAGTTGTTCGTCCAGCAGCCGCGCCTGGAGTCCCCCGAGGATCTTCGAGAGCCTGCGTGAGACGTACATTTGCGACGTCCCCAGAGCTTGGGCAATGGCGGACTGCGTTTCCTCGCGGTAATAGCGTCGGTACAGCAGATGCCTGTCCTCCGCACTCAATTCCCGGATGGAGTCACGCAGCGCCAGCACATCCTCCAGGCGTTCTGTTGGGCATCCGAGCGCCGAAAGAGTGCCCTGGAAGCCATCACGACCCTCGAATGCCGGAGCATCCAAGGAGTCCGGTCGCTTGCTGGTGCCGGCAATCAGGGCTTCACCAACCTGGCCCGGATCCAGCCGCAGGTCCGCGGCAACTTCGTCCGGGGTGGGAGTCCGCTGCAGGATCTGCGTCAATTCTTCGGTCCGCGCAAGGACTTGGCGCCTGACGTCCTGAATGGTCCGCGGTGGGCGGACTACCCAACAGTTATCACGGAGGTACCGCTTGATCTCGCCTGCAATAGTGGGCGCAGCATAGGCGGAGAAATTGTCGCCCTTTGACTCGTCGTAGCCGCGCGAGGCCTTGATGAGGCCCATGTAGGCCACCTGCCTGACGTCGTCGAGGTCGTAGGCGTGCGCCGAATATCTGGAGGCGATGGACTTGGCAAGATTGAGGTGATCCAGAATCAAGCTGTCCTGATGATCGTGGTCATCGGCACCCAAAACTCCGGCGGAGGGCCGCGTTGGGGCGTCCAGGGGTGGGACTTGTCGCATGGGGCTTCAATCCTCGAAGCAGATGGAAAGGGTGAGCCCACGGCAAGACTCGTTAAAAGAGAAGCATACTTACTATTCGCTTTCAACGGGGCTAGGCTCGAAAGGTAGCCAATCCACGGATCGGAGATCTCAATGGAAACCCCCAAGCTGGACGAGCCGTCCACAGTGCTGGCAGACATACAGGATTTGCTGCTCAACACCCCGGATGCGGAGGCCTTTCTTGAGGAGTTGGCCCGCCACTCGGCAACCATTTTCAGCAGCCCTGGCGCAGAGGTCTACTGCGGGATCACCCTGATGCGTCACCGCACAGCCGGCACCGTAGCGAGCAGCAGTGAGCGGGCACGGCAACTGGACGAGGTCCAATACGCCTATCCGGACGGACCCTGCCTCCACGCTTGCCGCGAAGGAACCCAGGTCCACATCCCCGACTTCGAAAAAGACAACACGTGGCCGGACTACAACGACGCCATTACCGGCCACGGGCTCCGTTCCGTGCTGGCGGTTCCCTTCCCGCTCCCGGACAACGCCTCAACGGCCGGCCTCAACCTGTACTCAGACCGCCCCAACGCTTTTGACCAAGCGGCCGTACAGCGCGCCAATGACTACGTGGAGCAAGCGTCCAAAGGACTTCAGCTGGCAGTTCTGATTGCACAGCACAGCCAGACCGCAGCGAACCTGCGGGCGGCCATGGAGTCACGGACGGTGATCGACGTGGCCACAGGCATCATCATCGCCCAGAACCGCTGTACCCAGGTGGAAGCTATGGAACTCATCAAGAAGGCCTCCAGCAACCGGAACGTCAAACTACGCGTAGTTGCCCAGGCCATTGTTGAATCGGCCGGCGGAGGCCCCATTCACACCGTGTTCAAGTAGGACGCTACCCCTGCATGGCGCCGAAGATGGCGCCCATGGCAGTGAACGTCACTACGTTGTAGCTGGCATTGATCGCGAACAGCGTCAGGCTACGGCGCTCAAACAAGTAGTTCACTCCAAACGCCGTGGCCACCCACCCCAAACCGGCAGCCAGTCCGGCGAACGTCCCAAAGGCGAACCCACCGCGACCAATAAAAGCCGCCAGGAAGACGGCCATCACCACAGCCAGAATGAACGAGCCCACAAACACCCGCGCCGTCCCCGACTTCAGTTGTTCATCACTAACGCCGGCCGCCTTCTGCCAGGGTTTGGCGAAGAGCAAGGAATACCAGAGCCCGCCCACCACGAACGTCGCCAACGCAGCCAGAAGCACTGCCAGCCAATTGATCTGAAGGTCCATGGGTATCCTCTCAGGGTGCTCAGTTCCTGAGTGGACAGTACGCCGCGGGATGCTGGGGGTCTTGTATTAAAGCCGCAAAACTATAGGTCTACTTCTTCCAGCGGGACGAAAGTGGCGTATTCGGCGCCGTAACTCTGCACCACCTGGAGGTACTCGGTAGGCGTGAAACCGCTGAAGCGTTTGAAAGCGCGGATCAGATGCGGTTGGTCGTAGTAATCGGCCAAATGCAGGAGTTCGCGCCCCGGCACCGCACCTTTGGGAAGCGCTGCCGCCTGATTCACTATCCGGTTGAATCTGCACACGTCCGAGTACGCCTTGGCCGTTGTCCCGCAGTCCCGCATCATGACTCGCTCCAGAGTGGAGGAGCTGATTCCGAGCCTGGCCGCCAGCACGCTGACCTCGACGTCCTCACGTGCCAGCGTCTCAACGGCCTCCACGGTCCTGGGATCCGCCCGGTAGCCGGGCCTGATCTGCTGCTGCAGGAAGGCCGTCAGGGCCGCGAAAGCTTGATCCGGCGCGGCTTCCGTAAGCTGCGAGCGCAGTTGCGTGAAACCCGGGAAGACACTTTCAGCGTCAATGACGCGGTTTTGAAGGCCCGACGGCGGCTGGCTGGTGAACGCTGCGAGGCCGTAGGGAGTCAGGCGGGCACCGATATTGAAGAGCTGGTCCGGGTTCTCGCTGATCAAATAGCTGCGTTGCAGGCCCGCGTAGAACCCGGTGGCGACTTCCGTTGCGGTGGCCTGCGCTCCATTTCCCGAAGGGCTGATGAGCCGGTACGGATCCGACAGGTTAAGAATCAGGTGCGCCTCCGGCCCGGGGAGGATCTTCTCGTAACGAGCCTGGGGCTGGGCGCGGACGAACCACAGATGGGTGACGAACGGCTGCAACCCGACCGGCGCCGGGCATTCTTGGTAGAACACAGCCCCAGTCTAGGCAGCAGCAGTTACAGCAGGCCGCGCAGAACCAGGGCGGCGCCGTCGTCCAGCACTGACGCGGTGACCTCGTCCGCTACGGCGAGCACCTCATCCGGGGCCTGGCCCATCGCCACGCCGCGGCCCGCCCAGGTGAGCATTTCGATGTCGTTGCGCCCATCGCCTACTGCCACGGTGTTGGCCCGGTCCGTGCCGAGCTTCTGACGCAGGGCCTCCAGGGCGCTGGCCTTGGTAACGCCTTCGGCAGCGATGTCCAGCCACGCCGTCCAACCTACCGAGTAGGTCACTCCGGAGAGCCCGATGTGCTTGATGGCCTCGTTGAATTCATCAGAAGTGTTCTCGCTGCTGAAGACCACAACGCGGACCGCAGTGGCGTCCAACATCGTCTGGAAGTCCACACCAATGGATTCCACGCCGAAGCTGGCGTCCTGGAAGCGCTCGGTGGAGAGGAAGTTTCCTTCCTCATCCTCCAGCGCGTATTTGGCGTTGGGCAGCCGTTCGCGCAGTGCTTTGAGGGCCGGAGCGGGATCAAAAGTGGCCTTATGGATGATCTGGTACCCCGTGTCCAAGGTGGGATCCAGCCGGAGCGTTACGCCGCCGTTGCAGCACACTGCGTAGCCCCGTTCCAGACCGATCTGCTGGATGATGGGTAGCGTCGCATTCAATGATCGGCCAGTAGCGATCATGACGTCATGGCCGCTGGCGACAACTGCTTGCGCAGCGGAGCGCACGCCCGGAGACATGTGGCCATCGTGATCGACGAGCGTGCCGTCAACGTCCAAGGCAACCATGAGCTTGTTGGTGTTATTTGGCTGGTCATCGATGCCAGCAACTGGAGTATCAGTCAAAATAGTCATGCTTCCAGTACAACAGACACCGCCGACACTCAACTAGGACCGGCGCCACAGCAGCGGATTAACGCAGCGTGAACAGTCTGTTCAGAAACCACTCCGGAGAATGACCAGCTGGCGGGTGGCGCGGGTCATGGCCACATAACGGTCCACGGCCCCCTCCACTCCCCCGTCCGCAGCGTCCGAGCCGAAGTCTTGGGGGTCGATGAGTATCACGAGGTCGAACTCCAGGCCTTTGGACAGCTCGGGGGTGAGCCGGCTGACGCGGTCCTGGTCCGGATTCGCGGGTGTTTGCCCCCGCCGGCTGACAACACAGGCCGTCCCTTCAGCGTTCGCGGCGAGCCAGGTGTCCAGGATCGTGTGCAGTTGATGGGCGCCCCCATGGACTACGGGTATGCCGCTGCTGCGAACCGAAACAGGCACGTTGGCGTCCGGGAGTGCGGCCCTGATCGCGGGCTCGGCTTCCGCCATCACCTCTTCCGGTGTGCGGTAGTTGATGGTCAACCCAGCCAACGTCACATGGACCAGGCCCACCCGTTCGAGGCGCTCCTCCCACGATTCCGTAAACCCATACCGGGCCTGGGCACGGTCCCCCACCACCGTGAAGCTCCTGGAAGGACAGCGAAGGAGCAGCATCCGCCACTCCGCATCAGTCAGTTCCTGGGCTTCGTCCACCACAATGTGCGCAAACGGTCCGGCGAGCATATCCGGATCCACTGATTCCACAACGTCCCCGTCCACGAGCTTGTCCCGCATGTCCTCGCCGCGCAGCATGTACATCTCCAGGTTTTCGGAGTCGTCAGCCGCTATGAGGTCCTCCACAACACGGTCCATGAGCTCCCGTTCGGCAGCCTGCAAGGCCTGCTGTCTTCTCCTGCGCTGCGAGGCCCCGGGATCACCCAGCCGCTGCCGCGCCGCGTCCAGCAGTGGCAGGTCTGGAACCGTCCAGGCAGTTGGGTCCTTGCGCTGCAGCTTCCCGACGTCGTCGGGTTGGAGCCACGGTGCGCACAGGCGCAGATAGGCGGGGACCCGCCAGAGGTCCGCCACCAGCATTGAATAGTCCAGGAGCGGCCAGGCTTTGTTGAATCGAGCCTGTAGCCCGGCGTTGTGGGCCAGCACCCGGCGCAGCAAACTCTCCGGAACATCGTGCTCGTCCAGTTTGTCCACCAGGATGGCGAGCAGGGCCTCCCAGACTTCATCGCGTGCCTCATTGTGCGGCATTCCCGGTTCCGCAGCCTCGAAAGCCTCGGCCCAGTCCTCACTGCTGAGCCGGATGTCGGCGTAGGGGGTTTCGACCTCCACGTCCTCGGACGGCGGCTTCTCGTAAAACCTGACTGCGGATTCAATCGCCTTCACCATGTCCACTGAGGATTTGAGCCGGGCCACCTCGGGATCGCTTTCGACGGCGGCCGTGGCACCTTCGGGGACGAGGTCCCTTAGCGTGCAGGTCTGTACACCCTCTTCACCCAGGCTGGGAAGTACATCGGCCACATACGCCAGATAACCCTGGTGGGGGCCAACGAACAGGATGTCGCTCTTCCGGTGGTTGCCGCGGTGGCTGAGCCGGGGATCCGAATAGAGCAGATAGGCCGCCCGGTGCAAGGCGACCACGGTCTTACCGGTGCCCGGACCGCCGTCGACCACCAAAGCGCCACGCGATCCCGCGCGGATTATCTGGTCCTGGTCCGCCTGGATGGTCCCCAGGACGTCACGCATCCGCGGCGAGCGGCTGCTGCCCAGGCTTGCGATGAAAGCGGACTGGTCATCCAACGCAGCGTTGTTTTCCAACCCGTCGGCGGTGAACACTTCGTCCCAGTAGTCACTGATCCGGCCACGTGTCCAGCGGTAGCGGCGGCGACTCACCAAGCCCATCGGGTTGGCGTGGGTTGCCCCGAAGAAGGGCGCGGCCGCTGGTGACCGCCAGTCGATCAGGACCCGGCGTCCCCCGCTGTCAGTCAGCCCCAATCTGCCGACGTAAACCGGCTCAGGATTATCCGCGCCGACCATGCGTCCCAAGCAAAGGTCCAATCCGAAACGCCGCAGGGACCGCAGCCGCGCCGTGAGCCTGTGGATCTCCTGGTCCCGATCCAGTGCCCCCTGGCCGCGGCCACCGGGCTGTTTCCGCACGAGATCCAGACGGACAGACAAGTCCGCAATGGATTCCGAAAGGCTCGCGGCAATAGCTTCGAACTGCTGCTCGTCGCCGCCGATCAGCCGCGGATCGACCTTACGCGCGAGGTGCCCAGGCACAGCAAATGCACTGCTCTTCACGTGGCTGATTTCAGGCATTCACGACTCCCTTTTCCGTTTGTTTGTGGGGTTCGTGGATCAATTTTTCAGCAGCAGGGGGGCCTTGCCGCAAGCCCCCCTGTGCGTTATAAATTGAATATGGAAGGGATTAATCCCTTCCATTTGCTGTGCACAATTCCGGCTGGCCGCGGCCCGGAACTGTAGGGTAGGCGGATGTCTTCACTGATGACCGGGGCCCAGCTCTCAGCCCTTTACGATGCAGAGAATCAATGGGCCGCGGACGACGACTTTTTCCTCGCGCTGGTGAATGAGAAACCCAACAGCCGGGTGCTGGACCTGGGCTGCGGCACGGGCCGGGTCAGCCTCGCCGTTGCAGCCACGGGCCATCGCGTTGTTGGCATCGACCCGAACACCAGCTCCCTCGCGGCCGCCCGTGGGAAACGCGGCGCTGAGGACGTGACATGGATCGACGGCACATCCGCGCAGATCCCGGAAGAGACTTTTGACGTCGCGATCATGACTGCGCACGTCGCTCAAGCGATAAGTGCCGACGACGACTGGTCCCGGACACTTGCCGACGTGCACCGCGCTTTGGCACCAGGCGGTCGGCTGGCCTTCGATTCCCGCGATCCCTTGGCACGAGCATGGGAAGGCTGGACGCCGGTAAGGACGCTCCGTGGGCACACACTTCCGGATGGGTCCACCCTGGAAGCGTGGATGGAGTGCGCTCCTTTGTCCGGCGGGCTGGTGACCCTCACTGAACACCGGGTGCTCAACGGGAGTATCCAGCCGGCAGAGACGTCGGTCCTGGCGTTCCGCACAGAGGAACAGTTGCGGCTCGATCTCACCATGGCGGGCTTCGCCGCGGAACGCATCAGCGGCGGATGGTCCGGCGAGGACGTGGGGAGCGGGCAGGGCGAGCTGATCGTCGTTGCCCGCAAGCCCCACTCACCGGAGCCAACAACGAAGAATCCCGCCCCTGCCACCATGCGCGCCGTTCAAGGGCAGGCGTAGCGGACAGGAGCGGGATCCGTGGAAGCTAAAGAACCGGCAGAACCTCGAGGCCGCCGAGGTACTTCCGCAGCGCCTTGGGAACGTTGACGGAACCGTCCGGGTTCTGGTGGTGCTCAAGGATGGCCACGATCCAGCGGGTGGTGGCCAAGGTGCCGTTCAGTGTGGCAACGGCACGCGTGCCCTTGGCGACGCCTTCCTCATTGATCACGCGTTCGCGGATGTTGAGGCGGCGTGCCTGGAACGTGGTGCAGTTGGACGTGGACGTCAGCTCGCGGTAAGCGTTCTGCGTGGGAACCCAGGCTTCACAGTCGAACTTGCGGGCCGCGGACATTCCCAGGTCACCGGCAGCGGTGTCGATCACGCGGTAGGGAAGCTCGCACTTGGCCAGCATCTCCTCTTCCCAGGCCAGCAGGCGCTCGTGCTCGGCAGCAGCCTCCTCAACGGTGGTGTAGATGAACATCTCCACCTTGTTGAACTGGTGCACGCGGATGATGCCTCGGGTGTCCTTGCCGTGCGAACCGGCCTCGCGACGGTAGCAGGAGCTCTGGCCCGCATACCGGATGGGGCCGGCGGAGAGGTCCAGGATCTCGTCTGCGTGGTAGCCGGCCAGGGCAACCTCCGAGGTTCCCACAAGGTAAAGGTCGTCTTCAGCGAGACGGTAGATCTCGGCGTCGTGCTTTACGTCAAAACCGGTGCCCTGCATGGTTTCAGGGCGCACCAAAGTGGGGGTGATCATGGGCACGAAGCCGGCATCGATTGCCTGTTCCATGGCCATCTGCAGCAGCGCCATTTCCAAGCGGGCGCCCACGCCGCGGAGGAAGTAGAAGCGCGAGCCGGAAACCTTGGCACCGCGTTCCATATCGATCGCGCCGATCAGTTCGCCGATTTCAAGGTGGTCCTTGGGTTCAAAGTCAGTGAACTCGCGGGGAGTACCCACGGTCTTGACCACAACGTAATCGTCTTCGCCGCCCTCGGGGACGCCGTCCACCACGAGGTTGGGGATGACGCGGAGCAGCTCATCGCGCTTGGCTTGCGCGGCTTCGGCCTCGGCGGAAGCGGCCTTGACCGAGTTGGCCAGTTCCTTGACCTCGGCCAGGAGGGCCTGCTTTTCCTCGCCCTTGGCCTGGGCCACCTTCTTGCCGAAGGCGTTCTGCTCTGCGCGCAGGGTTTCATGCCGGATCAGGGCGGCACGGCGGGAGGAGTCGGCGGAGATGATCGCGTCCACAACGGACTCGTCGGCGCCACGGGCGCGCTGGCTGGCACGGAACTTGTCCGGATTTTCGCTGAGGTCTTTTACGTCGATCACCACACAAGAGTATCGAATCGGCTGCGATTTCCCGGTGCTGCGGCGGCTAAACCCCGGCCGCGCTGCCGTGCGGCAGAACGGGACTGTCCAGGAGGATAGTGTTGGAGCACCATGAGCGACTGGATCCTGTACGTGATTCTCGCTGGGGGCGTGGCGTTTGCCGTCTCCAGTTGGTGGGGTGTGCGCCGATTGAAAGCCCGGCACATCAGGAGCGCGGTCCGGGAGGATGCGCACAAGCCAAGTCCCGGAGACCAGCGGGTGGCGGTGATCCTCAACCCTGTGAAGAACAACGCGGACGAGGCCCGCCGCGCCATCCATGAAGCGTGCGATCTTGCCGGCTGGGACGCGCCAAGATTCTTCGAAACCACCGCTGACGACCCCGGCTACGGGCAGTCCCGGCAAGCTTTGGCCTACGGGGCCGACGTCGTTCTTGCCTGCGGTGGTGACGGCACAGTCCGGGTTGTGGCCGAGTCACTGGCCCACAAGAACGTGGCCATGGGCCTGATACCTCTCGGCACGGGAAACCTGTTGGCCCGCAACGTGGACCTGGACGTCACGGACCTGGCTGGCTGCATCCAGACCGCGCTGTTCGGCCATCAGCGCTTCATCGACACCGCCACCATGGGCATCGATAACGAGATCACTGGCGAGTCCGCCGAGCACACGTTCCTGGTCATCGCGGGCATGGGCCTGGACGCAGAGGTTGTTGGCGACACCAGGGATAACCTCAAGAAAAGCGTAGGCTGGCTGGCCTATACGGAAGCCGGCGTCCGCCACCTGCCCGGCCGCCGGAAACGCGTCACCATCACCATGGATGACCAGCCGGAGCAGACCCGGAAGATCCGCAGCGTGCTGTTCGCAAATTGTGGACTGATCCCTGGCGGCATCGACTTCATTCCGCAGGCCATGATTGACGACGGCATGCTGGACATTGTGGTGATGAGCCCGCGCAGCGCCTTTGGCTGGCTCGCCATGTACACAAAGGTGTTGTTCAAACACAACCGGAACCTGCCGATGATGAGCTTCTACCGCTCCGGGAAAGTCACCATCCGCAGCCAGGAACCGATGGCCACACAGCTGGACGGCGACCCGTCGGGTGAGGCCACCAAGGTCACCGTGCAGGTGGAACCGGGGTCCCTGCTGGTGCGTGTGCCAAAGGCAAAGAGCCTCTAGACAGCGCCCTTCCCGGGTTGGGCTGCGTTCTTCTCTGCTTCTTCAGCGGCCGCCTTGGCAGCAGCCCGGGCCTCGGACTGCTCCTTGATCATGGCTTGTTCTTCTTCAAAGCGCAGGCGATCCGCACGATCAGCATCGTCGCCGTCCCAGTCATCTTTGTTGTCACTCGAGGGCTTGGGATTGACGATCATGCCCTGGCCGTCTTTGTCATCGCTGTGGACAGTCATGACCGTTCCCTTTCGTTTGATATTCATCCATCGTTTATGGATCAGGCAAGCATACGCACAGAAGCATCACTGCGAAAGAGGAATGATGGCGCCCTGTGGACGCCGCCTATGAGCCTTTGACGATCGAGTCAACCCAAGCATGCGCCGAGGCAAAAGCGGCATCCGAAGTATGCGGTGCCACCACGGCCGGTTGCTTGTCCGCGCGGGCATATGAGCCCAGGAACCGCGTTGCCGGGCTGATCCTGTGCAGTCCTGCCAGGGCGTCCGCCACCCGCGAATCGGAGGCGTGTCCATCGGCGTCGATACTGAAGAAGTAGTGCCCCAAATACTGTCCGGTGGGCCGCGACTCGATGCGGCTCAGGTTCACTCCGCGTGAGGCGAACTGGTCCAGAATTTCCATGAGGGCACCCGGGTGGTCCTCGGGCAGCGGCACCACCACAGTTGTCTTGTCCGCGCCTGTGCGCTCCGGCAGGAGTCCTGGCCGGCTCACCAGGATGAAGCGGGTGACGGCGTCCGGATTGTCGCCGATGTTCCGGGCCAGAACGTTGAGTCCAGGCTGTTCGGCGGCGATCAACGGGGCGCAGATGGCGGCCTCGTAGTGCGCGTCGTCTTCCAGCAGGCCCATGGCCGAAGCTGCCGTGGAGGATCCTGGAACATAGTCCGCGTTCGGCAGGTGTTCGTCTACCCAGAGCCGGCATTGCGCCCAGGCGTGACCGTGCGTGGAGATCCGCTTGATGCTGGAAAGTTCGACGCCGGGCCTCGCCACGAGCACGAAGGTGATGGGAACAAGGGCCTCACGGATAATCCGGAGTTCCTGGCCCGTGGCGATCGCATCCAGCGTGGCGGTGACCCCGCCTTCAACCGAGTTCTCGATGGGGACCATGGCCGCATCAGCCTCGCCGGTCCGCACCCGCTCCAGGGCCGTGTTCACGTTGGTACACGGAATGCGGGTGGCGTCAGCAGCCCCTGGCACCTGCATGAGGGCGGCCTCAGTAAAGGTGCCTTCAGGGCCGAGGAACGTATAGGTGACTGCTGACATCGAATATTCCTTGCTGGTTATATACGTGGCTAGAGAACTACTGGTTTGAGGCCGTTGTCCGACACCATCGGCTTGCCGGCCTCGAACCACATGTCCATGCCCCCAGCCACATTGACCGCCGAGTAGCCCTGGCCCACCAACCACTGGACTGCCCGGAAAGAACGGCCCCCGGTACGGCAGATGACAAAGAGGTCGTCGTCCGGGTCCAGTTCGTCCAAGCGCGCCGGCAGCTGGTCCATGGGGATGTGGCGCGCACCTTCAGCGTGCCCGGCAACCCACTCGTAGTCTTCGCGAACGTCCAAAATGCTGGCGTCAGCCGGAATATCGCCCACAGGCACGGTATCGAAGTCGCTCATAGCGGTCCTTTCCCATCGATTAAGTCCAGCATTCAGCCTAGTCCCCGCAGCTCAGCCAAGTAACGCGAATCGGCAGGTGGTTGCTTACGGAAGCCCGGACGTTAAGACTGGGACCCAGGCCATCCCCCCAAAATCTGCTGTTAGGAGTACCCCGTGACTACCGGGCAACCCACCATTCTGGCAACATCCGGCGGATACAAGCCGGGCGACCGCACCAGGATCGAGTTCAACCACCTGATGCATTACGCGGTGGAGCTCTCCGGAGTGACCGGCCGCGCGCCCCGCGTGACCCACATCGGCACGGCGTCCGGAGACCAGCGATGGTGGGCAGCGGAAATGGACCAGGCCGCACGCATCGCGGGGTTCGACTTCAGCCATCTCAATCTCTTCACCATGCCGAACATCGAGGACCCGGAGTCTCATCTGCTGGAGCAGGACGTGGTGTGGGTGAACGGCGGCTCGGTGGTGAACCTGCTGGCCGTTTGGCGCGCGCACGGACTGGACCGGGCCCTCCGGAAGGCATGGGAGGGCGGAGTGGTGCTGGCTGGCGTGTCCGCAGGTTCCATTTGCTGGTACCAGGGTGGAGTGACCGATTCCTTTGGCCCTGAACTTCGCCCGGTCACCGATGCACTGGGTTTCCTTCCGTACGCAAGCGGTGTGCACTACGACTCCGAGCCCCGGCGCGCTCCAGCCATCCACAAACTGGTGGCCGACGGCACTCTTGGCGAGACGCACTGCACGGACGACGGCGTGGGGCTGGTGTACCGCGGCACTGACCTTGTGGAGGTGGTGTCTGAAGTGAAGAACAAGGCAGCCTTCCGGGTCACAGCGGGCGCCGGCGAGTCGGTGGACGCTGTGGCTGTGGAGGAACGGTTGGAGTCGCGTTTCCTTGGCTGATCTTTCCCCGGACGACCTTTCACGACTGACCGCTGTTGAGCTCCGCGACGCTTTGGCTTCGGGCGAACTCTCGGCCCGGGAGTCCACGGAACATTTCCTCCGCGAGATCGAGTCCCGGAACAAGCACCTGGGCGCCTTTGTCACGGTCACTGCTGAGAGCGCCATGGCAGCTGCCCACCGTGCTGATCAGCTTCACGCCCGCTTGGTCCGCGAAGGGCGCAGCCAGGAGCAAGCCCTTCTTCACGGGATGCCCACGGCGTTCAAGGACCTCACTGACGTGGCCGGCGTACCCACGACGCACGGCAGCGCCGCCCTGGAACACAAGCCCGCGCCGGAGGATGGCGCTCTCGCGGCAACATTGAAGGGCCAAGGCGTCATCTCGCTGGGCAAGACCCAGGTTCCGGAGTTTGGACTGACGGCGTACAGCGAAAACCGCATTGCACCGCCGTCGCGCAATCCACTGTCCTTGGGTCGAAGCTCCGGCGGCTCATCAGGGGGCAGCGCTGCAGCGGTGGCCGCAGGCTTGGTGCCGTTCGCACCCGGGACCGATGGCGGCGGATCCATCCGGATTCCGGCCGGCGCCTGCGGACTGGTCGGACTGAAGCCAGGCCGCGGCGTAGTGCCATCGGGCGCGAGCGCGGGCGACTCCGCCAGGCTGGTGGTGGCCGGACCACTCGCGCGGACAGCTGCGGACGCAGCGCTGCTCATGGACGCGCTGGTTCCCAGGGATCAAGCCCCCGACGGCGGATACCTCGCCAATGTGGGACGGGCGCCGGAGCCCCTGAAGATCGGCCTGAGCCTGGACAGTCCATGGGCGGCCACCTACCCCTTCAGCATCGAGCCCGAGGCCATGGACGCCTTGGCCCGCGGCACGGAACAGCTCGAAAAAGCCGGCCACACCGTGACCGAAGCGGCAATCCGCTACGACAACCGCTATCCCGAAGCGTTCACCACGGCCTGGACTGCCGGCGTCGGAAGCGCCCGGATAGCACCCCAGCGTGAGGCACT
The DNA here is from genome assembly GCF_900108925.1 of Arthrobacter sp. yr096. Lineage (NCBI taxonomy): Bacteria > Bacillati > Actinomycetota > Actinomycetes > Micrococcales > Micrococcaceae > Arthrobacter > Arthrobacter sp. yr096. The sequence goes on along the minus strand of NZ_FNYI01000004.1, from coordinate 337,222 downwards.
GTTGACGCCACTTACCCGCACGTTCCGGCGTCGGGCGCAACAACGGAGCGCACTGAAACTGAATGAGGCATTGGGTTTCCTGCGGCAGTTCGAGCAGGACACGATCACGCAATACGCGCAATGGGATGTCATCCTCATGCCGACGCTGGCTCAGACTCCGCGGCCCATTGGGTGGTTTACGGGCGGCGGCCACAGCGGCGAGCCGTGGCCCAGCGAGTGGGCCGGCGACGCTGACGAGGACTACAAAAGGCAGTGCGAGTACGCGCCGTGGTCGTCCATGGTGAACGTGTGCGGACTCCCGGCCATCAGCGTTCCCGTGCACGCGACAGTCGCTGGTTTGCCGATGGGAATTCAGCTCATTGGCCGCATGGGATCTGAAGTGTTGCTTCTCCAGCTTGCAGCCGCCCTCGAAGCCGCCTAAACACGACGTCTAGCATATGGAAAGTGGTTGCCCCGGGCATTCATCGATGTGACAATGCCCGCAGTCAGTGCCAGCATTGAGAAAATGAGCACACCTCAAACCACGGCTGAGTCCGCAAAGCCAGCGGGCGATACGTCATTCTTCGGCCACCCAAAGATGTTGGCCAGCCTCTTCTCCGTGGAAATGTGGGAGCGATTCTCCTTCTACGGCATGCAGGGAATTCTGCTTTACTACATGTACTTCACCGCTGAGCAGGGCGGTCTTTCCATTGACCAGGGCCTCGCCGCTGGTTTGGTGGGTGCATACGGTGGTGGCGTGTACCTGTCGACGATCCTCGGCGCCTGGCTCGCCGACCGTCTCTTCGGTTCCGAAAAGGTCCTGTTCGGATCGGCCATCATGATCATGGCGGGCCACATCGCCCTGGCACTCATCCCGGGAATTCCGGGCCTGATCGCCGGTTTGGTTCTGGTGGGCATCGGCTCCGGCGGACTGAAGGCCAACGCCACGGCACTGGTTGGAACCCTGTACGGCGAGAAGGACGAGCGCCGCGACGCCGGCTTCTCCATCTTCTACATGGGCATCAACCTGGGCGGCCTCATCGGCCCGCTGGTCACTGGTTGGCTGCAGACAAGTTACGGCTTCCACATCGGCTTCGGCGCTGCAGCGGTGGGTATGGCGATCGGCCTGGTCATCTACTCCTTGGGCCGCAAGCGCCTCCCGGAAGAAGCACACCGCGTTCCCAACCCGCTCCCGGCGAAGGACCGCACCAAGTACGGCCTGATCTTCCTGGGCATCCTGATTGTGGTGGCCGTTCTGCTCGGCACTGGACTGGTCAACGCCAACAACCTGGCCAGCAGCATGGCCTACGCCGCGATCGGCGCCGCAGTGATCTACCTGTTCCTGATCTTCCGTAGCCCGTTGGTGACCGGCGTGGAGCGCAAGCGCGTAGTGGCCTTCATCCCCTTGTTCATTGCATCGGCCGGGTTCTGGGCACTGTTCCAGCAGCAGTTCACGTTCATCGCCGTGTACTCGCAGGAGAAGCTGGACCGCAACCTCTTCGGCTGGGAAATGCCGGCCGCCTGGGTCCAGTCCATCAACCCGGTGTTCATCATCATCTTCGCCGGTGTCATGGCTGCCCTCTGGACCAAGCTGGGCTCCAAGCAGCCGAGTTCACCGTTGAAGTTCTCCGCGGGCCTGTTCATCATGGGCCTGGCATTCCTTGCCTTCATCCCGTTGGCCGGCGATGGCAAGACTCCGCTGCTGGCACTGGTAGGCATCCTGTTCATGTTCACCCTGGCGGAACTGTTCCTCTCCCCCATCGGCCTGTCCGTGAGCACCAAGCTTGCGCCGCAGGCATTCCACACGCAGATGGTGGCGCTGTTCTTCCTGTCCGTCTCGCTGGGCACCACGCTGGCGGGCATCCTCGCCGGTCTGTACAACCCCGACGACGAACTCCCCTACTTCCTGGGCATCGGTGGCGTGGCAATGGTCCTGGCTATTGGCCTTGCAGCTGCCTCGCCCGCGATCAAGAAGCTGATGGGCGGCGTTCGCTAGGCCGCCGACCCCAACGGACCTGACAACGACGGCGGCCCTTGCGTTTGGTGGGATAACCACCTGACGCAAGGGCCGCCGTCGTACGTGTTTGTTTAGTAGTTGTAACTGCTTCGTGAGGCACCGATCGCGGCAATGAAGATGATGCCGAAGACAACCGTCAGCGCAACGCCGAGGTAACCCATCACCAAGCCGGCGATCGCCATTCCCTTGCCGGCGGGCTCGCGCTTCAAAGCGAGGTGGCCCAGGACCACGGCCGCGATCTGCGGAAGGATGAAGAAGCCCAGGCCAATGTAGACCGCGATGCCACAGCACATGCTGGCGATGCTTAGGCCCTTGGGCTGCGTGGGCATGGCGTAGTAAGCGGGCTGGCCATACGGCGACTGCGGCTGGCCGTACGGCTGTTGGTTGAAGGCCTGCTGTCCGTAAGGCTGCTGCTGGTAGGGGCTGGGCGGCTGGCCATACGGCGAAGGCGGCTGCTGGCTGTAATCGCCCGGGGTGTACGCGCCCTGGCTGCCGGGCGGCGGCTGCTGTGTGTAGAAGTCGTTCTGGCCCTGGGCGTTCTGCGTGTAGGCGCTCTGCTCGTACGGCGGAAGCGGCTGGGTGGCGCCCGGCTCGGGCGTGCCGGACTCAGGAGAACCCTGCACCGGGGTGCTCTCGGGTGCGCTGAACTGTGCGGGCGGAACGTACTGCGGCGGCTCGTAGCCCGCCGGCTTGTCCTCGTTGCCCTTGGATGGCTGATCTGACATGAGAATCCCCCTGCATATTGGTCTTTGATCCCAACACTACCGCCGTCAGGGGCGGCGCATAAGGTAGCGCGCCCGGAGGAGAAGCGCACGGATGAGACGAACGTCATATTCATGCATACGCATGGAATTTTTTCGAGTCAGACTCGGTTTACGTCAATAGCGACTTAAGCTGCGCTGACTACGGAAACTGCGGGATCCGTCCCGCGAAGGAGGAATCATGGGTAACTTCGAAGGCAAAACCGCGCTGGTCACCGGCGGCGGCTCCGGACTCGGAGAAGCGATCAGCAAAGACCTCGCGAAGAACGGCGTCAACGTGGTGGTGGTGGACGTCAATCTCGAGGCCGCCACACGCGTAGCAGACCAGATCACGGCCGACGGCGGCAGTGCCGTTCCGTTCCAAGGCAACACAGCGGTGGCCGAGGACAGCAAGAAAGCCGTCGATTTCGCCGTAGAGAAGTACGGCGCACTGAACTACGCCGTCAACAACGCCGGCATCGGCGGGGCGAGCGCTCCCGTGGGAGAAATCGACATCGAAGATTGGGACCGCGTCATCGCCATCAACTTGAGCGGCGTCCTTTACGGAATGCGGTACCAGGTCCCGGCCATTCTTGCCGCAGGTGCCTCGGAAGGGGCAATCGTCAACATGGCATCCATCCACGGAGCCGTTGCTGCTCCCGGCAATGCCGCGTACACCGCAGCCAAGCACGGCGTGGTGGGCATGACCAAGAACGCTGCTGCTGAATATGGAGCACAGGGACTCCGCGTCAACGCGATCGGCCCAGGCTATATTGATACGCCCCTCTTGGCCGCCGCACCGAAGGAAGTCATCAACGGACTTGAGGCCAAGCACCCGCTGGGCCGTTTGGGACAGGCTGAGGAGATCGCGAACGTCACCACATTCCTCCTCTCCGATAAGGCCAGCTTCATGACAGGCTCGTACGTGCTGGTTGATGGCGGGTACACCGCCGTCTAGCTCTTGCGACTGTTTGGATGGAATTTCGCTCCAGCCCGGTTTGGTCCGGGCGGGAGCGATCTCTTTTGGCTAGCAGGTGCACCTGAACGCGAGGTGAAACTTGGCCGGTTCCCGGGTTGCCCGGGCGCCTTTCGGCGTCACAGGGGCCGGATCCCGGACATTTCCTGTCAGCAGGCCCCATGGTCTGGCATGCTGGACCCCATGGCTAGCCGAGCGGGCACAGTTGCCCTTCCCCAGGACCTTGTTGACATCACAGCCCTGCTGGACGCGTATTTCGACGTAGCTCCGGACTTGGGCGATCCCGCGCAGCGCGTGGCGTTTGGAACGTCGGGACACCGCGGATCCAGCTTGAAGGCGTCATTCAACGAGCCGCACATCCTTGCGATCACGCAGGCAATCGTTGAGTATCGCGGCCGCCAGGGCATCACCGGACCGCTGTTCATAGGACGCGACACCCACGCGCTCAGCGAGCCCGCGCAAAACTCCGCACTGGAGGTACTGGCCGCCAACGGCGTGACCGTGCTGGTGGACGCCCGCCACGGCTACACCCCCACTCCGGCCCTGAGCCACGCGATTCTCAAGTACAACAGCGAGGCCGGCGCCGGCACTCCACAGGCCGATGGCATTGTGGTCACCCCCAGCCACAACCCGCCCGGCGACGGTGGCTTCAAGTACAACCCACCACACGGCGGCCCGGCCGACACTGACGCCACCGGCTGGATCGCCGACCGCGCCAACCAACTGCTCGAGAACGGGCTTCGCGGCGTTAAGCGCATGCCCCTGAACGATGCCCTGGCCGCCGACACCACCGGCAAGTTCGACTTCCTCAGCAGCTATGTGGACGATCTCCCCTCTGTCCTTAACCTTGATGCCATCCGCGAGGCCGGCGTCCGGATCGGTGCCGACCCCATGGGTGGCGCCTCCGTGGATTACTGGGGCGAAATCGGCGAGCGCCACCAGCTCAACCTCACCGTGGTGAACCCCACCGTTGATCCGCAGTGGGCCTTCATGACGCTCGACTGGGATGAGAAGATCCGCATGGATTGCTCATCACCGTCGGCCATGGCGTCACTGATCAAGCGGATGTCCGTGGGTGCCGACGGCACGGCCGCCTACGATGTCGCCACGGGCAACGATGCCGACGCCGACCGCCACGGCATCGTTACTCCCGACGGCGGGCTCATGAACCCGAACCACTACCTCGCAGTCGCCATCGACTACCTGTACCGGAACCGCAGCGGCTGGAACCCGGAGTCCGTGGTGGGCAAGACGCTGGTTTCCTCCTCGATCATCGACCGCGTCGCTGCGGGACTGGGCCGCAAGCTGGTTGAGGTTCCGGTTGGCTTCAAGTGGTTCGTGCCCGGGCTGCTGTCCGGCGAGGGCGCCTTCGGTGGCGAGGAATCGGCCGGCGCATCCTTCAACAAGCTCGATGGCAGCGTGTGGACCACGGACAAGGACGGGATCCTGCTGGCCCTGCTGGCTTCAGAGATCACGGCCGTTACGGGCAAGTCTCCGTCGCAGCTCTACAAGGGCCTCACCGACCAGTTCGGCTCACCCGTCTACGCCCGCATCGATGCGGCAGCCAGCCGCGAGCAGAAGTCCAAGCTGGGCAAGCTCTCTGCTGCAGACGTCACTGCTACCTCCTTGGCTGGCGAAGAGATTACCGCGAAGCTCACCGAGGCTCCCGGCAACGGCGCCTCGATCGGTGGCCTGAAGGTTGTCACGGAGAACGCCTGGTTTGCGGCCCGCCCCTCCGGCACCGAGGACGTGTACAAGATCTACGCCGAGTCCTTCAAGGGTGCCGACCACCTGGCCCTGGTCCAGGAAGAGGCAAAGGCGCTGGTGGACGGAGTTATCGCGTAGTTTCCTCCAGGCTCTGGGCGTCCTGCGTCCAGAGCCTGAGGATGCGCCGAATGGTGTGGTCGCCTTCCGGAGCCATGTCCACCAGGGCTACTTGATCAAGCACGACGGCGTCTCCGGACTTTGGTCTCTTGCCGTCGTGATGCGAGATGTGCGGCCGGTAGCGTTCCATCACGTAGTTCGGTGTAGCGATTCTGCCGCCGACTCCGTTTGCCGCCTCAACGAGTTCTTCATGCAATCCCTGCAGCAGCGGGTTGTGCTCGATGAGGCTCACCGGGATCGATCCCAGATGTCCGAAGCCCGCCTCTTCGCCCACTCGCAGCCGGGTTCCCAGCGCACCCTTGACTGGCGCTTCGGCCAGGTCCGCAAGGACATCGGCGACGTCGGCACCCACGTTCGCGCCGACGTCGAACCTTAACAGCGTGATGTGCAGCGGCCAGTCGCTGCGCGGAAAAACCAGCCCCTGCTGCACGGGCTCGGTGAACGCCACCCAAATGAGGTTCCGCATAGGCATAGTTTGCCACCCGGCACGGCGGACGAAAGCGCGCCGGAGTGAGAGAGCGTTCCGGAAAACACGACGAAAGGTGAGAGAGCGTCGCTGGAGACGCGGACCCTCTCTCACCAAACGGCCGGAAACCCCACACCCTCTCTCACCTTCCTATAGGGTCGGGGCAAGCTCTCTCACCTTCCTATAGGGTCGGGGCAAGCGGAGATCTTATTTGGGGGGGAAATGATGAGGCTTGAAGGTTGGCACATCCTGGTAATTCTGGGCCTGCTTGTAACGGTGGCGGTCGCGATAGCAGTGATCCTGATAGTTCGCCTGGTCATACGAGCCGCTGCCAGACGAAATGACGACCAAGATCCGGGCGCATTCCGCCAATAGCGGTTGCGCTGATGCTTTCCGCGCCCATCCCAGGTCAGCAGTGAGAGAGCGTTCCGGAAAACACGACGAAAGGTGAGAGAGCGTCGGTACGGTACGGACGCTCGCTTACTTCTCCGTGGTGTGCTTACTTCTCCCTGGTGTCCAGAAGGACTCGGAGGACACGCTCGAGGGGCTCGGTGAGTTGATCAGCGGAAGCTGAAGCCAGGGGTTGCACCTCGGTGGCGGTCCGCAGCATCACCAGCCCCAGCATGAGTGCGATAGCCATCTGGGCGCGAAGAAGCAGCGGCTGCGAGGCGGGAACATCCGCATTCCACCCTGCTGCTGCAGCGAGTTGTTCGGTGAAGCGTTCCAAGGTCCTGCGGCGGATCGCGTCGGCGTTCTCATCGCCGGATGAGCGCAGCAGGAGCAGGAGTTGCAGGGGGTCGTCGGCGTTGGGGGCTTCGACGACGTGTGTGAGAAGCCGGGCTATCACCTCATCAACGCTGGATGCGCGAGCCCGGGTTTGAGGATCAAGCTCATCCACAGTGCGGTTCATGCAGGCCTCGAAGAGACCTTCTTTCGATCCAAAATACCTGCTAATGAGAGCGACGTTGACGCCCGCGTCTGCGGCGATGTGGCGGACCGTGGTGGCCCTGTAACCTTCCGTGGCGAAACGCCGTCGGGCAGCCCGGACGAGCGCCCGCCTGGTGACGTCCGCGTCCCGACCCGATCGAATCAATTCGTCATCCGCAAACGTAGCCCCGCCGTCGAGAGCCTTTGATTCCTGCACTTGGTTGCCCACTCCCCCACTCTAGCCCGCCTAGGAGACAAGTAAACGATCGTTGACATAGGTAACTATTTTGATTTATTGTCTAAGTAATCAATCGTTTACATCCCGAGGAGAATCATGTCCAGCACCATCGAGCGCCCTCAAAGCGCGCCGGCACCGGGTCAGGAGGCTCACCGCAAACGGGGCACCGCGATCATCGCCTATCTCTCCTTGGGCGGCCTGTCCTTCGCCGTCCTGCAGTCGCTCGTCGCGCCGGCCCTTGGCACCATCGGCAAGGATCTCGGCGTCGCAACGAGCGACGCCAGCTGGGTGCTCACGGCCTACCTGCTCTCCGCTTCGGTCCTGACTCCGATCCTGGGACGACTGGGCGACATGGTGGGCAAGCGAAAAGTCCTGATCGTGGTGCTGTCACTTCTCCTGGTGGGCACAGTTCTCGCAGCCCTGGCGCCGAACCTGACTGTCTTGATCATCGGCCGCGTACTCCAAGGTGCGGCGGGTGCGGTGATGCCACTGTCCATCGGCATCGTTCGCGATGAGCTCCCGAAGGAACGGGTCAGCGTCACCATCGGATTGCTGTCCGCCATCTTCGGCATCGGTGCCGGTGTTGGAATCGTTGCAGCTGGACCGATTGTCGAGGCCCTGTCCTGGCACTGGCTGTTCTGGCTGCCTGCCGGACTCGTGCTCATCGCCCTCCTCGGCGCCATCTTCGGAATGCCCGAGTCCCCGGTGAAAACTCCCGGCAAGCTCGACATCCTGGGCACCGGGATCCTCTCGGTGGGCCTGGTTGCCGTACTTCTCGCGATCAGCGAAGGCCAGACGTGGGGGTGGGGCGACGGCAAGACCGTCAGCCTGCTCATCGGTGGCGGCATCGCCTTGATCGCGTTTGTGTTGGTGGAACTGCGAGTGGCAGAACCCCTGATCGACGTGCGGTTGTTCCGCAACCGCGGCGTATGGACCGCGCACATCGTTGCACTGGCGTTCGGTTTCGCAATGTTCGGCACGTTTGTACTGGTCCCCACCATCCTTCAGCTGCCCACAGTCCTCGGCTACGGCTTTGGCAAGACCGTGAGCGAAGCCGGCATCTACCTGCTGCCGACCGTCGTTGCCATGGTGATCTCCGGCGTCATCGCCGGCGCACTGATCCGCAAGGTGGGACCCAAGATCCCCATGATCCTTGGCGCCGTGGCCGTCACTATCGCCTTCGTCATTCCCGCACTGGGACACGGCGAAGAATGGCAGATCGTGGTCTCCGGCATTCTCACCGGCATCGGCATCGGGATGGCCCTCGCCGCGACCTCCAACGCGATCGTCGAGAGTGTGCCTGCAACGCAGACCGGCGAGGCCATCAGCGCCAACACCGTGCTGCGCACCATTGGCAGCAGCATCGGCACGGCCGTCATCGCCGCGCTGATCTCCTCCAACGTCACACCGCAAGGCGCCCCCTCCGATGATGCGTTCACCATTGGATTCTGGGTCTCCGCAGGGGTTGGCGTGCTGGCGCTCCTGGCAGCACTGGTGGTTCCCTCCCGGGTGCAACGGCGCCGGAATGCCGAAGTTGCCGGAATCGACGACTTCGACGAAGCCTCGTAAACCGCTTGGCCGCGGTGTAGGCACCGACAACACAGAAACGCCCGCTCACATTCGTGTGAGCGGGCGTTTCTTCTGTGAGAACTTAGACGGTGCGAACAACGTCGTCGTAAGCGAACTTCGGCTTGGCTTCGCCCCAGGCGTCCGGGCCGGGCTGGCCGATGTTGACCACCAGGAAGCTCTTCTGGTCGCCGGCCGGGAAGAACTCTGCGTCGATGGCGGAGAAGTCGGCGCCGGTCATCGGGCCAGCAGCGAATCCGAGGGAGCGCACGGCCAGGATGAAGTAGCCGGCCTGCAAATGAGCGTTGTTGTTGCCCGTAGCAGCGGCGAAAGCGGGATCGGCGTCGTACATTGCCTTGGGCGCGCCGTAGGCGGGCAGGAACTTGTCCCACTGGCCCTGCCAGTCGGTGTCGTACGAGAGGATGGCCACCAGCGGAGCGGAGGCGGTCTTGGCCTTGTTGCCGTTGGAGAGGGTGTCCACCAGCTTGGCGCGGGCCTCGTCCGAGCGGACGTAGGTCACGCGGAGCGGCTGGGAGTTGAAGGCGGTGGGACCGAACTTGGTGAGCTCGTAGATGGCACGGGCTTGCTCGTCGGTGACCTCACCGGCGAAGCTGTTGGCAGTACGGGCTTCGGCAAAAATGGCGTCGACTGCTGCGGCGTCAATGACTGCTTCTTCGTGGACGATCGTCATTCGTAAACCTTTCGCTGGGCCCTGGCCCTGAGTCGGCCGGGCACTTCTGCTTTCCATGGTTGCAACTTCAACTTCCGTTGTCCTCTTCCCGTGACGGCCCGTGACGTTGAGCACACAGCGTGACTCCGCGTGTCGTTTCCTTGCGTTGTGAGGCCCGTTTTGCGCGCTTCCAAGCGCGCGAGGCGCGTAGAGCGGGCCCCGCAATGGCGGTAATGTTGCACCGAATCCCAACACTCTTCTGAGGAAGGCCCGCCATGAGCATGCTCGGCATGAAATGGAAGCTCCACGGCAACGGCAAGTCCATTCGCCCCGGCCACGTGGTGGCACCCGACGAGCGGCTGGCATGGCCCCTGACCATCGGCATCGGCATGCAGCACGTGGTTGCGATGTTCGGCGCCACCTTCCTGGTCCCCATCATCACGGGCATGCCGCCAGCCACCACCCTGTTCTTCTCAGGCATCGGCACACTGCTGTTCCTTGTCATCACCAAGGGTCGCGTACCCAGCTACCTTGGATCGAGCTTCGCGTTCATCGCCCCGATCATGGCGTCCCAGCAGCAGTACGGCGTGAGTGGCGCCTTGGGCGGCGTGGTGCTTGCCGGCGTCGTACTGGCGCTTATTGGTGCGATCGTCCAGAAGTTCGGTGCCGAATGGATCAACCGGCTCATGCCGCCGATCGTCACCGGCGCAATCGTGGCACTGATCGGCCTGAACCTGGCACCCGCCGCGAAGAACAACTTTGACCTGGCGCCCGTTACCGCGCTCATCACCCTGGTCACGATCATCCTGGTTTCTGTTCTGTTCAGGGGGATCCTTGGCCGACTGAGCATCCTGGTGGGCGTCGTGGTGGGGTACCTCGTGGCGATGATGCGCGGCGAGGTCTCCTACGAAAAGATGGACGCGGCCGCGTGGGTCGGCTTGCCGCTGTTCCAGACACCCGAATTCCACATCGGCGTGGTGGGCCTGTTCGTGCCCGTGGTGCTGGTGTTGGTTGCTGAGAACGTTGGGCATGTGAAGTCGGTAGCGGCAATGACGGGCCAGAACCTCGACGGCGTCTCCGGCCGGGCGCTGATGGCCGACGGCGCCGCGACGGTACTTGCCGGGTTTGGCGGCGGTTCAGGTACAACGACGTACGCAGAGAACATCGGCGTCATGGCCGCCACCAAGGTCTACTCGACGGCGGCCTACTGGGTGGCCGGTATCTTCGCCATCCTGCTGAGCTTCTCCCCGAAATTCGGCGAATTGATCGCCACCGTCCCGCCGGGCGTCTTGGGCGGTGCAGCGACGATGCTCTACGGCATGATCGGCGTCCTCGGCGTGAAGATCTGGGTGCAGAACAAGGTCAACTTCTCCAACCCGATCAACCTGACGACGGCCGCTGTAGCTTTGATCATCGGCATCGCGGACTACACCTGGACCATTGGCGAGCTGAAGTTCACAGGCATCGCCCTTGGTTCCGCTGCTGCGCTGGTGATCTACCACGGCATGAAGGGGCTGGCCCGTTGGCGCGGGACCGTCGCCGAGCCGGAGACCGAGACGGCGGGGCTGCCGCCTGCGGTGAAGTCGGCGATGAACGCTGCGGCGAAGAGGGGCGGGAAGAAGGGGAAGTAGGGGCAGCGGAGCTCATGGCGGAACGTGGAATTTCCTGGAGCCAGCCATGGACTTACTGGAGACGGAGCGTGCGCTCCGTCTCCACCTTGACGCCGGGTATTCGCGCATTTGGGTGGCCAGGAAGGTTGACGGCTTTCGGGATCCTTCACGAGCTGAGGTCACGAATGACAGGACCCGCTAGCTCCCGAACTTAGTGTCGAACCGGCTCATAAACGCGGCCATGGCGTCACGGGCAACCGGCTCAAGGGACCGGTAGGTCTTTGTCCCGTTAGCCTCGGCCCACCCGGTACTGATGCCGCTGCTCGCGAGCCAGGTGATCTGTTTGTAGAACGGGTTATTCGTGGCAACATCGGCAAACGGCGACTTCGCGGGAGCGGTGAAAGCGGGAGAGCCGGCCAAACGGTACATGAACGCGGCCATCGCATCACGGGCTACGGGTTCAAGCGGCCGGTAGGTCTTTGTCCCGTTAGCCTCGGCCCACCCCGTACTGATGCCCTTGCTGGCAAGCCACGTGATCTGCTTATAGAACGGGTTATTCGTGGCAACATCGGCAAACGGCGACTTCGCGGGAGCGGTGAAAGCGGGCGAGCCAGCCAGCCGGTACATGAACGCGGCCATCGCATCACGTGCCACAGGGGCAAGAGGTCGGTAGGTCCTGGCACCGTTGGCCTCGGTCCATCCTGTTGAAATGCCGCGGGACCCGAGCCAGTTGACTTCGGCAGTGAATTGGCCGCCGGAAATATCAGAGAAGATGGGTCCCGGGTTCCTGGCAAAGGCGGTCAGATCGGCGAGGGAGCCCCTGAAGACGTTCTGGTCCCCCGGGAACACGCCGGACTCGGCATGCTGCCACAGGGTGTAGTTTTTCCAAGCGGCTGGCAGGGCACCGGGCGTCGACGCCCACCTGGCGATATGCAGCGGGTGATTCCCAAAGCCGTCTGCCTTACCGGTGCACCTATTCCACCAGTCGGTGGTCGTGTAGATGGCCGGAAGGCGTCCGGTTCGCGACAGGATAGTGGTGGAAAAGTCGGAGATCCACGAAATCATCTGGCCCGGGGTCATTCCATAGCAGGCGCCGTCGCCATAGGGGCTGTATTCCAGGTCCAGCAGGGAAGGCAATGTTTTCCCGTCCGGCGTCCAGGCTGCACCGCTCTGGAGGAAGTAGTTGGCTTGCGCTGCACCGGACGACGCATTGGGAAGGGCGAAATGGTAGGCGCCGTGCAGCATGCCGGCAGAAGCAGCCCCCGAGTATTGGGCCTGGAAGTAGGGATTGCGGTAGCCAGTCCCCTCGCTGGCCTTCACGTACGCAAATTTGGCGCCATTGGCGGCGGCCTTGGTCCAGTCCACCACGCCTTGGTGGCTGCTGACGTCCATTCCGCGCACGCCGGACGGCACTGCTAAAGCCGATTCTGTGCCTTGGATGGAGAACAACTTCTGGTCTGCACTTTCATGACCACGAAGGGTCGATCCCATGGCGTGGTCGTTCTGGGCTGCGGGCGATTCTTCGGACGCGGTGGCCGCCCCGGCCCCCGCCGCTGCGAGCATCACGGTGACGAGCACTACAGCCGCGGTTTTCAGGCCACTTGAGCAGCGGGACATGGAGAAGTTCATTCGACGATTCCTTCGGGAGTGCGGGAGGAACCGGCGCCCCCACGTCATTCAGCAAAGCCTACTATCCGGTAGGCATAAGGCAGGCCGCGGGTACTACGATCCGCGGCCTTCCCGCACCACCGGCCGTGCACCGACGTCGTCAGTTTCCAAAGCCGAACCGGCTTCCCACCGCAGCAAATCCCCCGGCTGGCACTCCAGCACATCGCACAGTGCTTCCAAAGTAGTAAACCGCACCGCCTTCGCCCGCCCGTTCTTCAAAACAGCCAAGTTGGCCGGCGTAATACCCACCCGCTCCGCGAGCACGCCCACGGGCATCTTGCGCTTGGCCAGCATGACATCGATGTCCACGATGATCGGCATCAGATCACCTCATCGAGTTCGGCGCGGAGACCCGCGGCCTCGGTATCGCGCGCCACAGCCTGGGCAAGCAGCGTCCGCATGACCAGCACAAGAAGCGCCACGCCTCCGATCACCAACGCAGCACCGCAAATGAGCAGCACAATACCTGGCGCAATCTCACCCGGGGCCAGCAGGACAGCGATCGCAAACATGAGCAGCGCGGCAACAGAAACAGCCCCGAAAATGATGTCCACAAACCGAAAAGCCCCGTGCGAGAACACTGTCCCGCGGCGCACCATGGTCAGCAGCCGCCACACGCAAACCGCAACCACCTGCACGCACAGGATGCCCAGAACGATGATCACCAGCAGCGCAATCCGGGGGCCGTCGGAGGCGCCGGCCTCCACCAGATCAGCTGAGAACAACGGCACCATCCACACCTGCACAAACAACGAACCGGCGAGCACCATCGCAATCACCGCTCGCAGCGCGAGGATCGTCAACTTTCCCAAGGGATCTCCTTTATCGAGCAACAATGAGATTCTATCGATATTCGATCATTATTCAATCGAGGCAGCACCCAGGCAGAATTAGTCAGCTTGCTTACTAAAGCGACGTTCCCTAGGCTGGAACAGGTCAGACAAACAACTCTCACAGCGGCGGCTCACGCCCACAAGGCACCCGCTGCGCAACGAGGAGGAACAATGTCAGAACACAACATCGCAGGCAAGAAGGTCGCATTTCTGCTGACAGACGGCGTGGAGCAGGTTGAACTCACCAGCCCGTGGCAGGCCGTCAAGGACGCTGGCGGCGAGCCCGCCCTGGTGGCTCTATCCAAGGGAAAACTCCAAGGCTTCAACGGCGTTGAGAAGGGCGACACCTTCGACGTCGACCTGGCAGCAGCAGACGCCAACGCCTCCGACTTCGACGCCCTGGTTCTCCCGGGCGGCGTGGTGAACGCGGACAACCTCCGCGTGGACAAGGACGCCCAGAACTTCACGCGCGCTTTCTTCGAACAGCACAAACCCGTGGCCTCGATCTGCCATGGCCCGTGGATCTTCATCGACGCCGGCGTGATCAAGGGACGCAACGTCACCTCGTATCACACGCTCCAATCGGACCTGAAGAACGCAGGCGCCAACTGGACCGATGAGGAAGTTGTGTGCGATCAGGGCTTGGTCACCAGCCGAAACCCGGACGATCTCCCGGCCTTCAACAGCAAGCTCGTGGAGGAAATCTCCGAGGGCCAGCACGCCGGCCAGACCGCCTAGCCCTCCGCAGCGCAGCACCAAAAGCCGAGTGCCGCCGTCGTACTTCTTGTGAAGTACGACGGCGGCACTCGCCTAAGTCACAACGTCGCAATGTTGCGTAGGTCACATCAGGTACGTACGCTGGGGGACGCTGCAGCGTGGCAGCAACCTGATGAAAGGCAATACATTGTCCAGCGACAAGCTCTCCGTAGTTGTTCGCGTCGACGTGGACGGCGAACAGATCCAGATCGCCGCGACCGGTCGCGTCACCACACTGAGTCTCCAGGGCCTCTACCCGGTGGTGCAACGCACCAGGAGCCTGGGCGGCGGTCTCGGCGTCGAAATGGACCTGACCGAAGCCACCGTTGATGCCGACGCGCTGCAACAGCTCCAGGTTTTCGCCGAGCTTCACGAGGTCCCTGTCCGCCTCCGGAACACCAATGTGACGGCCTTGCCGTCCCGCGAACTCCAAACAACCAGCCGCGCCGCCTAACAGGAGAACCCATGCGCAAAGTCACCGCCGGACTGTTCCACTCCGTTGACGGGGTGGTGCAGGACCCCTTCAAATTCCAGTTCGACAGCTTCGACGACGAACTCGGCAAAGGCCTGACGAAGATGATCAACACGGTGGATACCGTGGTGCTGGGGCGCGTCAGCTACCAGGAGTGGGCCGGATACTGGCCGAATGCTTCACGCGACGAGGACTTTGCGGCCTTCATCAATCCGGTGGAGAAGTTCGTCGCCTCCCGCACCCTGACCGGGCCTCTCGAATGGGAGAACTCGCACTTGATAGAGGGCGATGTGGAGCAGTTCGTCGCCGGGCTGAAGAACCGCGAAGATGGCGAGATCGCCGTCTGCGGCAGCATCTCCTTGGTCCGCCAGTTACTGTTCGCGGGCGTTCTCGACGAGCTGACTCTGATGACCCACCCGGTGGTGGCCGGCAGCGGACGGCGGCTCTTTGAGGACGGCGACCCGCTGAACCGGCTCGTACTGAAGGACCAGTACGCCACCAGCAAGGGCAACGTGGTGACCACGTACAGCGTGCGCAAAGACTGAAACGTACGACGACGGGTACCCGGCTTGCGCCGGAACCTCGCCTGTGCGGTCAGCCCAGCAGCAGCGCCGAGCCCAATTCACTCCTGAAATAGAGCACACTCCGGCCGTAGCGCGTTGATGTGACCAGCCCGGCGTCCCGGAGCACCCTGAGGTGCTGGTTCACAGCGGAAGTTGTAACACCAAAGCGAACTCCGAGCTCGGTGGACGAGGCGGGAGCGGCCAACGCCGTCAGCAGGCTGGTCCTGACTTCACCCAGTACCGCAACAATGGCAGCGGGGTTGGCGACCCGCTCCGTTTCCCACATGGCCCCCTGGCCACGCGCGGGATACATCAGCATGGGCGGCATCCCTGCGCTCACGGGCGCCGAGGCCCGGCGGGTGAACATGGTGGGGACCAATGTCAGACCCAGGCCATCGGTCTGCTCGGTCCGGGAAACAGGAGTTTGGAGCCGGATGGAAAGCGCATGTCCATCAAAATCTGCGGTAGCTGACAAGTCGTTGAGCATCGTGAACAGGCCACTTTGTGCAATCTGACGGCCTCGATACACAATGTCAGCTTCCAGGATGGTCCTCATGCGCAGCCAATGCGGCGCGAAGCATGAGTCCCAGAAGTCTTCAAGGACACCCACCATGCGCCGAATGGCCGGACGGGCTGGACCTGCATAGAAAGCAGGGATGACGCCGTGAACACTCATCAAATCCGAGTGGAACTGCTCCGCCGGGATCACTGACAGAGCTGCAAACTCATCATCGATCCGGGTCAAAGGGGACGACGGCCGGGGGTTCAGGAAATCCGGCGTCCAATGTCGCTCATCCACCAGCGCCAGCAAGCCCTCCAGGTTGAGACGGGACCGGGCGTCCTCGGTTCTTCGCAACCAAGGGACTTGCAGCGGGTATCGGCTTGGATCGCGAATAGCCCTCAGGGATAGGCCAAGTTCGCACAACGGGGAGATGCCGAAGCGCACGCCACCCAGATCGGCATCGGAGAGCTCGTACCTCAGCATGAAGCACAACGCTACATCAATACCACGCACGGAACCCCCGTGACAGAACTGTATCTGTGAGTGAATCCCCCGCAAATACCGTCCCTGCCACGCCGAAAGCGCAAGCTCCCCCCAACCCAAAGCACACATTCCGCACCGCGCTCGAGGATCCGGTGCTCAGGACCCTCGCCTCCGCCACCTTGGTCGCTACGGTGGGTCGCGGAATCTTCCTGACGCTCACAGTCCTGTACTTCACCAGCTTCGTGGGCCTGGGCGCCGCCGAGATCGCCGTGATTCTCTCCGTCTCAAGTGGCGTAGGCGTCGCAACGTCGTACATCGGCGGCAGGCTGGCAGATCGCTTTTCAGCACGGCGACTCCTGGCCGGGCTGGCCGCCGTCGAGGGTCTGGCGATCATGGCGTATCCGTTCGCAGGAAATTTCAGCGCCGCCCTTCTTATAGCGTGTATTGCGGTTGGCGTGAACCGTGCGGCCAATTCGACGCGGTCGGCAATCATCGCGCGGGCCTTTGATGGTCCATACCGCGTCAATACGAGGGCAGTCCTCCGCACCATCACCAACGTCGGTATCGCGGCGGGTGGCATGGTGGCGGGCTTGGCGTTGCTGGCGGGAACAGCCGAGGCCTACCGCGGATTGATGATCGGCGCCGGCGCTATCTATGTCCTCAGCGCTCTCCGCCTCCTCAGCCTCCCATCGCGGGTGGACGCACCCCGCCGCGACGCCGGCAACACCGGCCCGAATCAGGGCATCTCACCTTTTCGCGACGGTCGTTACGTGCTTTTGACGGTCCTGGCCGGCGTTTTCGGCATGCAATTCGGGCTGGCTGAGATGGGTGTTCCCTTGTGGATCGCCCAGGACACCACTGCCCCCGACGTCCTCATTTCGGTGGTTCTGGTCATCAACACCGCGTGCGTCATCCTCTTGCAAGTCCCGTTCTCCCGCGGCACCGACCACCCCCGCCGCGCCGGCAAGATCGTGATGCGAAGCGGCGTGCTCATGGCTGTGGCCTGCGCTTTGTACGCGATGGCAGGCGGCATGCCGGTCATCGCCGCCATTGCCCTTCTGTGCGGAGCGGCCCTGCTGCATGCATTCGCCGAAATCCTCTCGCAAGCCGGTACGTGGGGACTGAGCTTCGAGCTCGCCGACCCCCGCCGGGCAGGCGCCTACCAGGGCATGTTCGGTATGGGGTTCTCGCTCGGAGCCATGCTGGCACCGCTCGTGGTCACCGCCACGGTCGTCGAGCATGGCTCTATCGGATGGTGCATCCTGGGCGCCATCTTCCTCGCGTCTGCGGCCGGAATCGCGCTGATAGCCCGGAAAGCGTCGACGACGGCGGGATCCGCCTAACCTCGTCCGATCAGGGTGCGCCCAAGCCACCTCCCACATCGATTTACCCACGTCCTTTATGTGCCGGCAGACGCCGATTCGTTACGCCAAACTCCACCCCCGGTACCAGCCTGCCGCGAGCAACATCACCATGCAGACGGAGGAATTGAACCCCCCATCCTGAAAGCATGGAGTGAGCGCGTGAAAGGGAATCATGGGGGAATGGGTGTGGCCGGCATACGTGGGTGTGCTGGGAGGGGTGATCCTCTTTGGCGTGTTCATGGTGCCGATTGTGGCGATCCAGTACAGGATGTACGGCCGTTTCACGTGGCGGCGGTTCCTGGGCGCTGCAGGGCTCAGTGTTTACGGCGTAGCGCTGGTGGCGTACACCTTGTTGCCACTGCCGGACCCCGCCCTGGTGAAATGCGGGCCGGGCGGCAGCACGTTCCAAGCTCTTCCGCTTCAGTTCCTGGACGACATCCACCGCGAAACGTCAGGCCTGGGGATCACCGGAACGTTGACCAGCCGCGCCACACTGCAGGTTGTGTTCAACGTGGTGCTGTTCATTCCGTGGGGCGTGATCGCGCGGCGCTACCTTTCGTGGAACATTGCCATTTCCACCCTCACCGGCGCTGTGGCCTCGGGGCTCATCGAGGCCACACAGTTCACCGGACTGTGGGGTATCTACGACTGCGCCTACCGCCTGGCCGACGTCGACGACCTCATCACCAACACCCTCGGCGCCCTGATCGGTGCGCTCACGGCGCCCCTGGTGCTCTGGTTCATGCCGCAACGACGCGAACTCCGCGCAGCCCGCGGCCAGAGCCGCCCCGTCACGGTATGGCGGCGGTGGCTGGGCATGATCATCGATTACGTTTCGCTGGGCTTCCTTGGCTTCGGGTTCGTTGTGGTCTACCGGGTTGTGCTTCTCGCAGTTGGCGCGAACCTCCCGGATGCAGACGACTCCATCTCGCTCCTCCTCATGCACCTAGTGCCCGGGTTCCTGGTGTTCTATCTGCCGGCACTCGTCGGCTCGGGAGCGTCCCTCGGCCAGCGAGCCGTGTGGCTGCAACCGCAGTGGCCAGCCACCCGGCGTCGGGCCTTGCTCCGGGCGAGCGTCACGGGCGGCCTCTACGTGGTGTTGTCGTTCTTTGGCGCCCAGCTGCCGTCAACGGCGTTTGGACCACTGGCAGGCCTGCTCTTGTTGGCGGCCTTCGTGGCAGTCCCCCTTACAAAGTCGCGAGGACTTTCGGGCGTCCTGACAGGTGCGCAGATGGTTGACTCCCGCGAGAGCGTACGACGGCGGGTGGCTGGGTCAGTGACGCGAGCGGACTAGGCGTCAACTCCGCGGACCCGGGGTGAGTGTGCACTTCGCATACCCGGGGCTGCCCATCACTGCACATTGCCCAATGACCTTCGAGTGACCCACAGATACTGTGAAGTGAATCACTCGAAAGGAATGTATGTCATGTCCACCTCCGACACAGGGCACGATGACTACCCCATCACCAGAGTTCCCGCAACGAAGCGGAAGCACTGGTTCGGCATCGCAGTCCAACGCTTTGGCCAGACTTCTGACCTGAGCCAATTTCTTCTCGGGGCAACCTTTGGCTTCGGCATGACCTTCTGGGACGCCTTCTGGGCCTTCACGGTAGGCGCATTGATCGTCGAAGCCCTCATGATTTTTGTCGGCATCGCCGGCATGCGCCAAGGCCTCACCACCTCCATGCTGGCCCGCTGGACCGGATTCGGCCGCGGCGGGGCATCGGTCCTGGGCCTTGCCATCTGCATCAGCCTCATCGGTTGGTTCGGTATCCAGTCAGGGATTTCCGGCGCCGGACTGAACCAAATTGTCCCTGAAATTCCCACCTGGGCTTGGTCGCTCGTCTTTGGCCTGGTGGTCACGCTGATCGTGGTCCGCGGCTTCGAATCAATGCAGTGGTTGGCCAACATCACGGTGCCACTTTTCATGATCCTGATCGCCTGGGCGGCATGGGCCGAACTGAGCAACCACTCCATCAGCCAGCTCCTCAACGATGCCCCACCGGGCCCGCAGCTGGACTTTGTCACCGCTACCACCATCGTTGCTGGAAGCGCCGTTCTTGGGGCAGTCATTACGCCCGACATGACCCGCTACAACAGGAGCGCCGGGGACGTCGTCAAGCAGACCGTCGTCGGCATGACCCTCGGCAACTACAGCATAGGCATGATCGGCGTCCTGCTGGCCCACGCAGTAAAGACGGCGGACGTCACCCAGATCATCTTCTCCTCCGTGGGCTGGGTGGGCATCCTGATCATCGTCCTGGGCACGTCAAAGATCAACGACTGGAACCTCTACAGTGCCGGGCTGGGCGTTGTGTCCTTCTTCAACAGCGCCATGAACAAGCGCCTGAACCGTGGGCACGTGACGCTGCTGCTGGGCGTATTCGGAAGTGTCCTCGCGGCCATTGGCATCCTGGACAGATTCATCGACATCCTTATGGTGCTGGGCGTCGTCTTCCCGCCGGTAGCCGGCATCATCATGGCTGAATACTTCGTCATCAGGAAGTGGCGGCCGTTGCTGGAAGCGAGCCGCGATTCAGGGCTCCCGCCGGCTGAATCACCCAACTGGATCCCCGCCACGTTCGTCATCTGGGCGATCTCTGCGGCATTGGGCTACTTCGTCACCTTCGGACTCCCGGCCTTCACCTCGCTCGCCGCGGCGTTCATCCTCTACATCGTCGCCGGCAAGCTGAACCTGTTGCGGTCCTACGGCGACAACCACCCCACCAGTGAAACCACCACACAGGAAGAAGCGGTAACCACACCATGAGCAGCCTGAGAATCGGCATTGACGTCGGCGGAACCAACACTGACGCCGTGCTGCTGGATGGCGCGCAGGTACTCGCCTCCACCAAAGTCCCCACCACCAGGGACGTCACCAGCGGCATCACCCAGGTCCTCACCGCACTGAAGGAACTGAACGGCTTCAGCCCGGACCATATCCGCGGCGTGATGATCGGAACCACGCACTTCATCAACGCCCTCATTGAGGCGCGGGATCTCTGCCCGACAGCTGCCATCCGGCTGGGACTTCCCGCCACCGCGTCCCTGCCGCCGTTCACGGATTGGCCCGGCACCCTCACCAACGCAGTCAAGGGCCGCGCCTATCTGGCCCATGGGGGCCACGAGTTCGATGGCCGCCCCATCAGCCCCTTTGATCCCGACGAGATAAGGCGCCACGCAGCTGACATCGCCGCACACGGCATCCGATCAGTAGCGGTATCCAGCGTCTTCTCGCCCGTCAATGATGAATTCGAGCAGCGCACATTGGCCATCCTCCGGGAAGAACTCGGCCCCGAATTCCCTGTCTCCCTCTCACACGAAATCGGCAGGGTGGGCCTCCTGGAGCGCGAGAACGCAACCATCGTCAACGCTTCCCTCGCTGAAATGGCGAACCGGATTGTTGACGGCCTCGCCAAGGCTGTGCTGGAGCAGGGCATCACCGCGCCGCTCTACGTCAGCCAGAACGACGGCACCCTCATGGACATTGAATACACCCGCCGTTACCCGGTGGCCACGTTCGCATCGGGTCCCACCAACTCCATGCGCGGAGCAGCGGCGCTCTCCGGTTTCTCCGACTGCCTGATCGTGGACATCGGCGGCACCACCACGGACGTCGGGGTCCTGGTGAACGGTTTCCCCCGCGAGTCCAGCACCCACGTCCGCTTGGCGGGGCTCCGCACCAACTTCCGGATGCCTGATGTCCTCTCCGCCGGGCTGGGTGGCGGTTCCCGCGTGCGGACTGATCAGGGAACCGTGGGCCCGGATTCGGTAGGCTACCGCCTCACCGAAGAGTCGCTGGTCTTTGGCGGGTCAGTCCTGACGGCCACTGACATCGCAGTCCGCAGCGGAAGGGCCGACGTCGGAGACGCATCTTTGGTGAGCCATGTCAGTGACGCCGTGGTCCGGGCAGCCCTGGAACAGATCGACAGGACCATCGCGGACATCGCCGATCGGATCCGGACCTCGTCCGCGGAACTTCCGGTGGTGGCCGTCGGCGGCGGCTCCATCCTGCTGGCCGAGAAACTGGACGGCTTGGGCACCATCCACCGCCCCGAAAACTTCGACGTCGCCAACGCTTACGGCGCCGCCATTGCCCAGATCAGCGGCGAGGTGGATCGAGTGTCCTCCATTGCCGACGGAGATCAGAAACGTGCCCTGGAATCCGCGCGGCAGGAGGCGGTTGACCGTGCCGTCGCTGCCGGTGCCAACCCGGACACGGTGACGATTGTCGAGCAGGAAGCCATCCCCATCCCCTACCTTCCCGGAAACGCCATGCGCGTTCGCGTCAAGGCAGCCGGCAACCTCACGTTAGGAAAATGAGATGACCCTGGAAGTGACACACGGCCGCAAGCTGAAGTGGATCACCGTTGCAGACATTGATTCGCTGGCACGCGGAGCAGCGATCCTCGGCACGGGCGGCGGCGGCGATCCATACATTGGCGCCCTCCTGGCGAAACAGGCAATCGAAGAGTTCGGTCCAGTGGAACTCGTCTCCGTTGAGGACCTGGCAGATGATGCCTTCATCGTTCCCATTGCTGCGATCGGCGCACCCACGGTAGCCGTGGAGAAGCTCGACACCGTGGAAAACCTATACCTGACCATCGAGAAACTGGCGGCATCCGTCAACAGGACGGCAACCCACACCGCGTGCCTGGAAATCGGTGGGTCAAACTCCTTGCTGCCCATCGTGGCGGCGGCGCAGCTGGGGATTCCCTTGATCGACGGTGACCTGATCGGGCGGGCGTTCCCGGAGATACAAATGGGAATGGCACCGCTTTATGGAATTCAGGCCACCCCCATGGCCTTGGCTGACGAGAAGGGCAACACGCTTGTTATCGAAGCCATCGACTCGTTCTGGGCTGAGCGCTTTGCCCGGCAGGCCTCCATCGAAATGGGATGCAACGCCTTCAACAGCACCTATGCCATGACCGGCGCGCAGGCCCGTGAGAGCTTCGTGGCCGGTTCCATGTCCTTCGCGATCGCTATCGGAGACGCCATCGCCAACGCCCAGCACAACAACCTCAACCCCTGTGATGTGTTGGCGGAAACCCTCAGCGGGCGCATAGTGCATCTGGGCAAGGTCACGGACCTGCAGCGCCAGACCACAGGCGGCTTCGCGAAAGGGCAGGCCCTGATCGAGGGAATGGGTCCGGACGCGGGTTCCGTGCTTTCGCTGCACTTCCAAAACGAGCACTTGCTGGCCACCAAGGACGGAACCGTCGTGACCACAACGCCGGACCTCATCATTGTGGTGGACGCCGAATCCGCCGAGCCGATAACCACGGAGAACCTGCGCTATGGGCAGCGCTTGTGCATCCTTACTGCTCCCAGCGACCCTCGCTGGCACACCACGGAGGGCCTCGCGCTGGCCGGGCCCGAGTACTTCGGATACGGCGTCCCGTCACATCGCTGGGATGGGACTCAGGAGGAACACACCGAGTCCATCGAGCGATACCGCGCCTGACCGACGTCGAACGTTGCCCTGCCGCGCCACCAACCACCGTTGGTGGCGCGGCGGTGGCATTATGGGGTGGTAGCCATCGAGGAGAACCGGAGCAGCTGAATGATCCCCCCGATCCCGCTGTGGTCCGTCACCAACCACCTCCCGGCGGGCGTGATGGAGAGCGTCGGAGAGCCGGGCACCACAACCGTGTCGTCGCTGGTCGCTTTGGCGGGTTCACTGGCAGAGGTCAATCGCCAGGTCCGCGAACAGAAAAACCTCGACAACGACCCCCTGACACTCCGCAACTGCATTCTGCTCCCCCTTGAGCCGTTGCCGTCAGGCGTCTCGTGGGAGGTGGAGGCCCTGCTGGCGCTGGCGTCCGGCGCCGGCGTCGTGGCTCTTGCCGTCAGGCTGCAGAACGACGACGGCGCGTTGCCGCCCAACGTCACAAGGCTCGCCGAACGCCTGGGGCTGGTGGTGCTGGCCGTCCATAACACCTGGCAATTCGGGATGGCTGCGCAGGAACTGCTGTCCGGCGCAGCGCATCGTCAGGGGCAGCTGATCTCCCGTGTGGCCGTCGAATGCCGTGTGCCATTTGGATCTCTGGGCCATTTGCTGCACCGGCTGGGAGTGGCACTCGGGCATTCTGTGACACTGGTGGATCCGTCCGGAAAGCTGATTTCTGCCGGGGAAGATGACCCGCGCGCCAACGGAGATGCGCAAACCGGCGGAACCGAAATTTTCGCATCTGTCCACCGGGAGCAGGACAACGGCCCCCGGCTAAGGGTGGTCCCCGGTCCCGCGCTGGATCAAGAACAGGCGGCCATCAGAGCGGCCTTGGAAGTGGCAGCCATAGCGGTTTCCGAGCTGCTGTCGCGGCAACGGCTGGAGCGGGAGCGCGATGCCCGGCACAGGATTGCCTTGCTGGGCGAACTGATCGACAACGCCGGGACTGTCAGCCCACCCTTCAGGGCCAGGGCATTGGAGCTGGGCTGGACCCTGGACGGATTCCACATAGCGTTCCGGGTGATCACCCGCCAGCCCGTGGACCTGGTGGCCCGAAAACCGGATCTGGACCGCACCCTGATCCGCGAGAAGATCGAGGCTGCCACTGTTGAGCAATCCGACGGCTGGGCAGGGTGGATCTCCTTCCCCTCCAAACCGGACCCGGCCGAGGTCAGCAAGATCAGCAACGCCCTCCGCAGGGCCCAGCGGGAACTGGCGTCCACTGTTGCCACTCAATTCGGAGTGGGAAGAATGCAGGCGCAGCCCGAAGGGATCGTCCGCTCCCTCGAGGAAGCCAACGATGCCGCACGCATCGCCGGGGCACGGGAGAACTCCGGCTATTTTGTCCACGTGGACAGATTGGATATGGCCCAGCTGCTCCTGATCTGGACCCGCACTGATACGTTCCGTCCGGCGGCCCGGGAGCTCCTGGCTCCGCTCCTCAAAGCCGGGCCCGAACTCCTTCAGACCCTCACCACATTCCTGGACTGCGAGTCTTCCCTGACCGAAACCGCAGCGATTCTGAATGTTCACCGCAACACGGTCAGTGATCGCATCAGGCGGATCCAAGCACTCATCGCCATCAACCTGGAGGACCCGGAGGCCCGGCTGGCGCTGCAGTTGGCGTGCCGGAGTTTGCTGATGGATAAGCCGGACTAGGTCTTCCCGGCGCCTACTTCTTCCCGGCCTTCAAATCCGACACCACTTTCGCGATGCGCCGGGCACGGGTTTCCTCCGTTTTGGCATCCCCGATCGGCTCCACATATCTCCGCTGGCTGCTGTAATTCAGGGTCTCGTAAAAGGCCTTCGCCTGCGGCTCCTCGTCGAGCGCGGCCGCCAAGTCCTCCGGAACCTCAATGATGCGCGGCTGGGTGTCCACTTCCAGGTCCACCTCGATGGTGTCTCCTGCAGCAGCGCCGGTGAGTTCGCGGTTGGCGGAGCTGACGCCCACCATGTACTTGCCGCCCATCACGGCGATGCTGCTGCGGTAACTCCGGCCGTTGATGGTCACCACCACGGGAGGCCGTTTGCCGGCGCCCAGCCCGTCAACAATCTGGTCCGGAACTTCGATGCCCGCCTTGTTCCCATCGCCCACGATGGTCGTAGTGAATTTCATGAGCCAAGTATGCCGGTGGCCACCCGTAGACGCACCCCACCAGCAGGACTACGTTCGAGATAGCCCTGCAAACCCCGCAAAGGAGTCAAAGCCATGGACAACCAGGATCTCTTGGAGCGCATCCAGTCGCTGGTGGAAGAAGAGCACCGTCTCCGCGACGCAGCCGGCACAGGGACGGGCGATGAGACCGCCCGCCTTGCCCACCTGGAAGCCCAACTCGACCAGTGCTGGGACCTGCTGCGCCAACGGCGGGCCAAGAAGGACGCCGGTGGGAACCCGGACGACGCCTCAGCCCGAAGCGTTAACGAGGTTGAGGGCTACCGGCAGTAATTAGGCTCCTTCAAGTACCTGGCTGGTGGCCCACGCCAGGTACTTGGCAGCGTTAGCCACGGCGTCGGCAACGTCCGGGACGCCGTCTTTGCGCTGCGCCACGTCCAGCAACTGGGCTGCAGCAACAATGCCGTGCTTCGCCAGATCTTCAGGCGTGACTGTGATGCGTCCAGCCACCGCGATGACGGGAATGCCGTGCACGCTCGCAGCATCGGCAAGCGCAATGGGTGCCTTGCCGGTGAGCGACTGCTGGTCCATGGAACCCTCGCCGGTGATCACCAAATCTGCGTCACCCAAGTGCTGCGCGAGGCCAGTGAGTCCGGCCACCAGCGCAAAGCCGCCTTCCAGCGCAGCGTCAGTGAAAGCCAGGAACGACGCTGGGAACCCACCTGCCGCTCCGGCTCCCGGTACGTTCACATCGCGGCCGGTGGCCTCCCGAAGGAGCGACGCCCAATTGCGGAGACCGGCGTCGAGCTTCTCAACGGCGTCCTCATCGGCACCCTTCTGGGGGCCGAAAACATGCGCGGCACCTTCCGGTCCGTACAGCGGGTTTTGGACGTCGACGGCGATCCGGAACTTCACGGCCGAAAGTCGCGGATCCAGCTCGGAAACATCCAAGGCAACGACGTCGATGAGCGAACCTCCGCCGAGGGGCACCACGTTTCCGGCCGCATCAAGGGGTTTGAGTCCCAAGGCACGCAACGCGCCGCTGCCGGCGTCTGACATTGCCGAGCCGCCCAGGCCCAGCACGATCTCCGTGGCACCGGCGTCGAGCGCCGCGGCGATCAGCTGGCCGCAGCCGTAGCTATGGGCGCGAAGCGAGTTCTCCGGAGTAGGTTCCATATGAGCCAGGCCGGAAGCCATCGCGGTCTCGATCACAGCGCTGGCCCCACCAAACGCATCCTTGCGGATCGCCCAGGAAGCACCAACAGGCTTAAGAATGGGGCCCACCACTGCGTTGTTCCGCTCCTCGTAACCTGCGGCGATGGCGGCATCCAGGGTGCCTTCGCCGCCGTCGGCAACCGGGAACTGGGTGGTCACGGCATCCGGGTAAACGCGGAGGGCACCTTCGGCCATGGCTGACGCGGCTTCGGCGGCGGTCAGTGATCCCTTGAACTTGTCCGGGGCGATGAGGATACGCATGGACCCATCTTGCCAGCTTTGCTCGGAAAGCGCTTGCCCAGCGCGTAATGAAGTGAACTACCCGTTGATGACCCGCACCGGCGCCCCTTCAATCCACGCCTTCACATCCTCGAATGCACCACCGTAGAACTGCCGGTAGCTCTCGTGAGTCACATAGCCGGTGTGAGGCGACAGCACGGTCCGCGAAGAATGCAGCAGCGCGTGCCCGGCCGGCAGGGGTTCCTCGTCGAAGACGTCCAAGGCTGCGCCACGGATCCAGCCCTCCTCAAGGGCCTGGATGAGCGCGGCTTCATCCACCAGGGGTCCCCGTGCGGTATTGACCAACACGCCATCAGGGCCCAGGAGTCGCAGCTCCTTCGCACCGACAATCCCCTCCGTCCGCTCAGACAAGCGCAAGTGCAGCGTGACGACGTCGGACTCGCGGAACAGCTCCTCTTTGCCCACCTTGCGGGCACCCGCAGCGTGGGCCGCTTCTGCGGTCAGGTTCTGGCTCCATGCCACCACGTCCATCCCGAAGGCTTTGGCGTACTCCGCCATCCGCTGGCCAATCTTGCCCAGGCCAACAATCCCGAGAGTCTTGCCCTCGAGTTCAAACCCCACCCTGCTCTGCCACTCACCGGCCCGCAGTGAGTTCTCCTCCACCACCACGTTCCTCGCGAACGCCAACAGGAGCGCCCATGTCAGTTCCGGAGCCGCGGCCGGAGAGCCCCCCGTTCCGCACACCACAATGCCCCGCTCCGACGCCGCATCGAGATCGATCGCCGCATTCGCCATGCCCGTTGTCACCAGGAGCTTCAGATTGGGCAACGACTCGAGGACGCGCTGCGGGAATCGGGTCCTTTCGCGCATCGCCACAATGATGTCGAACGGTGCCAAGGCGGCCACAGCTTGCTCTTCCGAGACGAAAGGTGCGCTGAAAACGCTGACCTTCACGCCGTCGTCGAGCAGTGAATCCCAGGGGGCATAGTCCCCTGCCACTTGCTGGTAGTCATCAAGGATGGCCAAACGGAATCGGGTCACGTCAATCTCTCCTCGCGCGGCGGCTGGTGGTACTGAACACCATCTCACGTTAGGTTTTTGAGTGTGAGCCAAAATGTGACCTCCACCATACCCAAGCCCGAGCACCCCCGCCCACAACTGGTCCGCGACAAGTGGATGAACCTCAACGGCACCTGGGGATTTGAGATCGACGCCGGGGACTCCGGCCTGGAGCGCGGGCTCGCCACCCGCGAACTGAACAACAGGATTCTGGTGCCGTTCGCGCCGGAATCAGTGCTTTCAGGGATCGGGAACGTGGATTTCATGGAAGCCGTTTGGTATCGCCGGATGGTCACCATTCCGCAGGAGTGGTCCGGGCACAGCGTGCTGCTGCACTTCGGCGCCGTGGATCACGACGCCACCGTGTGGGTGAACGGGGTTGAGGTTGCCCGGCACCGGGGCGGATTTACGCCGTTTACCGCAGATTTGGGCGGTGTAGTGGAGCCCGGCGCGGACGCTGTGATTGTTGTCCGTGCCAGGGATTCGCGGCACGAGCTGCAAGCACGCGGCAAGCAGGCAACCTGGTACAACAACACGCACTGCCAGTACACCCGCACCACCGGAATCTGGCAGACGGTGTGGATGGAGGCCGTTCCCGAGGTCTACATCAAACGCCTCCGCATGACCCCCCATCTGGCGGACTCAAGCATCACGGTGGAGGTCCCGCTCAGCCAGAATCGGGTTGGGCACACGGTTTCTGCGGTCCTCACTGGTGGAACGGAACGGATTGAGGCCTCTGCACGGGCGGACCTGGATCTCACTCCGTCTCTCCGTCTCAGCATCCCAGCCGATTCCCTCCGCCCGTGGTCCATCCAAGACCCGTTCCTCTATGGCCTTGAAGTGACTGTGCGGGACGGTTCCGGAGAAGTTGTTGACCGGGTGGGCAGCTACGCGGCCGTGCGGTCGATAGCCCTGGACGGCAAGGTGGTCCGCATCAACGGCGAGGCCGTGTTCCAGCGTCTGGTCCTGGACCAGGGATACTGGCCGGAGTCGCTGATGACCTCGCCCGATGAAGGGGCGCTGGTCAAGGACATCGAGCTCTCCATGGCCGCCGGATTCAACGGTGCCCGCCTGCACCAGAAGGTCTTTGAGGAGCGTTTTCTCTATCACGCGGACCGGCTGGGGTATCTCGTGTGGGGCGAGTTCGGCGACTGGGGCGTCTCGGGCAGCGGAACCGTAGGGCACAACCAGCAGCCGACGGCCAGCTTTGTTGCCCAGTGGCTGGAGGTGTTGCAACGCGACGTCAACCACCCGTCGATCATCGGCTGGTGCCCCCTGAACGAAACCCACCAGATTCTGCACGACCGCCTGACGGTGCTGGACGACGTCACCCAGGCAATGTTCCTGGCCACCAAGCTCGCGGACCCCACCCGGCCGGTCATCGACGCCTCCGGCTACGCGCATCGGATCCGCGGAACGGACATCTACGATTCCCACTCCTACGAGCAAGACCCTGACCGTTTCCGCCTGGAACAGCAGGGCCTCGCCGAAGGGAAGCCGTATATCAACCGCAAGGCTGACGGCGAAGAGTACTCCGTGCCCTACGCCGGCCAGCCGTACTTCGTCTCGGAGTTCGGCGGCATCTGGTGGAACGAAGAAGAAGCCCGGCAGGCAGCCGAGGGATCGGATGTGTCCACCTCCTGGGGCTACGGCCAGCGGGTCAGCAGCGAGGAAGAGTTCTACGCCCGCTTCGACGGTCTCTGCGGTGTCCTGCTGGAGAACCCGGACATGTTCGGCTACTGCTACACCCAGCTAACGGACGTGTTCCAGGAGAAAAACGGCATCTTCACCTTCGATCGCACCAGCAAGTTCGATCTCGCCCGGATCCGCGCCAGCCAGCTGCGCCGGGATGGCCGTTAGTTCCACCTCGCGGTGTACGCAGGAAGGGCCTAGACCCACCGGCCTCGGCGGACCAGGACTTCCTTAAGGAGGTCCAAGCGGTCTGACACGACTCCATCCACGCCCAGGTCCAGCAGGCGCTCCATCTCAGCGGGATCATTGATGGTCCACACATGCACCTGGAGGCCCAGCCGATGAGCCCGCCCGATGAATCCCGGAGTCACCACCCGGAACAGTCCGTAGCGAACGGGAACCTGGAAGACGTCGACGCCGGCAAGCAGTTTGCGCGCCAGCGGAACCGGAAGCACGGGGCCAAGCAGGGCGAAAACGGCGGTCAGGGTGCTTCCAGCGGACGTGGCAACCGGGCGGGACAGGAGCTTCAGGACTGCCCGGCGGCGCCGGTCCGAGAAACTTGTGACCAGGACGCGATCATGGATCCCGTGCTTCTCAATGGCCTTGGCCATGGGGCCCACCGAGTTCCAGTCCTTGACGTCCAGGTTCAACCGGGCAGTCGGGAGCGCCGAAACAAGCTCATCAAACGTTGGGACCGGTTCAATCCCACCAATCCGGGCAGCGGAGACTTCCGAGGCGGTCAGAGATGCAATATCCCCAGCCGAATCGGTCACGCGGTCCAGGGACGAGTCGTGAAAGACAAGCAGCACGCCGTCCGAGGTGGTGTGGACATCCGTTTCAAGGTGCACGGTCCCCAGTTCCACTGCAGCTCTGAAAGCAGCCATGGAATTCTCCAGGCCGTCCAGCGAGAAACCACGGTGCGCGAAGGCCAAAGGGCCCACCGAACCGTCCTTGCGGAGGAAATAGGGCAGCGTCACACCCGTAGCGTAGCCGACGTGCACCCCGATGAAGCGCGTCAGGCTTCGTGCGGAACTATCGCCACGCCGTCACTGACGTGCACCAGCGTCCGTCCGCGACCGCCGTCGAGCTCCACCCATACCGCCGTGGCATCGCCGGTGACGGCGTCAACAACGCCGGCCGATGCGTACCCCGGGGTGAGCGTGACGCTGACGCGGTCGCCCTGGCGCAGCGAGCGCCAGTGATGATCGGGTTCGATGCGCCGCAAAGGCGCCGTGTTGAAATCGTTGATCCTGCGCTTGGCCATGTTTCCCCCTGCTAATCCGACTGGTAGACACGATGCGAACGGGTCCTTGGCTGGAAGCCTACGGAGGCAACGTGAACGCTGGTTGTATGGAGGCTGGGAAGCAGGTGACAGCCTGGTACTGCCAGACTAGGGACATGACTGTGTTGATTGCCGGATGCGGCGACCTCGGAACGGAAGCCGGACTCCGCTTCGCCGCAGCTGGCCACCAGGTTGTGGGCCTGCGCCGGTCCCCGGAAAAACTGCCGCCTGAAATCCACGGCGTATACGCGGACCTTTCCAAGGGCGTGCCCCAACTGCCGGCAGATGTGGACATTGTTGTGGTGGCTGTAGCCGCCGATTCCTCCACTGAGGAGGCCTATCGAGCGGCCTACCTGAACGGTGTAAAGAACGTCCTGGATGCGCTGGAGCGGCAATCCCTGGAGCCGCGCCGGATCCTCTTCGTCTCCTCCACCGCTGTTTACAAGGATTCCGGCGGGGCTGTTGTGGACGAGTCGACCCCCACCGAGCCCACGCGTTTCAGCGGGAAGATCCTGGTGGAGGCCGAGGATTTGCTGTTCGCCCGAACCCACGGCACAGCCACCCGGCCGATTTCCCTTCGGCTGGGCGGGATCTACGGGCCCGGACGCACCCGGCTGATAGACCAGGTCCGGACAGGCAAGGCCGTCATTCCGGCACAGCCCCGGCACACAAACCGTGTCCACCGGGACGATGCTGCGGCCATGATCGTCCACCTCACCACCATGGAACAGGTTCCGGATCCGGTGTACGTAGGTGTTGACGACTACCCGGCTGAGATGGGCGAGGTGATGCAGTTTCTCGCCGCTGGGATGGGATGCCCGGAACCCCCGACGGCGGAACCCGGCGGCGCGTCCGACGCCGGCCCCGGCGACAAGCGCTGTTCGAATGCGCTGTTGAGGGCGAGTGGCTTTGACTTCGCATTCCCCACCTTCGAGGAGGGGTACCGGGCCCTACTGGACGGTCAGGGCGTACGGCACCCGTGAGCCGCCCTTCCCTTGCGGTGACACCGAACCTGGGTTGGTGGGGCCGGGCCTATTTTGCAGCACAGGCCGTTGCGGGTCTGTGCTGGTGGGCGGCCGTGTTCGTTTCACCACCTGTCCGCGAAGCCACGCTCGGCCGCCTGGATCCACTGGCTGTTGCGGCCTTCGACATTCCGTTGTTCGTGGTTTGCTCCGCCGTGGCGGCGTTCGGCGTTAAGGCTGCGGCCGTGGTTGCTACCGGCTGGACCGCCGTCGTGGCCATTGCCCTGGCGGTCTTCGCCACGGTCTTTTCCGAGGCGGGCTTGGGTGTACTGATGATGCTCGCTGCTGCGGCCTGCTCGGCGGTTGCACTCTGCTGTGTCCTGCTGGGACGGCTTCCAACCGAGTGGATTGTCCGGGGCCCGTTCGCTTTCCGTCCCGCTGACGAGCAGCGCGGGGTTACAGCACATGTGGGCGCGACACTGGGACAGATGGCCCTCTTTTGGGGCTTTTTCCTTCTGGTGGTCCCCGTGGTCATTTCGTGGCTGGAACAGCGATGGTTGGTGTCGCTCGCCCTCCCACCGCTTTCCGGGGTTATCGGTGTGGGCATCCTGGTGCTGGCGAGCTGCCTGGGTGTCGCCTCCGCTGTGACAATGTCATCCCGTGGCAGTGGTACTCCGCTGCCATCTGCCATGCCGAACCGTCTGGTCATTGCAGGTCCGTACCGTTGGGTTCGCAACCCGATGGCTGTCGCCGGAATCACCCAAGGCGTGGGAGTGGGCCTCATTCTGGGCTCGTGGCTGGTCATCGCGTACGCCTTGATCGGCTC
The DNA here is from genome assembly GCF_900108925.1 of Arthrobacter sp. yr096. Classification (NCBI taxonomy): domain Bacteria; kingdom Bacillati; phylum Actinomycetota; class Actinomycetes; order Micrococcales; family Micrococcaceae; genus Arthrobacter; species Arthrobacter sp. yr096. The sequence continues at coordinate 304,667 of NZ_FNYI01000004.1, read as the reverse complement.
ACTGTTGTGGAACTACGCCGTCCGGCCGCTTGAGGAAACAGACCTCGAAAACCGGTTTGGGGCCGAGTTCCGTCACTACCGCGATTCGGTTCGCTGCTGGATTCCCAGCGTCAGGCGAAACTAAACCCGCTGCTCCGTCAGCTTGGCTTCCAAAATCTGGGCCACGCCGTCGTCGTCAAAGTGCGGTGCCTGCTGGCCGGCCGCAATAATGGCTTCAGGGTGTCCACTGGCCATCGCGTAGCCGTGACCGGCCCAGCGGAGCATCTCGATGTCGTTGGGCATGTCCCCGAATGCCACCACGTCGGCAGCCTCAATACCCAGCGACTCGGCGTATTTGGCGAGAGTGACGGCCTTGTTGATGCCAGGAACGGACATCTCCAGCATCGCCGTCCGCGGCGCAGAGTGCGTTGTGGACACCAAGTGGGCAACGGCGGGCTGAACCTCGGCAAGGAACTCGTCCGGCGTTCCGTTGCGGGTAATGGCCAGGAACTTCACGACGGCGTCATCCGCAGTGAGGGTCTCCACCAGCGGCTTGGGGGTGAACTCGGCCAGCAGTTCGCTGGTTTCATTTTCAATGAACCCAGGCTCCAGCTGGAAACCCGTGAGTGTCTCCACAGCAAACAGGGCATCAGGCCGGAGGGATTTGATGATGCGGCGCGCCTCGAAGACCGAGTCGGCATCCAGCGCACAGGAAGACAGCGCCTTCTCGGTTTCCAGGTCCCACACCACGGCGCCATTGGAACAGATCACAATTCCGCTGTGCCCCAGCTGCTCCTGGAGGGGGTACAACCACCGCGGCGGGCGACCCGTGACGAACACCAGTTCCACGCCGGCGTCGCGGCACGCCTGGAATGCCTTGATGGTCCGATCACTGATTTTGCCGTCGTGACCGAGGATGGTGCCGTCAATATCGCTTGCTACGAGCCGCATCATGCCAGTCTACGCGGCGGTCTCAGCCCACTTTGCCGGCGGCTGTCCCGTGGTTGAGCTCGGCCCGGGTTGGCGGATTGGCTCCTGCCCGGGACACCGTGACTGCAGCCGCACGGGTTGCGTGATCCATGATCGCAGCCAGCGTTTCCACCGGCATTGCCCGCAAGGCACCCCTGTTTTGCGCGCCGTCCAGGCCATGATCCACAATCGCGGACAACAACCCGGCCATGAACGAGTCGCCTGCCCCCACGGTATCCACCACGTTCACAGATGGCGCCGGGATCTGGGTTTCGCCTGCGCGGGTGACTCCCCACGGCCCGCGCGAACCACGCGTCACCACCACTAGCGCCGGCCCCTCGTCGCCGCCCAAGGACAGCCACCGCCGCGCAGACTCCGTCGGATCAACGCCAGGGTACAGCCACTCAAGATCCTCATCAGAGGCCTTCACAACGTCGGAAAGCACCACGAAGCGCTCGGCTTGGGTCCGGGCGTACTCAACGTCCGTGATGATGCTGGGACGGCAGTTGGGATCGAAGCTGATAGTGCTGCCCGGGTGGGCATGCTCGACCGCGGCCAGCACGTCAGCAGCGCCCGGCTCCAGGAAGGTGGCAATGGAACCCGTGTGCAGCAAAGTGGCACCCTGCAGCATCAGCGGCAACCTTCCGGCAAGTCCGGGCAGTTCCCAGGTGAGGTCAAAAACGTACGTGGCCGCGCCGTCGTCGTCGATTTGCGCGGTGGCCACGCTGGTTGCCTTCTCGTCCGGCGGAAGCGGCACCATGACTGAACTCGACCGCAGGTGCGCCGCAACGGAATCGCCGTAGGCATCGCGGCCGTAGCGCCCGATGAACTGCACGGGGTGGTCCAGCCGGGCCAGGCCGACGGCAACGTTGAGCGGGCTCCCGCCAACGTGCGCCTCAATTCCAGAGGAGCGTTGAACGACGTCCACCAGGGCTTCACCAATGACTGTCAGCATGGGACAACTCTGCCAGAGGCGGACCTCACGGACCACAGATTACGACAGGAGGCGCTGCACCAGCTCGCGGCACTTCTTGTATGCCACGGCTTTGGGATCGATCAGGTCGAAGTGGTCTCCCGGAACGCGCAACAGCTGGGCCGCACTCCCCGCTGCAGTTGCCGCAGCCACATATGCCTCGGACTGGCTCGCAGGAACGTCCTCGTCATCCGTGGCGTGCACGGCATATACGGGGACGTCCAGTGGGAGTGAACTCATGGGATCAGCGTATTTATGCCGTTTGGGGTATCTGCCCGAATCGCCACCCATGAGGTTGCAGACAGCTCCGTTACTGAGGTTCAGCTTCTCCGCGGCGGCAAGGTTCAGGAGGCCGGACTGGCTGACGACGCCCGTCAGGTGCACTGCGGTGTCCTCCGGTCCGCGCACCAGTTGCCTGTCGGCGTCGGGCGTTCCGATGGAGGAGAGCCGTTGACGTCCCGCCGCCCAGACGGCCAGATGACCACCCGCAGAGTGGCCCAGCGCCACTACTTTGCCAAGCTGAAGGTCATGCTCGCCGGCAATGTGGGAGAGATGGTCGATGCCGGCCAGGATGTCCTCAAAAGTATGGGGCCAACCACCGCCGTTTCCGGCACGCCGGTATTCGAGGTTCCACGCGGTGATTCCGTGCGCTGCGAGGTCCCGTGCAAGGGGCTCTCCGAGCTCAGCGCCGTACTGGGACCGCCAGTAGCCGCCATGGATCACAACGGCAATTCCACCGGCCACGGCTGATACGCCGCGATGGTTTCCGTTGCTCGGTTCAGGTATGAAGAGTTCGCCCCACTGACTGGGGTGTTCGCCGTAGCTGTACTTGTGCCGCAACATTGCGCCCTCCTTTGTACTGAGCCTATCGTGACGGTTCGGAAGTTTGGCTAGAGGCACCCCGACGGCGGGTGGCCGGTTCAGTGTCGGGCCCGCCCCGTAAGCTGGGGGCATGGCAAGCAATTGGGACAGCCTGGACCAGGATCAGCGCGACGCAGTGGATGCGAACGTGGCGCTCTATGAGCGTGTTCGCCCTGCCCTCAAGCGGGTCACGCGCGATGTCCTGCTGACATTGAGGGACATGCTGAACGACGCCGAGGTAACTCCGTTGTTTGTCACTGGCCGGACCAAAACTGTGGAGTCGTTCCGGGAAAAAATCTCCCGCACGGATGACCCGTTGGAGCCCGGTGGCCCGCGTGTCTTGAAGTTTCCGGACCCGTTCCGCACGTTGAACGACATGGTGGGCATCCGTGTCATCACCAAACTTCCGGCCGAAAACGCGGCCGTGGCCAACATCATCAAGCGCCAACGGCAGCTCTTCGACTGCCGAGGCGACCGTGAGAAGGACATCGGTTCCATCGAGTCCGGAACCTACGGCTACTCCAGCCGGCACCTCATCCTGCGCACCATCCAGAACGAGGCCGTCAAGGAGTACCAGCACGTCTTCAATCCGGACATGCCTGCCAACGGCAGCTACTTCTTCGAATGCCAGATCCGTACAGTGTTTGCCCATGCCTGGAGCGAGATCGAGCACGACATCCGCTTCAAGGCCGAAGACCCCCGCGCCTGGACGCCGCACTTCGACCGCCAGTTCACGGCCACAGCAGCCATGTTGGAAACCGTGGAGAGCGCCTTCGCGGATCTTCACGAGCGCTACGAGGAAGTCCGCAGCTACTGGGACCTCGAAGGTGAGGGTGGCTCGCCGCTGACGCCAAACCGGGTTCGTGACGTCTGGCGTACCCTCTTGCCGCACGTTGACCGTAAAGTTGATGACGACTGGGGATGGGCTGCTGAGCTGCTCGCTGCCCACGGACTCACCAAGACCGTGGAGCTGGCCGGACTGCTTAGCGCCAACCGGATCACCGAGGTCCGCAAGGCCCTGGACCACCGCTACTCCCCCGGACCCGACCGCCTCCTGGACGACCTCCTGCTGTGGCAGTACGGAACCGAACATATTGATCTCACCGCTGAGGCGCCCGACGTCGTCCCGCACCCGCGGCGCGACAGCCTCCTGCGGCGTCTTAAGCAGATTGAGCGTTACCGCCAGACTGCTTTATAAAAGACCGCATTCTAAGGACCCATGACACCCGAGCAACTCATGTCACTGCGGGCGACCTTCCGCTCGCCCCGCCGCCTGCTGACGGAATCCCTCGCGGGACTCGTGGTGGCCTTGGCGCTCATCCCGGAGGCCATCGCGTTCTCCGTGATTGCCGGAGTGGATCCCCGCATCGGCTTGTTCGCATCGTTCACCATGGGCGTGGTGACCGCTCTGGTGGGCGGCCGTCCGGCCATGATCTCCGCGGCGACCGGTGCCGTGGCCTTGGTGATCGCTCCCGTAATGAAAGAACATGGGCTCGATTACCTCATTGCCACCATCATCCTGGCGGGCGTTTTCCAGATCATCCTGGCGGTCCTGGGTGTCACCAAGCTGATGCGGTTCATTCCCCGCTCCGTGATGATCGGCTTCGTCAACGCACTGGCCATCCTGGTGTTCATGTCGCAGATGCCCGAGCTGTTCAACGTGCCGTGGATGGTCTACCCGATCGTGGTGGTGGGGTTGGTCATCGTGTTCGGACTCCCCCGGCTGACCACCGCCATTCCGGCACCTCTGGTAGCGATCGTTGTCATTACGCTGGTGACTGTTCTGGGGAACATCGACGTCCCCACCGTCAGCGACAAGGGCGAACTGCCGGACAGCCTTCCCGGGCTTTTCCTGCCCAACGTCCCACTGAACCTGGAGACATTCCAGATCATTGCGCCGTTCGCGCTGTCCATGGCGTTGGTGGGCCTGCTGGAATCGCTGATGACCGCCAAGCTGGTGGACGACATCACAGACACGCGTTCCAACAAGACGCGGGTGTCCTGGGGCCAGGGTGCTGCCAACATCGTCACCGGCTTCCTGGGCGGCCTGGGTGGTTGCGCAGTGATCGGTCAAACCATGATCAATGTGAAGGGCTCAGGCGCGCGGAGCCGGCTCTCAACGTTCCTTGCCGGAGTATTCCTGCTCATCCTGGTGGTGGTGCTGGGCGACGTTGTGGGGATGATTCCCATGGCGGCTTTGGTGGCCGTGATGATCTTCGTTTCGCTCATCACCTTTGACTGGCATTCCATCCGGTTCTCAACGCTCAAGCGCCTGCCCAAGTCGGAGACCGCCGTCATGCTGGTTACTGTCGCCGCAGTGGTGGCGACGCACAACCTGGCGGTGGGCGTCGGCGTCGGCGTTCTGACCGCAATGGTCCTGTTCGCGCGGCGGGTAGCCCACTTCGCAACCGTGGAGCGGACGGAACTGCTCCTCAATGGCGAAACCGTGGCGACGTACACGGTAGATGGCGAACTCTTCTTTGCCTCTTCCAACGACCTCTACACGCAGTTCGATTACGCGAAAGATTCCTCAGACGGCATAGATCGAGTGGTCATCGATCTTCACGGCTCGCACATCTGGGACGCTTCCACGGTGGCAGTCCTGGACTCGGTCACAGAGAAATACCGGAATCACGGGCGCGAAGTGGAGTTCATTGGCCTGAACGAGGCAAGCATCCGCATGCGTGAGCGCCTGGCCGGGAAGCTCAACTCCTGAAACAGCGGTCATCTGACATATACACGCCGGCGAATGTAACGAACTCGTTGGTTGGGTAGCAGCAGTGTGAGCATGGATGAATGCTTGAGGCAACCAATACCCCATCGAAAACCGAAGAATCCGCTGCGCCCGTCAACGCCGCCCTTGCCGCTGAAGCCAAGATTGCGCGCATTGCCGTCACGGTCTTCCCGCTGCTGGTGGTTGTGGCCGGCGTCCTCGGATTCCTGATTCCGGATCTGTTCAAACCGATGGGTGTCGCCGTTCCCTACCTGCTTGGCACCATCATGTTCTGCATGGGCCTCACGCTCACTCCGCCGGACTTTGCCTCCGTAGCGCGCCGACCATGGGCTGTTGCCCTCGGCATCGTGGCGCACTACGTGATCATGCCCGGCGCCGGGTGGCTCATTGCAGTACTCCTGCAGTTGCCTCCAGAACTGGCTGTCGGCCTCATCCTGGTGGGCTGCGCTCCCTCCGGCACCGCATCCAACGTCATGGCGTTCCTTGCCAAGGGCGATGTTGCGCTGTCCGTGGCTGTCGCTTCGGTTTCCACCCTCATCGCGCCCCTCGTGACTCCCGCGCTAACGCTCTTCCTGGCCGGCTCGTTCCTGCACATCGATGCTGGCGCCATGGTGATGGACATCGTGAAGACGGTGCTGCTGCCGGTGATCGCCGGACTGCTGGCCCGCCTCTTCCTTTCCAAGCTCGTCGCGAAGGTTCTTCCGGCACTTCCGTGGGCATCCGCCGTCGTGATTTCGCTGATTGTCGCCATTGTGGTGGCTGGCAGCGCCAGCAAGATTGTTGCCGCCGGAGGAATCGTGTTCCTGGCAGTGGTCCTCCACAACGGATTCGGCCTGGGCCTTGGCTACCTGGCTGGCAAGCTTGGCCGCCTGGATGACAAAGCGCGCCGAGCCCTCGCGTTCGAGGTCGGCATGCAGAACTCCGGCCTTGCCGCGACACTGGCCACCGCGCACTTCGGCGCGCTGGCCGCACTGCCGTCCGCTGTGTTCTCCTTGTGGCACAACATCTCCGGCGCAATCGTTGCCGCATGGCTTGCCCGCCGTCCGCTGAAGGACTGAGCCCACTGAAGAACCAGGCCCGTTGAGGAACCAGGCCCGCTGAGGGACCAGCTAGCCCGCCGTGGTGCCGCGCCGGTGCAACTTCCACGGTGATGCAATCCGGACTCCCTCAACTGGGGTGGCTCCGGCCAAGCGATTGAGCAACATTCGGACCACCTGCTCGAAGATCGGCTCCGGGCCCACTGTGGTCAGGGCAGGATCGTATTCCTGGCCCTCGGTGGAGTTGCCGACGCCGACAATCTGAACGTCCTCGGGCACACGAAGGCCGAGGCGGTAGGCAGCCCGAATGGTCTGCAGCGCCTCCATGTCGTCCGTGCAAAGGATGGCCGTGGGCCGGTCCGGCAGCTGGAGCAGCTCCAGCGCTGATTGATAGGCGATGGCTGGACGGTGCTGCGAGGTTCTGACCAGGGTCTCATCGAGCGGGATACCCGCATCTTCCAGTCCGGCTGCGTAGGCGGAGAACCGGCTCTTGGGACGGCCCGCCGGGTCCGCCCTTCGAATACAGGCGATCCTGCGGTGGGAGGCGGTGAGGAAGTCCATGCACTCCCTGAGTCCGGCGTCAGCCTCAGGGGCCAGGACATCGAACCCGGCAGGATTCATGGTTCCGGAGATCACCACTTGGGCAGCGCCGCGTCGAGCCAGCTCCGTGACGGTTTCATCCTCGGACTTTGCCTCAGGGAAGTAGCCAATGATGACGCCGTCCGCACCGCCGGACATCATGAACTTCCGCCAATCGTCACCCAACAAGATCACCGGCTGGTAGCCGTGCTGCGGGAGGATTGCTGCTGCAGCCGTGGCAAGGGCCCTGTCCCACGGCCATTCGAGATTTCCGATCGCCACCGCAATCACGTCCGTCTTGCCCCGGCGCATTCCCCGGGCGGCCTGATTGGGCACGTAGCCCAGTTCCTTGACCGCGGCCAGGACACGGTCCTGGGTGGGCTGGCTGATCCGGGTGGTGCCACCGTGCCGACCTGAGAGTACGTAGGAGACGGTGGTCAGCGAGACCTCAGCCGCCTTTGCTACGTCCCGGATGGTGGGCTTGGATCCCTTGCTCACGTGGCACTCCTGGTAGACAGCGGGTTTCTTGAACTCTAGCGGCAATGGAGTGGACACCCCTTGACGCAATTAGTTGTGAACGTTAACAATTGCGGGAGCCAATAAGTATTCCGAGCGGGAAGAATAGTCGATGCAGAACTGGGCAGGAAACCTTGAGTACTCATCCGCGGAAGTCCACCGCCCCACGTCGGTGGAGGAGCTACAGGACCTCGTAGCCAACGCGTCGCGGATCAAAGCGCTCGGTTCCCGGCACTCCTTCAACACGGTGGCAGACACCGACGGCATCCATATCCTGCTTGACTCCCTGCCCCAGGAGATCGTGGTGGATGTCGCCAGGAGCACGGTCAAGGTCAGTGGTGGCATCAGCTACGGGGCCCTGGGGCGAGCCTTGGAGGAACAGGGGTACGCCATCCACAACCTCGCTTCCCTCCCGCACATCTCCGTTGCGGGCGCCATCCAAACCGGCACACACGGCAGCGGAGTCAACAATCCCTCCTTGGCTGCCGCCGTCGTCGGCGTCGAGCTGGTGCGCGCCTCCGGCGAGCTGGTGACCCTTTCAGCGGACGACGACGACTTCCTCGCCAGCGTGGTGGGCGTGGGAGCCCTTGGCATCGTCACAGGTCTGGAGCTGGCCATTCGCCCGAGCTATGAGGTCCGGCAGCGCGTGCTCACGGGTCTCTCTTGGGAGAGGGCCTTGGCGGAATTCCAGGGCATCGCCTCCAGTGCCTACAGCGTCAGCTTTTTCACGGATTACACCGGCGACACCATCCCGCAGGTCTGGCTTAAGGCCCTGGACACCGAGGCGGCGCTGCCTGATCTGTTTGGGGCGACGGCTGCGACATCCGCCATGCACCCCTTGCCGGATATGTCCGCAGAAAACTGCACCGAGCAGCTGGACGTCGCAGGGAAGTGGCTGGACCGCTTGCCGCACTTCCGTCACGAGTTCACGCCGAGCAACGGCGAGGAACTCCAAAGCGAGTTCCTCCTGCCCCTGGATCAGGCGCCGGCCGCGCTACAGGCTGTCCGGGAACTCGCCCAGAAGCTCGCGCCGCTCCTGTTCGTCTCTGAAATCCGCACCGTGGCAGCAGATGAGTTCTGGCTCAGCCCGTTCTACCAGCAGCAAAGCGTGGCGCTGCACTTCACGTGGAAACCGCTGCAGACCGAGGTGGAAGCAGTGCTGCCCGAGCTTGAGGAAGCGCTGCGTCCGTTCGGTGCACGCCCGCACTGGGGCAAGCTTTTCACGCCCGGCCAGTACGACTTTGCCGCGCTCTACCCGCGGTTCGAGGACTTCCGTGCCCTGGTCCAGGCGAATGATCCCTCGGGCAAATTCCGCAACGGCTTGCTGGACAGCGTGCTGGGCGTTGCCGTTACGTCCTAACTACTCGATGTGAGCCAGGACTGCGCCAGCCGTGACCACACCGCCGGGTGCGGAAAGGACTTCGGAGAGCGTACCTGAGCGGTGTGCGGGGACCTGGGTTTCCATTTTCATGGCCTCCAGAACCACCAAAGGGTCACCCGCAGCTACGTCAGCGCCAGGTTCAACAAGCCATTTCACAACAGTGCCGGCCATGCTGGAGACGAGGGCCGATTCGGCTGGTGAGTCTGCATTTGTGACAGAACCCGGCAGCCCCGTCACGTCCGAGGCAGCTGGAAGCCCCTGTCCTGAGCGCGCCCAGCCATCCAGCAGGTCAGCCGGAAGCCCAACGGCAAGGCGTTTGCCGTCCACGTCAATGGTGATGGTTCGCCGCTCTCCGTCCGGAGCCTCCACGTTGTATTCGGGATCCACGGGGATGTGGTCAGCGAAGTCGGTTTCGATCCAGCGGGTGTGGATGTTCAAGCCGGCAACCGATGTGAAGTCATCGGACTCCAGAACGGCCCGGTGGAACGGCAGCACCGTGGGCAGACCCGTGATGTTGATTTCGGCGAGGGCACGTCGGGCGCGGCGCAGAGCCTGTTGCCGGTCAGCCCCTGTGACGATCAACTTGGCCAAGAGCGAGTCGAATTGCGGTGCGACGAACGAGCCCGAACGCACGCCGGTATCCAAGCGGATTCCCGGTCCGGTGGGTGATTCAAAGGAAGCCACGGTGCCCGGTGAGGGCAGGAATCCGCGGCCTACGTCCTCGGCATTGATGCGGAACTCGAAGGAGTGCCCACGCGGAGTGGGGTCTTCGGTGATGCTGAGCGGCAGACCGGCAGCGATGCGGAATTGTTCCTGCACAAGGTCGATTCCGGCGGTTTCCTCCGTAATGGGGTGCTCCACCTGGAGGCGGGTGTTGACCTCCAGGAACGCCACCGCGCCATCCGCTGAGACCAGGAACTCCACCGTTCCTGCGCCGTAGTAACCGGCTTCACGGATGATTGCTTTGGATCCTTCGTAGATCTTTTGCCGCTGCGTATCGCTCAGGAACGGCGCGGGGGCCTCTTCCACGAGTTTCTGGTGGCGGCGCTGCAGGGAGCAGTCGCGCGTCCCCACCACAACCACGTTGCCATGAACATCGGCGATGATCTGGGCTTCCACATGCCGGGGCCGGTCCAGGTATTGCTCAACAAAGCACTCGCCTCGACCGAAGGCAGCCACAGCCTCACGGACTGCGGAGTCGAAAGCTTCCTCTACTTCGGCAAGCTCGCGGACCACCTTCAGGCCGCGGCCACCGCCGCCGAAGGCAGCCTTGATGGCAAGCGGAAGCCGGTGTTCCTCTGCGAAGGCCCGCGCTTCCGCAGCAGAGGACACCGGCCCGTCACTGCCGGCAACCAACGGCGCGCCGGCGCGGACTGCAATTTCGCGGGCGGTGATCTTGTTGCCCAACTGGCGTATCGACTCCGGTGAGGGACCGATCCACTCAAGTCCGGCGTCGAGCACTGCCTGCGCAAAATCGGCGTTCTCGGAAAGGAAACCATAGCCGGGGTGGACGGCGTCAGCGCCGGACTGCGCCGCTACAGCGAGCAGCTTCCCGATGTTCAGGTAGGTGTCAGCGGGCGAGTTTCCGTCCAGGCTGTAGGCTTCGTCGGCGGCGCCAACGTGCATGGCATCGGCGTCAATGTCGGCGTAAACGGCCACCGAGGCAATGCCGGCGTCGTCGCAGGCTCGGGCCACACGGACGGCGATTTCGCCGCGGTTCGCGATCAGGACCTTGCGCATCTAATACTCACTTCTCTGGGGTCTTGGTAAAAGTCATGGAGGCGTCCGGTGAATCCGGAACGAACCGGAAGCGGATACGCCCGCCAATGGGGACCTGCGCGGCACGATCGAGGTGTTCATCGCGCACCACGCCGATCACCGGATAGCCTCCCGTAATGGGGTGATCCGCCAGGAACAGAACGGGCAGTCCCGCTGGCGGGATCTGGAGGGCGCCGGCCATGGTGCCTTCGCTGGGGAGCTCACCTTCGCGGGTCCGCTCCAGCGGTGTGCCGTCGAGGCGCATGCCGACGCGGTTGGACTGCGGCGTGACCAGCCATTCCTGGCTGCAGAGCGAATCGAGCGCTTCCTGGTTGAACCAATCAGCCCGGGGCCCGGGGACAACGTCCAGTACCGTGACGCCGGTGCCGGGGAAGTCGGGCTGCAGCTCGGGGGCACCAACCGCTGTGGACTCCGTGTTCTCACCTACAGGGACAACCTGCCTGATGACCAACGGGGCCGGGCCGATCCCGGACATGGTGTCCGCCGAGCGGCTGCCCAAAACCTCGGGAACGTCCACTCCGCCGCGGATCGCCACATAGTTCCGGAAGCCGGACTCGGGAGCGCCCAGGGTGAGCACCTCGCCGTCCAGCAGCGCAAAAGCTGTGGCCATCGGGACGGTCCGCTGCGCGCCCGGCTGGGCGCCGCCGTCGGACTCTTCGGACTCAATCCACGACGGCGACTGGATGGTCAGCGTGGTGGGCGCGCCTGCCACGGCAATCACTTGGTCTCCGACGGCCTCAACTGTGAGCCCGCCATTGACGGTCTCAATGGCAGCGGCCGAAGCGCCATTGCCTACCAGCCGGTTGGCTCGTCGCAGCGATGCCCGGTCCAGGGCGCCAGCGGCGGAGACACCCAACGGACCAAAGCCTCGACGGCCGAGGTCCTGGATCAGGCTCTGTGCACCCGGATTGAGAATCCTTAGTCCGGACTCAGTGTGGTGCTCCTTGTCAGGTTCGCTCACTGGAGAATCACTAGCCGTCACAACCTCGCGGACGGCCCGGTACTGCACCCGGTCACCAGGGCGGACCAGGGCTGGTTGGGCACGATCCAGATCCCACATACGTGCCCCCGTCCGGCCGATCAGCTGCCAACCTCCCGGCGAACGGCGCGGGTAGGCGGCGGAATACTGACCACCAAGAGCAACAGATCCCGCAGGCACCGCTGTACGCGGGGAAGAACGACGGGGAACCGTGAGGGCTTCGTTCTGGCCCACCATGTAGCCGAATCCGGGTGCGAAGCCAGCGAAGGCAACCGTCCATATCTGGCCTGTGTGCGCGGCAATAACGCCGTCCACGCTCAACCCGGTCAGCTCCGCAACATCGGCGAGGTCCTCGCCGTCGTACACGGTGTCAATGACCACCAGCCCGGAATCGGTGACCTCAGGTGTGGTGAGTTCCAACTCCAGCAGCCGGGCACCGATCGCACGGGTAGCTGCCGCTGACTCACCCACCACCATGACTGTTTCCGCGGCGGCAAGAACGTCCACCTGGCCGGGAAGCGGGGACTTGTAGAGCATGTCCTGAAGGGCAAGGACATCCTGCAGGCCCTCCAGCTCTGCCAGGACGGCCCGGGTGCCAACGGGACGAACGGAGCGAACCCTTTTTGCGGTAGTCGTGTGCATCACGGTTTCCATCTTCAGCTACGCCGCCGGCTGAGCGTGCGTCCCCTGCATCAAACGGACGTCTTCTTCCGGCTTGGGGTCGCGGCCGAGGAGCATGCCGACAATCGTGACAACAGCGGCCACCAGGATGTAAACGGCGATCAGGTACCAACCGCCGCCCGCAGCGCCGTACAGTGCGGTGAAGATGATGGGAGCAACGGCTCCACCAATGACGCCAGCCAGGGTGTAGGCCAGCGAGCTGCCGGCGTAGCGGAGCCTGGCCGGGAACTGCTCGGTGATGAAGGCCGCCTGGGGGCCGTACATGAAGGCGTGGAGTGCCAGTCCGATCACGGTGCCGACTGTCAGCATGGCTACGGACTTGCCCTGGATCATGAGGAAGAACAGCGGGATGTACGCGGCAGTGGCGGCTGCTGCGATGCCGTAGACCCAGCGACGGTTGAAACGGTCCGTGAGTGCGCCTGCCAAGGGGATCAGGAAGAGCTGGAAGGCCGAACCGATCAGGATGGCGGACAGGACATTTCCGGTGGTCATGCCCAGCTGCTTAGTGGCGTAAACAGCTACGAACACGGTGAACAGTGCGTAGAGGATGTCGGGGCAAACGCGGGAGAGAGCCGCGGCCACCAAGGCCCTGGGCTGTGTGGTGAAGACTTCCTTGATGGGAGCCTTGGGTCGATCACCCTTGGCCTGGATGGCCTTGAACACCGGGGTTTCTTCCAGCTTGAGCCGGATGACCAAGCCGAAGACCACCAGGAGAGCGGAGGCGAGGAAGGCTACGCGCCAGCCCCACGAAAGGAATGCTTCATCGCTGAGGGAAGCGGCAAGGATGGCGAGGACGCCGTTGGCCATGAGGTTGCCGGCGGGCGGACCGATCTGGGCGGCAGAGGACCAGAAGCCGCGTTTGTTGGGATCACCGAATTCGCTGGACAGCAGCACCGCACCGCCCCATTCGCCGCCAACGCCAATGCCCTGCGCCAAACGCAACAGCACAAGAATTGTGGGGGCCGCGACGCCTATTACGGAGTAGTCGGGCAGCGCTCCGATGAGCACGGTGGCCACGCCGATCAGAACAAGCGTGAACACCAGGACGTACTTGCGGCCGATCTTGTCGCCAAGGCGGCCAAAGATGACGCCACCGATCGGACGGGCAAGGTAACCCACCGCGAAAGCTGAGAAGGAGAGAAGGAGTGCAACGAACTCGTCATTTCCCGGGAAGAAGATCTTGGGAAACACGAGGGCCGAGGCCACGGAGTAAATGGCGAAGTCGTAGTACTCCAGCGAGGTGCCGGTGAGGCTGGCAACGTACGCCTTTAGCGCGCCGGGCGGTGGCTTCCTTGTCACTGCCTTGGCTGCTTTGTTGGTGCTGGTCATGATGTCCTCCGGGGGGATGAGGGTTGGTGCGGGGAGCCCGGGGCGGGCTAGAGGAACGAGCCGATGCTGACGCCGGCGTCGCTCAGAGCGGACTTCACGGCGGTAGCCATTGCCACAGCACCGGGTGAGTCACCATGCACGCAGATGCTTTCTGCGCGGATTTTCAGGATGGAACCGTCGATGGTCCTGACGGATTGTTCGGTGGCCATCCGAAGGACGTGTTGGGCCACTTCGGCGGGATCGTGCAGTACTGCACCCGGTTGTGAGCGGGAAACCAGGGTGCCGTCAGGGTTGTACGCGCGGTCCGCGAAAGCTTCGGAAACACCACGGAGGCCGGCTTGCTCGGCGAGACGCAGTACCTCGGAGCCGGGGAGGCCCAGGATCGGAAGGTTGGGGTCAACCGATTTCACGGCGTCGACGACGGCACGTGCCTGCGCGGTGTGCTTCACGATCGCGTTGTAGAGGCCTCCGTGGGGCTTCACGTACTGGACGCGGGCTCCCGTGGTGGCGGCCAGCGCCTGGAGCGCACCGATCTGGTACACGACGTCGTCAGCCAGTTCCGTGGGATCGATGTCCAGGAACCGGCGGCCGAATCCCGCGAGGTCACGGTAGCCAACATGGGCACCAATCACGACGCCGGCCTGAACCGCCTTTTCGCAGGTGCTGCGGATGACGCTGGGATCGCCGGCGTGGAATCCGCACGCAACGTTTGCGCTCGAGACTGACTCAAACATGGCGGCGTCATCGCCGAGTGTCCAGCGTCCGAATGACTCTCCGACGTCGCTGTTCAGATCGATGATTGCCATGATGTGATCCCTGCCTCGTGATGTGCGTTACATCCAGCATGCACCATTTCGCTGGATTGTTCAACGATCCAGCGATCCTGGTTTTCGGCAATCGTGTATTTTTGGTGTCATGGCCAGTGCAGATCAGGAAAAAAGCGAACACCCTGGCTTTGATGGCGCACGGGCGCGGGTGCGTCTGAGGGTCCCTTCCGTGGCCGAGAGGGTTGCCGAAGAACTGCGTTACCAACTGGCCGAGGGATTCCTGGTTCCGGGCGCCAAGCTGACCGAGGCCACCATCGCCGAGGATCTGGGCGTCTCCCGGAACACCGTCCGCGAAGCATTTGCCGAGCTTGCAGGTGAGCGGCTTCTTCTCCGACAGCCCAACAGAGGCGTCTACGTCGCCACACTTGAGGCCGGCGATATCCACGACGTCTATACAGTCCGCCGGGCCATTGAGGTCAGCTCCATCCGCGCAGGAGGCTCACCCGAGCGCATTGCCGCCGTCAGGGCCGCCGTCGAAGAGGGCAAGCGCGCAGCGGCCGCCGACGACAATGAGGGCTTGGGCAGCGCCAACCAGCACTTCCATGGAGCAATCGTCGCCCTGGCCGAGAGCACCAGGCTGGACACGATCATGGCTCAAATCCTGGCCGAGATGCGGCTCTACTTTCATAAAGCCACCGTCAACGCCCACTTTTACAGCGACTGGCTCACGGAAAACGAACAGATCTGCTCGGCGCTGGAAGCCGGCGAACTGGAAAAGGCCGGGGACCTTCTCCTTGCCTACCTCAACCGTTCAGAGCAGCAACAAAGCGCCATCCACGGCGGATAGTCAGCGCTTGCCCTTCTTGCGCGAACCCTTGCCCCGGTCCTTGTCAGGATTCGGCGCGTAGCGTTGCGCAACGGCCGGCTTCTTGGGACCACCACCGCGACGATCAGGCTTGGGTGCTTTCTTGGGCTTTTCCTGCTGGGCTGAGGGCTGGCGTGAACTCTGAGCTGTCCGCCCACGCACGATCCCAATGAACTCCTCAATCACGGGGCTGTCGGTTCCAAGCAGCCAGGCAAGGCCGATCTGCGTGGTGGGAGCCCCGGTCAGGCGACGCATGACAGTGTCTTTAGCATTCAGGTGACGCGCCACGGACATCGGAAGGATCGCCAGCCCGGCACCGGATGCGACTACCTGGAGGGCCATGTCCGGCCCACCCATTTCGTCGATGTCCAGGAAGTTCTCCTCGGCGAGGTCGTCCAGCGCGACTTCCTCAAACACCGATATCTCGTGCCCTTTGGGAGCAACCACAACAGGCTGCTCTTCATAAAGGGGAATGACGTTCAAGCCTTCGCGGTCCACGGGCAACCGGACAAAGCTCAGGTCTGCGGAGCCGTCACGCAACACCGTAAGCTGCGCGGCGTCGTCGGACATGAAGGCGTGCAACGGATAGTCGGGCATCCGCTCTTCCCAACGCCGGATCCATTTCCCAGGCGTCACACCCGCAACATAGGCGAAGCGGAGACCGGCTAGGGGTTCGGTTGTTTCGGCGGATTCTTCAGCGTCTGGCACACACTCACAGTACCGGCCAGATACCCTTGAAGCATGACGTCCTCGAACTCCCAGTCCATGAAGCCGGCAACAGTCGCCAAGAAACTCGGCATCTACCTGCCCGCTACACCCCAGGAGTTCCAGGATTCGTCCATCTCCCGCGACGAATTCGCCGAACTCCAGGCCAACCCGCCGGAGTGGCTCGCCGAGCTGCGCCGCAACGGCCCGCACCCCCGCCCGGTGGTGGCACAGAAACTGAACGTGTCCATCAGCGGCCTTGCCCGCGGCGGCGTCGAAGAAGCACTCACGACGGCGGAAATCACCGAGCTGCTGCAGGCTCCGCCGCAGTGGCTGGTCACCGAGCGCGCAACACACGCAGCAGTGCGTTCCGAGGCGCAGCGCGTCAAGGACGAAGCTGCCAAGAAGGCCGCAACCAAGGAAGCCAGGGACAACGCTGCCGCTAAGCGCGACGCCCCGAAGACCTCCAAGCGGGACCACGCTTAAGGTTTAGCGAGCTGTGGCCGGGACCTTGCGTCCCGGCCACAGCTGTTTAAGTGCTAGTCCTGGTGGAGCTGCACGAAGTTGCCGCAACCGTCGTCGAAGACCGCGCTGACGCCGGACGGGTCCTCAGCAGGCTCGCCTTTGAATGTCACGCCGGCAGCGAGCAACCGCTCATACTCAGCCTGGACATCCGGCACGCCCAGGACTACCGCGGGCATACCGGCCTCGTACACGGCATTCATGTAATTGGCGCCGATCGGGTTGTCGCTGGGTTCCAGCAACAGCCCGGGCGCACTGCTGTTGTCCGCCCCGGGATCCTTAATGATGAACAGGTTGTACTCAGGCATGGCCATCAGGGTCTCGAAACCCAGCGTCTCCGTGTAGAACGTGTGAGCTGCTGCGGGGTCCTTGACGTGGATGCTGCACATTTTCAGTCTCATGATGCCAAGGCTACGCCGGAGGTGCGACAGGGTGACCCCTCGCGCCCACGCGGACGCTGGCGCATACTGAAATCAAAGCAGCGTGATGTCGCCTGGAGGTGGTCCGATGCCCGCCATGATGCTCCTGTGGGGTGTAGCTCTGGTTCTCGCAACCGCAGCAACCACGTATGTCCTGCACAGGAAACTGACGTATGGGCCCGGGCCGGAACCGGACGGCGTCTTTTGGGACCTTTTCGGCGGTTTGGTGGTGATTTTGCCCGCCATACTTGTCCCAACAGTGCAATGGCCTCCGGCCGGTCTCATCATGGTTTTCGTCGGCCTGGCCACCGCGGCAGGAACCCTGGCGAGTATCCGTAAAGTGGAACGGATCCACGCGGCCCAACCCCGCCGTCGTGCTGGTTTTTCAGACGACGCCGCCCGCCACAGCAGCATCCTGGAGCAGTGGCGTCGCTACGAACTGGATCCGGCGCAGACCATCGATTACCCGGCAATGACCGACGTCAGGACTGCGGAGACAGCTGCGCTCACCCGGGCCATGCGCGAGGCCGAATACTGCAAGGTGACAGCCGGCACGGACTATCGCGCCGCCGTCGAACGTCTTGCCGACGCGCTGAGCGAAGCCGAGCGGGCGGCAGGGGTGGGCAGAGCCTAGGCCCGGGTCAGAACCTTGCCCTTGAAGAACTCGGGACGCAGGCGGTACATCACCAGCATCACCACCACTCCGAGCAGGATCACGCCCATGCCCAGCACGAACACCAGGCCCACGCCGCCCACGGATGAGCCGGACCCGTACTCCGGATCCATGGAGTCCATGGCCGTCTTGACGAACATCACCAACAGGATCACGCCGCCCACAAGGGGTGCCAGGAACTTGAAGAAGAAGGCACGCGCTCCCCTGAATGCCTCGGCTCGGAAGAACCAGACGCAGGCAAGCGCGGTGATGCCGTAGTAGAAGCAGATCATCATGCCCAGGGCCGTGATGGTGTCCCACAGCGCGTTCTCTGACACCGTCCGGGTGATCACGTAGAAGCCGGCGGCGGCAATCGCGGCCGCGATGGTGGCGAAACTGGGCGACTTGTACGTGGGGCTGATCTTGCCGAACTTGGGCGAGATAGCGCGGTAGTGACCCATGGCCAGCATGGTGCGGGCCGGTGAAACGAACGTGGACTGCAGGGACGCCGCAGAGCTGCTCAGGATGGCCAGTGACATGAGGATCGCGAACGGACCCATCACCGGGCCGGCAAGGACTGCGAAAATACTGGACTGGTTCTCGGGGTTACCGGCACCCAACCCGGTCTCACCAACGCCCGCGAAGGACAACGTAGCCAGAGCAACGGTCATGTAGATGATCACGATGACCAGCACTGTGATGGTCGCTGCACGGCCCGGGGTTTTCTCCGGGTTCTTGGTTTCCTCGTTCATGGTCAGCGTGACGTCCCAGCCCCAGTAAATGAAGATTGAGAGGGACACACCCGCCGCGAATTGTGAGAACGAGTCCACGGCGAAGGGGTTGAACCAGTCGGGCGAAATGGCGGTGGCGTCGAAGGCCGTGCCGTTGGCAACATGCGCGAAGGCGGAGACCGCGAACCAGCCCAACACCAGCAACTGGAAGGCCACCAGCACGTACTGCACGCCCTTGGTGGTCTCCATGCCGCGGTAGGAAATCCAGCACGCCAACGCGATGAACACCAGCGTGGTGGCAATGTTCAGGGGCAGGATTTTACTGAGCTCCCCCAACTCCGGGTTACTGAAAATCTGCGCCAGCATCAGATAGAAGAAATCCACTGCGACCGCGGCAAGGTTGGATAGCACGATGATGGTGGCCGCGATCAGCCCCCAGCCACCCATCCAACCGATCCACGGGCCGAAGGCGCGCGTCGCCCACGTGAAGGAGGTTCCGGCGTCGGGCATTGCGTTGTTGAGTTCGCGGTAGCCGAGCGCCACCAGCAGCATGGGGATGAAACCCACCAGGAAGATGGCGGGGAGGTGCACGCCCACCTCGGACACGGTGGGGCCAAGGGCCGCGGTCAGGGTATAGGCGGGAGCGATGCAGGAAACGCCGATCACGACGGCGCCGATCAGGCCCACCGATCCGGCTTTCAGTCCCTTTTCACTCAGGGACGAATCTTTCGACTGGACCGTCTTTGGTGCAGTTGACATGGTTTTGCCTCTCAGGCGATTGCTAGGAGCTTTGTCGCGTGTAGTCCCGCGGGACCACGATCATGGGAACGGGAAGGGCGCGCAGGATCCGGTTTGCGGTGCTGCCCAGGAAAGTTGCGCGCTGTTGAGCCAAGCGGCTGGAACCGATCAGCAGGATTTCGCCGTCTTCCCAGTCGAGCCGGTCTACGGCTTCCTCGATGGTGCGGCCTTGGGCGACCACGATCTCCGGTTCGGGCACATCGGAACCGGCCGCTTCAGCGGAACCCCCGACGGCGGGACTCCCGACGGCGGCAAGGCGGTCGGCGGCATGCACCCAGGCGGCGTCGGCCAACCCGGGCGAGTTACCGCCGTCGAGCGCCAACAGGGAGACGAGCCGCAGCGGAAGGCCGCGATCCCGCGCGGACTCAACAGCGACGTCGAGGAGTTCATCAGCACCCGGGCGCGTCCCGAATCCGCAGCTCAAGCGCGTGATCGGCTCCATCCGGTGGTAGCCGTGCGGAGCCAAAGCGACCGGAACGGGCGAGGAGTGGAGCAGCGAACTCGCCACGGAGCCGATGGTGAACCGCTTGAACAGGCCGCTGTTGGTGGCGCCGATGACCAGTGCCGCGGCATCGAATTCCACGGCAGCATCGATCAGGGTTTGCGCCTCTGAGTCGCCGCGGCGGATGTGCGCGCGGGCAGGGACGTCCTCCGGAACCAGATCGAGGCCTTCATCCAACCAACGCTGGGCTTGCTGGTTGAGGATGTCGTTGTAGCCGGCCTCTGGCGGATAGACGGCGTTGAAGGGGGAATCCTCCGGGATCACCAGGACCAGGTCCAGGCTGACATCGTGGTTCCGGGCCAGCGCGACGGCGAGGTGAACGGCGTCGTGCCCCCTCGCGTTGGCGGTGTACCCCACTACGTAGCGCATGGTGGTCCTTTCGGTGCTTAAACAGTGGAGCCGGCAGGCCGGGGATGGTGCTCCCCCGGGCCTGCCGGTTTGGTTTTGTCAGCGGTTAGACGGCTACCGCGGCCAGCTTGTTGGCTTCAACAATGCGGGCGGCAGTTGCCTGGCCCATGCGGACCGCGCCATCCACGTGCTGGTAGCCCTCGGCTGCGAGGTCGGACGAGGACCAGTAGATCGGCCCGACGTTCGCGTGCTGGTCCTTGCCGTAGCGGTGCAGGCCACCGAGGTCGTAGCTGGAGGCGTACGCGCCGCGGGTCCATTCCTCGGAGCCCCAGTCGGACTCGTAGTAGACCTCGGGCGTGAGTGCCTTGTCGCCCAGGAAGCTGGCGATGGACTCGAGGATGGCCTTCTTGCGGTCCTCGGCGCTGAGCTCGAACACGGCGTCGGCCTTTTCGTCGGACACGAAGCCCACCAAGGTGCCGCGGGTGTCGCCGTGGTTGGTGTTGTCGTAGACCTCCTGGACCAGGGCACCGGCACTGAAGCCCGTGCCTGAAAGTCCTTCTTCGCGCCAGAACGGGGTGTCGTAAACAGCGTGGACCTTGATGACCAGGCCCAGCGACTGGTGCTGGTGCATCTGGTGCTGGCGGCGAGGCAGCGGGGGCTCGAACGAGACGCGGGAGTACAGGTTGGGCGGCACGGCCATGATCACGAAGCGGGCGTTGACGGTTGCCTGCTCGGACACAACAGTCACGTTGCCCTCGTCCCATTTGATGGTGCGGACCGGGCTGTTAAGTACGACGTCATCACCCAGCTCTGCTGCCTGCAGCAGCGAAACCTGCTGCATGCCGCCGATGACCCGCTTGTCCAGGATGAAGTCCTCGTCCGTGAGGTGGCTGAAGGAGCCTGCCGAAGCGGCCATGAGGACTGCCTGCAGTGCGGAGAATGCGTGGGCGGGCTTGGTCAGCATGCCACCGGCGATGAAGAGGCCGATGTTGTTGCAGGCTTCCTCGTCGCTGGAGTTCTGGCGGAGCCAGTGGTGGAAGGAGATGGTGTCCAGCTCGCGTGCCTTGGGGTGGGCCCAGGGCTCGGTGGGGCCGATCTCGGCAGCAAGTTCGTCCAGGATGGCTACGAGCTTGTCCATCTCGGCCTTGGTGGTCTCGTTGACCGGGAACGTGTCACCGGTGTACTGGGTGCGCGTGCCGTCGGCGCCGATGTAGACGGACTCGCCGTCGCGGTAGCGCGAGTACATTTTCAGCCCGAGCTCGTCCAGCAGCTCCATGAGGACCGTCTGGTCCGGGGAAACCCACTGGCCGCCGATCTCCAGCATGGCGCCGTCGATGGTGTCGGTCCAGGTGCGGCCACCCACGCGGTCGCGTGCTTCGAGCACTGCAACGCTGAGTCCGGCCTTCTTCAATTCGCGTGCCGCCGTCAACCCTGACGGCCCGGCACCGACGATCACAACGTCGCGATCAAGATTCTGCATGATGTCCTCTCCGTGGCCGTCCTCGGTGGCTGACCAGTAAATGAATGGCGTTCATTTATATCCATAGTAGCGTTGGAGTCGGCTGCTGTGAAGGCCCGATGGAATAATGCTGGGGACACAGGCAGCAGAAAGGCCTCCGATGCCCGCACCAACGCCCGCTCCTTCCACGGTTCCCGCGCGCCGCCGCGCCGGCCGGCCAACTGCGGCGATCCTGGATCAGGACGGCATTACGACGGCGGCGCTTGAGTTGATCAGCAGCAAGGGTTACGACGGACTCACCATGGCCGCCCTGGCCCGCTCCCTGGGCGTGGCGCCTTCCGCCCTGTACAACCATGTGGCCTCCAAAGATGACGTCCTGCTGCTGGTGGAGGACCACTTGGCAGCGATGGTGGATGTGACTGCTTTTGGGGTGGAGCCGTGGGATGCCGCTGTGCGCCGCTGGGCTTGGTCCTACCGCGACGTTTTCTCGGAGCATACGCCGCTCATCCCCGTCATTGCAGTACTTCCTGTGGCAAACGCTCCGAAAACCCTGGCCATGTATGAGGCAGTGACGGCCGGCTTCCGTGACGCCGGGTTCCCGGAAGAGAAAATCATCTCGGCGATCGTGGCCCTGGAGGCGTTTGTGTTCGGCGCCGCTTATGACGTCACCGCGCCTGAGGACATCTTCGACGCCGGCAGCCTCGCCGAGCAGGTCCCCAACTTCACGGCCGCTGTGGATCGGTTAGCTCTTGAACGGCATGAGCGGCCCACCGATGTTGCCTTTAGTCTGGGGCTTGAAGCGCTGATCACGGGATTCGGAGCGCTGCGGGGGTAGGTTCGCTGCTTGTAGCGCCCCGCCCGTCAGAGGCTGAGATAGCGAATTTCTGTCGTGTCGTCGGTGTAGGTCACCTCAACAGGCACGGACTCGTCTGAGGAGTTTGTCAGCTCCCCTCCCGGAAGCCAAAAGGCGAACTGTCCCTTCGAGACCGTGGCCGTGATCCTTTCGCCGGCCACACTGATGTAGGTCATCCCGACGACTTCGGGGCCAACCTGACCCGATGCCATTGAGAGCGGATTGTCTGCAATCACGCCGGTACCCAGCTGGGTGGTCCTGATCTCCCGGGCTTCGGGACCTCGCCCGTTGCCGGGCTTACCGACTGAACCGAAGGATCCTCTTTTGAACCACGGCGCTGTGGAATCCGTGGTGCACGTAGCTTCAAATCCATCCGCTCCCGCAAGGACGACGGTGGTCCACGCACCGCGCTTCTCAGCGATGGCTACTTCCGCTGCAGCCACATCACTGGCGAACATGCCATCACCAACACCTTTGCTGGACCGGACGCAGCCGGACACAGCGTTGTCGCGCTCCGAACCGATCAGCGCGCCCGGCGCGGCGGTCCACGTGGCGAAGGCCGGGTCGCCTCGCGAGAGGACCGGCCCGACGAGGAGCCCCACGGTGGCAGCCAAGGCGAGGGCACCCAAAGCGAGCGTTCGACGCCTTCGGCTCGGACGCGACGTCGGCGTCTTCTTTTCCACGAGCACCTCAGCAGCCGGGTGGGATCTGAGGATCCTTTCCAGGTCTGCCTGTACACGGTGCCGGTCGGGATCCGCACCCTGATCGGCGGCGTCCATGGACCGCAAAAGTGTGTCGATATTCTGGCTGTTTTTCATGGTGTCGAGGCCTTTTCGGAAGATGTCGCCGGCGCGGCAGACTCATTCGCGGGGACGTGGTGGAGCAGCATTCGGAGAGCCCGCCTCGCTCTTGTGAGGCGCAGCCGAAACGCGACGGGAGAGATACCCACCACCTGTGCTGCCTGGGGTGCGGGAAGATTCTCAAAGATCGCGAGTCCCAGAGTTTCTTGGTGCACTTCTGAGAGGAGCGCCCAAGCCCGGCTTAGGTCGATGCGGCTGCTGACCAGATCGGCGTGCGAACCGTCGCCGCCATATGTCACCATCGTCTCGGCCAGGCGAACGCCGAGCGCCTGCCGTCTGTGTTCACCGCGGCGGGCATTCAGCATGAGGTTTCGTGTAATGCCAAAAAACCCAGGCTCTGGCGTCAGTTTCGAGTGCCGGCACTTCCGAAAACCGTCGCCAGGCTACGAGAAACGCCTCCGCGACGACGTCCTCGGCATTCGGCAAGTCAGTGCGACGTTGAACGAACCTGAGAAGGTCGGGATAGGCGGATTCGTACAGTGCCCGAAAGGCCTCTTCCGGATCAGGGGCTCTCGAAAGGTAGCTCATACCCTGTACCTGTCCGCCACATACCTAAGTGTGTTGCAGAGGCTCCGAATATCCTCGCCACTCGAAGGACACGGGGTCAACCCGCCGCGGGCCTCAAGGTAAGATTGATTACAGAAACGTTTCTTCAGTCGAATTGGAGTTATCTTGCCGCCACTAGACTACGTCGACTCCGTGGGGAGTCAGGTCCGCGGTCTTGTTATTAAGCACGCCGAAGGAACTGGCTCGGAGTCGCTCGACAACATCCTGGGTCCGGTGGTTTCGGCCGGAAAGATGATCAGGTCCGGACTGATCCTTGACCTAGGGACCGCCGTCGGCTCTCGGCCCCTACCGTCACTTCTTTCAGCTGCAGCAGCGGTGGAATTGCTTCACATCGCATCCCTTATTCATGACGATCTGATCGACGGCTCCGACTATCGACGGGACGCGCCCGCCGTACATATCTCTGCAGGGGAAGGAATTAGCATCCTGTCGGGCGATCTGCTGTTGGCCAGGGGCATGAGACTCGCTCAGGAAGCGGGTCCCGCTGCTGCCTCAGTTTGGCAGGGTGCCTTTGAGCGTCTGACGCTCGGGCAACTGGCAGAGTCCCGGTTGTCCCTGAGTTCGGCGGAGACAGATTTCCTTTCCTACATTTCGTTGAAGACCGCGGAGCTTTTTGCTGCCAGCTGCGAAATGGGCGCTCTCGTCCTGAAATTGTCACCGTCGACAGTTGATCAGGTACGTTCGTTCGGGTGGAACTTCGGAATGGCATTCCAACTGTTGGATGATCTTCTCGACCTGCTCGGGGACGAGGAGGTTCTTGGCAAGCCGGTCGAAACGGACCTCCCCAACGGCGTGTACGGGGTAGCGGCCATCAGGGTTTTCACCACATCAGGAACTGCTTTGGAAGAGGCCTTGAAAGCCAACCAATTCAGCGAAGCATACGTGTTGCTCCGCAATCCTGACGTGGTTTTCTATTGTCTTGACCTACTCGAAGGCTATGTCGCGGCCGCTGCGAATTCTATCGAACAGGCGTTGACGTTGGATAAGGCAAGACCTCTGGTCTCGTGGACAGAGGGATACTTCAAGGCGGCGTTGAAAAACGGGGTGCGCGCTGAATACAGCCATCTCTTGTCGTCGCATTGGGGAAGGGGCAAATAGTGGCTACGAGAGTTACCATCCGGCACGTTGCCAAGGCAGCAGGCGTTTCAGTGACGACAGTTTCCGACTCTCTAAGTGGTAAGGGCCGCCTGCCCGAAGAGACTCGAAAGAAAGTGCTGGAGACTGCCAAGAGCTTGGGGTATCAGGCAAGCACGGCGGCGAAGAGTCTCGCGTCAGGCAGGACGGGCATTCTTATGATGTCCATTGCGGCGCCGGAGACGGCAGTCACGTCGATGTGGAATGTGGAGTTCTTCGTCAGGGTCATGAGCGCAGCCTCTGAAGTTGCCTCGTCCAGGGGCTACGCCTTGGCGATGGCTCCTATCGGGGAGTGGGCGGGCAAGACCACCATTCCTTACGACGGAGCCATCGTGGTGGACCCCGTGCCTGAGAACAGGCTGGTTCAACGTGCCTTGGTGGACGGCCGGCCCTTGGTGACAGTGGGCAGGTTGGACTCTGCTGTCACCAGTTGCGTTGACAACGATTTCTCCGCTGTGGTTTCCGAGGTCCTGGATCACTTGTGGGAGAGGGGTTCCAGGCGACCTGGCTTGATTTCCAGCCCTATCAGCGCTTCCTATGCTGCGGATTGTGTTCACGCTTACGAAGGCTGGTGCAAGGCCCGGGGTGTTCAGCCTCGGCTGGAAGTGGTGGCGGGAAGCCTCTCGGAAGACACCGGCCGCCAGGCCGCTGAAAAGCTCCTCAGCAGGGAAGACGCCCCGGACTCCATATTTGCAACACTGGACCGTCTCGCCCTTGGGGCTTCAATGGCAGCCTCTGTTCTTCGCGATGTCATGATCGTCAGCCTCGGTGACAGCTCAGCAGTGGCCGGTGCTTCCACGCCACTGACGGCCGTCGAACTGCAACCGGTAGAAATAGGCCGCGCCGCCGCGGAGATGCTCATCGAACAAATCGAAGGCGAACAATCGACGAGGAACGTGACTATTCCGGCCCACCTCGTCGTCCGGGCAAGCACGGCAGACGGGGCCGTCCGATCAGCCAGGAAGACGTAACGCCTGCCCGATGTACTGATCAAGTGACAGATCCTAGTACAGTTCCGGCCTCAAATGACTGAGGTAGTCCACGTCCGCCTCGACCCTGGCGCCGCAAGTGAGCTCCGCACTGAGGACGCTTTCGCCGCGCCCAGCCTGTGACAGCACCTTACCGTTTGCTGCAATGACTCTTGAGCCGCCGACGAAGTCGAACGGACCTTCAGAGCCAGGGCGGTTGACGTAGATGTGGGGGATCCGGTTATCCAGAGCCCGCGCCCTGCCTGCAAGCTCATGATCGTCGTAGTACGGGTCCATATTCGCGGCGATGGAGATGATGAGGTCGGCACCCTGATTTGCCAGCTTTCTTGCAGGTTCGGGGAGCTCGATGTCGAAGCAGGTCAGCGGCGCTACTGTGATGGCTCCCAGCTTCACACATTCAAGATTGTCCCCTGGGGTAAACACTTCTGCTTCCCCGCCAAAAAGGTGTGTTTTTTGGTAAACACCGGCTATGGTGCCGTCCTTGTCGATCATCAGCATCGAATTGTAAGGACGTAACCCTGCTTGTTCGATGAAACCAACAATTAACGCCGTCTGGTGGCCGCGGCAAGCGGCCTGCAGAACTTCGATGGGTTGGCTGTGCACTGATAGCTGCAGTTCCCACACGTCGACGGAGGTGTAGCCCGTCAGAAACAGCTCCGGGAAGACGATCAGGTCAGCTTCGTGATGTTCCTCGAGAATGCTGAGCACGCGGTGTACATTCTCGTCGATCCGACGGGGAACCGGCTCAAGTTGAGCCAGCACAGCGAGCAGGGACGTCGGCCGGTGACGGTGCTCTTCGGGCAGAGAATGTACACCGCGTTTCATTAGACCAGCTCCAGTCCGTAACCTGCCGGCGAGAGACGGCGTACGCCATCGGACTGCACGAGGTAGTTGTCTTCGAGCTTGAGGAGCATAAATTCTCCGTCTACTTCGATGCCGGTTTCGGGTTCGAGTGAGATGACGCTGTTTTCTACGATGACCTGGTCGCGGTCGAAAAGCCCATGCCGGTAGATGGTGGGCAACTCGCAGGCACGAAGCCCGACGCCGTGACCGATCGCGTACGGGGTGGTCGGCAAGCCTTCGCTGGCGAGGTACTTGTTGACCGCTTCGTCAACCTTGGAGACCAACACACCCGGTTTTGCTGTCTCCTCCGCGATGCGGTGGGCGTTAAGCAGCTTCTCGTAGACGGCGCGGATTTCCGGACGTGCTTCGCCGCCGACGAATCCTGTGCGGGCGATGTCGGACGCGTAGCCGTGCTGCCCGTATACGCCGATGTCGAAGAAGTAGGGGTCTCCTTCGCGAAGAACGCTGCCTTCGGCGAACCATCCGCCATTTCCGCGGCGGTGGTTACACAGTGAGTGGCTCAGGAACTCAGGTCCCGATTCCTGTAGCTTGCCCATCACTGCAGCGAGGATATCGTGGTCTGTTGCGCCAGGCACGGCGGCTGCGATTCCGGCTTCAGCTCCGATGGAGTTAACGATGCTGGCGTCTTCGAGCAGGATGATTTCATCCTGGGTCTTTCGGATGCGGATGTCGTAAAGTTCCTGGCCGATCGAAACAAAGCTTGATTGCGGTAGTACAGCCTGGAGGCGGGAGAGGATCGCTGGATCGATGAGCTCGATGCCAACTTTCGTTGCCCCCTTCAGCGCTGCGGCCAAACCCCTGGTCCAGGTTTCGGGGTGGCCAACCACAGGGGCCCATGATGGCATGGCATGGATGGCCGTAACCCACGGCAGGTCCGCGATCGGGTTTGCCTGTGTTTCGTCGACCCATGGGGTGAATATTTCCGCGTTTCCGTCACGGTCGACGACAGCTGCGAACCAGTCGAAAGCTTCGGCGATGATTTGTGTGCGGTAATCCGTGGCATAGCGGATGTGGTCAAACCCAGTCAGGAGAAGGTGGGAGAGCTGGTTTCGCTGCATCAGTTCGGCGATGGCAGTGCGGCGATCCTGGCGGAGCCTGTCGATGTTGATGGTGGACCAGTTGTACATGATTTCCTTCTTTTCTTGGTGGTGCAGGTCTATCGGGAGATTAATCAGCGGTCGCCATCGTTGACGGGCCGGGAACGGTGGCGGGCGACGCGTTCTTGCGCCCGAAGAAGTAGTAGAGAGAGCCGGCCACGATGCTGCTCGATAGCCATGAAAGGTCCGTGCCTCCCAGCGCGATCGCGAGTGGACCTTCGACCCCTGGAATGCCGGTTTTTAGGAAGAGCCACCCGGCTACCAGCCCTGCCGTCAGGGACACGACTCCCGGCCAGTTGACATCATCGGACCATTTGGCTGAAGGAGTTGCGTAGAGGCGTGAAACATCCACCTTCAGACGGCGGAGGACGAAGAAGTCAACCAATGTCACGGCAGCCCAGGGCGAGATCCAGAGTACGAGAACACTCATCCACTGCGCAGCGGAGTTGGCGAAGTTCGCGGACTGAAGGAAAAGCCAGAGCACAAAGGAGCCGATGATTCCTCCGCCAAGCGCTATCTTCCATTGCCGTGCCCTGATGTCCAAGGAAAGGACTGCCAGAACGGACGAGTACATGACCACGATGTTTGTAGCGATTGGCCCATGGAGGATAAGGACGAGGATGGGTAAAGCCAAAGCACCGAAGGCCGTCAGCACCAATTCGGCAGGGTCGGTTCCACCACCGGCCGATGCAATGTACGCCCCGAGGAAACCGAGCCAGACGACGGGAATAAACATTCCGAGCGTCGCGGACCAGAACACTTTTTTAGTGGGCATTGCCGGACGTGTGAAGCGGGTGAAGTCAGCCGCGTAAACGAACCAGGTGATGCCCCAACCGATGCCAATCGCGGTCATGACCTGGCTCATGGCAGCCAGTTTGTCGGCGCCTTCCAACGATCCCGGGGCGAAGCTCGGATGGACGTTGAGCGAAGCAACAATCGTCATGACGACCATCACGACCAGGATGACGGGCATCGTCCAGCGTTCGAACTTCTTGATGGCGTTGAAGCCCCAGGCAGCCAAAAGCACCTGAATCACCATGATGACTGCCGCGATTGAATACTTCACCGTGTCGTTGGGTTGGACGCCCACTTCTTTGAGGGCGGTCATCGCAAGGTCCAAAACGATCCAAGTGTTGACTCCGACCCAACCCATAGGCATGAGAACCATTACTGCGGCCACGACTTTGGCTCCGCGCCGCCCCAACGCGAGCCTAGCCAGCATCATTGCGTTAACCCCGGTGTTGTGACCCATGATGCAGAAGAGCCCAAATAATGCCGAGCCCATGATGTTTCCGACGAGAATGACGAGCAGGGTTTCGGTCAAGCTCAAGCCCAACCCAAGACCGACAGTGCCCAGCACCCAGTTGATTGGTGCAAGGTTGGCACCGGCCCAGATCCAGAATTGATCCGCTCCCCCGGAGGTCCTGTCCCGCGTCGGAATCGGACGAACTCCGTGGTCTTCGACCAGTGCCTCCGCACTTGAGGAGCCTTGCGGCTCCGTTTTGACTGTTGAGGCCCCATTATTCAATGTGGCCACCTCCAAATGATTTGAGGGCCGGACCATTGGCCCGGCAGATGTTAGGTGTCAGTGTTCCCCAAAATACGAATCTGCAGAAACGCTTCTGCAAAAATGTGTGCTTCATGTCACCTCATGAAGCTTGGAGTCAATAATTGCAGAAGCGTTTCTTCTTGTCTAGTCCCAGGCCAGGGAATCTCAACTTTTCACGCCCAGGCTCGACGAGGAGCCGCCCTATGCGTGAGATCGTCTTCCACGTCGCAGCGAAGCCTTCTAGCCCCAGTTCTCCAAAGCCGCTGACCGCCCTACCTTCAGCAGCCGTTCACCATCCTCGGACTCGAAGGACCTTCCCCGGTTACAACTAGAACGGCCCCCGGAAACAGGTGGTATGCGAGGCCTCGGCAGTCGTCATAACAACCCCCAAGCCCTTGTAGTACAAGTTCAAAACTTGTATCCTAAGTGGCAGGCAAGGATGCCGCACCCACTAGGAGAACCATGAGCACCGTAGATCTGATTCGCCACGTCAAGCTGTCCACGGCACGTTTGCCCCTCACCGTACCCATCAGCGATGCCAAAGTCTTCACTGGTCGGCAGAAGCCCATGACCGAAGTGGTGTTCCTGTTCGCCGAGATCACCACGGAGCAAGGCCACAGCGGCATCGGCTTCAGCTACTCCAAGCGTGCCGGCGGCCCCGCACAGTACGCCCACGCCAAGGAAGTCGCAGAGGGCATCATCGGCGAGGACCCCAACGACATCGGCAAGATCTACACCAAACTCCTCTGGGCGGGCGCCTCTGTGGGCCGTTCGGGCGTGGCCACGCAGGCCCTGGCAGCCATCGACATCGCACTCTACGACCTCAAAGCCAAGCGCGCCGGACTCCCCCTGGCCAAGTTGCTGGGCTCCTACCGCGACTCAGTGCAGACCTACAACACCTCCGGGGGCTTCCTCAACGCCACCCTGGACGAGGTCAAAGAGCGCGCCACGCGATCCATTGACGAGGGTATCGGCGGCATCAAAATCAAGGTTGGCCTGCCCGACTCCAAGGAGGACCTGCGCCGTGTGGCCGGCGTCCGCGAGCACATCGGCTGGGACGTCCCGCTCATGGTGGACGCCAACCAGCAGTGGGACCGGGCCACCGCGCTGCGCATGGGCCGCCAGCTGGAGGAATTCAACCTCATCTGGATCGAAGAACCGCTGGATGCCTACGACTTTGAAGGCCACGCGCACCTGGCCCAGGTCCTGGACACCCCCATCGCCACCGGTGAGATGCTCGCATCCGTCGCAGAACACAAGGGCCTCATCAACGCCAACAGCTGCGACATCATCCAGCCCGACGCACCCCGGGTTGGAGGCATCACCCAATTCCTGCGGCTCGCGGCGTTGGCGGATGAACGCGGGCTGGGCCTGGCACCCCACTTCGCCATGGAAATCCACCTCCACCTGGCCGCTGCATACCCCCGCGAGCCGTGGGTGGAACACTTCGACTGGCTGGACCCGCTGTTCGAGGAGCGCCTGGAGACCAAGAACGGTCGCATGATCGTTCCGGACCGCCCCGGGCTCGGCGTCACCCTCAGCGATCAGGCTCGCGCCTGGACCACCGAATCTGTGGAATTCGGCGCGTAATCTTGAACCCATGAGCCGAAACCTGACCGCGGATCTCGCCGCCGACCTTCGCAACCGCATCGTCGACGGCGTCATCCAGCCAGGTGAGAAGCTCCCCAGCGAAAACACCCTCATCAGCGAGTTCGGCGTGAGTCGGACCGTGGTCCGCTCTGCCCTGACGCACCTGCAGGCCGAGGGACTTGTGGAAACCGAACGCGGGCGGGGCAGCTTCGCGCTGACACCGCCCGCGGAAGGTCCGTCACCCGCGCCTGGATCGCGGGCTGTTTCCAGCATGGAAGACCGCCTGCAGATGCTGGACTTCCGCATCGGCGTCGAGACTGAAGCTGCAGCACTTGCTGCCCGGAACCACACAGAACGCCAGCTCAAAGCCGCGCAAGGCGCCTTGGAGCAATTCAAAGCAAGCTCAGGGCACCCGGCACATTCCATGAAGGCCGATTTCGAATTCCACCGGGCGATTGCGGCAGCCACCGGCAACGCCTTCTATACGGACTGCATCTCCGCCCTGGGCCAAACCATGATCACCATGCCCCGCCCCCGCCTCGTCGCCGATGATGAGCAGGACTCCCGCGAACGCTTCGATCAAGTAGTCCACGAGCACTCCTCCATCTACGACGCAATCGCCGAGGGCGACCCAGCTGCTGCCGCGGCAGCGATGCGCCTGCACCTGAGCAACTCACGACGCCGGTTCGCGGCTTCAGCCCGCGGCTGACCTCGCGCACGCCCAAGCAGGTAGCCGTTCGGCCGGCCCAGCAGGCAGCGACATGTGACGTCGCGGCGCTTTTTACTGGGACACAATTCGTCTTTCAGCGACCCCATTTAACGAAATGGGAATCCCCGCGACGCCCCATTGAGAACTATTGATCGACATTTCAAGAAACTGGCGAGTAAATTCCGAGTCCCGCTAACTTTTGAAGAACCCGTCATTTTGTGACCGGGAAATCCATCAAAAGCCTTTGGGTGCTTCACGCAGGAATGCCTTGTCATGCACCCGGACAGAGAGACGCCGGCATGACAACACAGCAACTCACCGAAGACCACACCTCACTCCAGGCATACGTCCAGGAACTCCGGCGCCAGGTTGATGGCATCGAGGTTCTTGAACCCGGCACCGGGACCACCCGCTACAGCCACGACGCAGCCACGGCCAAAACCGCAGCCGCAAGCGGAAACCCGGGCCCCGCCGTCGTGCTTCCCTCCTCAGCCCCGGAAGTTCAGACGGCGGTCAGACTCGCCGCGGAACTCGGCGTGACCGTTGTTCCGCGCGGCGCGGGGTCCGGCTTGTCGGGTGGGGCAACCGCACAACAGGACCAAGTGGTCATTTCGACCGAAAAACTGACGGCCATCATCGAGGTGTCCCCGCTGGACGAGGTGGCGGTTGTAGAGCCTGGTGTCATCAATGCCGATTTGAATAAGCACCTTGAATCATTTGGTCTTTTCTACGCACCAGACCCCGCAAGCTTCGACATTTCATCAATTGGTGGAAATATCGCCACCAATGCGGGCGGTCTTCGTTGCGCCAAGTATGGGGTAACGCGGGAGTCCATCTTGTCGCTGGACGTCGTTCTCCCCGACGGCAGCCTCATCACTGTTGGCCACCGCTCCATTAAGGGCGTCACGGGACTGGATCTGACGTCGCTGATTGTGGGTTCAGAAGGCATCCTCGGCATTGTCACCAAGGCGACGGTCCGTCTCCGCCCCATCCCGGTGGCCCGCAAGACGGTCAGCGCGTTCTTCAACAGCACCGCTGAGGGCACGGACGGGCTGGCAGCCATCACCTTGTCGCCGGTGCGCCCTGCGGCGATCGAGTTCTTCGACACCCCCAGCCTGGTCAACATCGACGCCCACTCGGGGACCAGCCTGCGCAGCCGCGGTGCTGCATTAATCCTCATCGAGATCGATGGTTACGGCATCGGCGACCAGGCAGCGGACCTCGCCACCGCGCTCAGTGCGGTTGGTGGACGTGTCACCGTGGAGTCCGACGACGACGGCGCGCGACTGTGGGAACTGCGCCGCAGCGGCCGCGGCCTCCCGCAGGACAAGTGGTACATCGGCGAGGACATCGCCGTTCCCAAGTCCCAGCTGCCCAAGGTCTACGCCGCTTTCCCGGCCCTGGAAGCGCGCTTCGGCGTGGACATCTCGGCGGTATCGCACGCGGGCGACGGGAACCTTCACCCGCTCATCACCAAGGACAAAACGCCCGACGACGGCGCGAACCCGCCTGCCTCCCTCCTGGAAGCCGCCACTGAACTGGTGAAGGTGGCGCTTTCGCTCGGCGGAACAGTGACCGGCGAGCACGGCGTGGGCACCATCAAGCGCGAATGGGCCGCCCTGGAACTCTCGGAGCACAGCCGCGAGGTGCAGCACGCCATCAAAGCGGCAATCGACCCCCAACAGACCCTCAATCCCGGCAAGGCCATCTAAGCGCCCTGCCCGCCAGCACCACCACCCCAACGCAATCCCCCAACGCATCAGGAGCGCACCCAGTGAACACCTTTAATACCCCCGAATTCCGCAGGCGGGCCTTCCTTGCAGGCCTCGGCGCACTGTCCACCTCAGCCCTTGTCACCGCGTGCGGCGGCACAACGGCCAGCACCGGCGCCGGCTCCACAACTCCCGTGGACGGCGGCAACATCACCTTCCTGATCCAGGGCTACGACACCGGCTGGGTCTCCAGCAAGACGTCCATCTCCAGCTACGAGGGCAACCTCTGGGGCCAGATCACGGACAAACTGGTGTACGTCAATGAAAAGGGTGAGCTGAGCCCGTGGGTTGCCGAGAGCTGGGAAGAACTCAACGGCGCCAAGGACTTCGTGATCCACTTGAAGAAGGGCGTGACCTTCTCTGACGGAACTCCGCTGGACGCAGCGGCCGTCGTCGCCAACCTCAACGCCTGGGCCAAGGGCGATTCCACGCGTGGCGTCAGCAAGGTGGGCCTCTTCCCGTCCAGTAACTTCGTGTCAGCAGAGGCGTCCGACGCGGAAACCGTGAAGGTGTCCTTCTCCTCCCCCGCACTGGGCTTCATCGCCACGTTGGCGTACCACGGCTGCATCCTGCTCTCCCCAAAGACTCTGGCCCTGCCCGTAGAGGCCCAGGCGGACCTCAGCCAGGAGATCGGGAGCGGCCCGTTTGTGGTCAAGTCCTGGAAGCAGGGTGACAGCTACGTCTTGGAGAAGCGTAAGGACTACAACTGGGGTCCGGCAGCGCTCGGCCACACGGGTCCGGCACGTCTGGACACCATCACGTACAAGGTCATCAAGGACACGTCAGTCCGGACCTCCACGGTGGTTTCCGGCCAGGCCGATGTTGCCTTCAACGTTGAGCCGCAGGAAATCGAGTCGCTCAAGGCACAGGGCTTCACGGTGGGTACGCCGCGCTACCTGGGCTTTGTGGACGGATTCCAGGTGAACACGCAGGCCTTCCCCACCAACGATCCCGCTGTGCGCAAGGCGATCCAGCACGGCATTGACCGTGAAGAAATCCTCAAGACCGTCTACACCAGCGACTGGAACGCCGCCACCACCTTCATCCAGGGCAACGTCCCTGAAGCAGGCGAGTTCAGCGACTCCTTCGCATTCGACGCCGACAAAGCCAACAAGCTCCTGGACGACGCCGGCTGGGCCAAGGGTTCTGACGAGTACCGCACCAAGGACGGCAAAACCCTCGAATTCACGCTCACTCCCAATCCGTATGTCCCGTCCACCAAGGCCGAGGATGAGCTCATCGCCCAGCAACTCAAGAAGGTGGGCATCAAGGTCAACCTCAAGGTAGTGGACGTGGCCGGCTACGCGGCCATCCAAGCCAGCAAGCCGCCGCTGTTCCAGACCTCACGCAGCTTCGTCGACGTCGGAACGGTCGCCGGAGTCTTGACCAGCCAGAACAAGGGCGAGGACTGGTTCAGCCTGGGGACCAGCGATCAGAAGCTCAACGACCTCTCCACTGCGATCGCCACGGCCTCGGACCGGGCTTCCCGCGAAAAGGTTGCGGACGAGCTCCAGCAGTACGTCCTGGAGCAGGGATACTTTATCCCTCTTAACCAGCTCGTCCAGCGCCTTTACCTGATCAACCCGAAGATAAAGGATGTCCAGTACAACGGCTTGGCCTATGCCAACTTCTACACCGCTTGGATCTCGCAGTGACCAGCGATTACAACCGCTTTGCCCTGACCCGCGCGGGTCAGGCGGTGGTGGTCGTCCTCTTGGCCTATGTCCTCACGTTCCTGGTGATCAGCGTCCTCCCGGGCGATGCGATCACCAATACGTTGAGGGACCCGCAGCACGGATTGAGCGAGGAGGACATCCAGCGGATCGTGGCCTTCTACGGCCTGGACCAGCCCGTGATCGTGCAGCTGTTGCTCTCCCTGGGACGGTTCCTGACAGGAGAGTTGGGCTTCTCGCTTCAATCCAATCTTCCTGTGTCCCAGATCGTGGGAGACGCGTTGCCTTCCACGCTCACTCTTGCCACCAGCGCGCTGCTCATCGCCATCGTTTTCGCGGTAGTCATCGCGTACGGCGCCCAGTATTTGCCGGGCAGGTGGGCGGCGATCGTCCGCTCCATTCCGTCGTTCTTCCTGTCGGTGCCCAACTTCGTGATCGGCCTGGTGCTGATCGAACTCTTTGCCTTCCGTCTTCATTCCTTCACCACCACGGATCCCAACAGTCCGGTGGCAACGCTGTTCGCAGCCATCACTTTGGCCATTCCGGTCTCGGCACCGCTGGCCGAGGTGCTGATTGCCAGCCTGGACCACGAATCCCGGCAGGAGTACGCCTTGGTGGCCCGTTCGCGTGGCCTTAGCGAGGCCAAGCTCTTCGCCAAGCATCTGGTGAAACCGTCGGCCCTGCCCTCCGTGGCCATGGTGGCGCTCATTGTTGGTGAACTTCTGGGTGGCTCAGTTATTACCGAGACGATCTTCGGCCGTGACGGCATCGGCACCGTTGTCCAAAAAGCCGTGACGGGAGAAGACCAGCCAGTGCTTCAAGCCGTGGTTTCCCTGTCGGCCGTGGTGTTCGTGGCCGTCAACCTGGTGGCCGACCTCGCGTCGCCGCTGCTCGATCCCCGCGTCAAACTCCGGGAGTCCAAACTCCGCGAGAAGGTGAGCGCATGACTGCCACGCTTGGCTACGCCCAACTGCGCAATGTTGGAACAGCATCCAAAAGACTCACGGCGGGGCTACCCCCGGTCACCGTGGTCCTGTCCTTCGCCGTGATTTTGCTCGTCATCCTCTGGTCCCTTGTTCCAGGTCTCTTCACATCGTTCAGTCCTGTCACGGGAGATACCGCGAGCAAACTGGCGGCCCCGAGTGCCGCACACTGGTTCGGTACTGATTACCTTGGCCGCGATCAATACGCACGCGTCGTCTACGGCACGGCATCCTCTGTCACCAGCGCCTTGGTGGCAGTGCTCATCGGGTTGGTGGTGGGCAGCATCATCGGCCTGGCCAGTGGATTCCGCGGCGGCTGGCTGGACTCCGTTCTGGGCCGGTTCGTGGACGTTCTCCTCGCCATCCCGGGGTTCCTGTTGGCCGTGGTCATCGTGAGTTCGTTGGGTTTCCAGACCATCAACGCGGCCATCGCCACCGGAGTGTCCGCCGTCGCGGTCTTTGCCCGGTTGATGCGCGCGGAAGTGATGCGCGTCCGCAGCGCCACCTTCGTGGAAGCCTCCTATCTGCAAGGCGGCAACCGGCTCCACGCACTGCTCGGCCACATCCTTCCCAACGCCTACCGGTCCGTGTTGGTACTCGCTGTGCTCCAGTTCGGCACGTCCATCCTGATCATCGCGTCGCTGGCCTTCCTGGGCTATGGGGATCCGCCCCCGGCCTCCGATTGGGGCCTGCTGGTGGCCTCAGGAAAGACCTACGTGACGGCCCCTTGGCTGGTGTATGCGCCTGCCTTGGTCATCGTGGTCACCGTTTTGTCCGTCAACCGCATCAGCCGCTGGCTGCGAAAGGCGAAGTGACATGCCTCTGAACACCCAGGACACCAACGTGTCCGCAGACCTATTAACAGTGCAGGGCTTGTCCATCGCCTACGGTCCCACCGCCGTGGTCCATGACGTCTCCTTTTCTGTAGCCAAAGGCGAGAGCCTGGCGCTCATCGGAGAGTCCGGATCGGGCAAGTCCACCATCGCCAAAGCGATCCTTCGGTTGCTTCCCCACGGAGAAGCGACGGCCACTGGGCGGGTAGCGCTCAACGGACGTGAGGTCCTGGCGCTCCCGGAGAAACACTTCCGTCCCCTGCGCGGCAGGGAGCTGGGCTTCATCCCCCAGGACCCGGCATCGGCCCTCAACCCGGTGCGGACCATCGGTGCGCAAGCTCAGGAGGCCGCCGCCTTGCTTGGCGAAACAGACCCAACCGCCCGCCGCGCAAAAATCCTGGACGTACTGGAGCAAGTGGGCCTCCCGGACCCTTCCCGGGTTTACGATTCCTACCCGCACCAGCTCTCCGGCGGCATGCTCCAGCGCGTTCTGATCGCGCTCACGGTGTTGCCTCGTCCGGCGCTGATTGTGGCTGACGAACCAACCTCCGCTTTGGACGTGACCGTTCAGAAGCTCATCCTGGACATGCTGACCGAGCTCCGCCGCGAGCTGGACATCAGCCTGCTCCTCATCACGCACGACCTCGCGATCGCCGCCGAGCGCGCCGAGTCCCTGGTGGTGCTGAAGGACGGCTCGGTGCAGGAAAGTGGACCGTCCCTGGAAGTGTTCGCTTCGCCCACCACGGATTACGCGCGGAGCCTTCAGGCCGACGTCCCGGCGCTGCACCCGGACCGATACAGGAACCAGCGCATCACCTTAACACCAGCGCACGACGGCGGCTCCCGCACCCCGGCGTCCAGCGCGCCGGACGCCGGGCTCCAGATCGACGTCCGTGGTGTGACCAAGCGCTTCTCGGCCGGCGGAAAGGACGTCCTCGCCTGCGACGGGGTGTCCTTCTCCGTGGAACGCGGGCGGACGCACGCGCTCGTCGGCGAGTCCGGGTCCGGCAAAACCACCGCGGTCCGGCTGTTGCTGGGTCTTGAACAGCCGGACGGTGGGGACATTACGGTAGCCGGCCAATCGACGTCGGGCCGTTCCAGGGCCGATGTCCGCGAGATCCGCCGCCACCTCCAACTGGTCTACCAGAACCCGTTCACGTCCCTCGACCCCACGTGGCGGGTGGGCAGGATTGTCCGCGAGCCACTGGATCAGTTTGGCGTGGGCACCAAGGCCGGGCGTGCCCAGCGGGTTCGCGAGACTTTGGAAGCCGTGGGCCTACCGTCCGAGGTGGCTTCACGGCGGCCCGCTCACCTGTCCGGCGGCCAGCGGCAACGGGTGGCGATCGCCCGGGCGCTGGTGGTGAGGCCCGACGTCGTGGTTTTGGATGAACCCACCTCCGCGCTGGACGTGAGCGTTCAAGCGGGAATCCTTGAGCTGCTGTCCAAACTGCAACGTGAGCTGGGCCTGACGTACTTGTTCGTCTCGCACGATCTTGCGCTGGTGCGGCAGGTAGCTGACTCCGTATCGGTTCTGCGGCGCGGCCACGTGGTGGAGGACGGTCCCGTGGAGGAGATCTTCCACCGACCGCAGCATCCCTATACCCGCGCCCTCCTTGGGGCGATCCCGCTGGCAACTGCGCCAACCGAGGAACAGACCAGCAAACAACTAGCGAAGGCAACAGCATGACCGTGAACCTGATATCCACCCGCCGGCCCGCCCTCGTGGAGGCCTTCACCGCGCCCAAGGGCTTCGGCGACCAGACTCTGCGGGATCGTCGAGCGGATGTGATTGAGCTTTTGGGCGGCATTCCGGATCCCAGCGTCCTCCCCACGGAGGAATTGGCCGCCGCCACAGCACGTGTTCTGGCCAAGCCCGGCGTCCCTGCGCTCCAATACTCACGGACAGAGGGTATTTCGCCGCTGCGGGAGTGGATAGCAGAACGCGAAGGCGTCTCCGTTGACCGGATCCTCATCACCAACGGCGGCTTCCATGGACTTTCCTTGGCCATCCAGTCCGTGGTGGAACGCGGGGACCTGGTGGCCGTGGACAACCCGATCTTCCCGCTGTTCCTCCGTGGGCTCCAGCTCTCTGATGCACGGACCCTGCCGGTATTCGTGGGTCCGCAGGGCCTGGACGTCGATCATCTCTCGGACCAGCTCAGGGGCGGTGCCCGACCAGCCGCCCTATATACAGTGCCGGACTTCCACAACCCCTCCCAAGGCACACTGTCCGGGGAGGCCCGGAAAGAACTCGTACGACTGGCGGAACACTACGGATTCGTGATCCTTGCGGACAACCCGTACCGTGAGCTTCGCTTTGCCGGCGTGCAGGAAAGTGTGGAGGAGTTCAACAACTCTGACCACGTCCTCCACATCAACACCTTCACCAAGACACTGGGGCCCGGGTTGCGCCTTGGTTGGACGGTTGCACCCGAGCGCCTGGCACGTGACCTGGTGGCCTTGCGCAGCCGCCAGGATTCCCACAGCTCCACGCTGGTCCAGGCCATCATCGGTGAACTGGTCACCTCCGACCCCCAAATCTTCGACGCCACCCTGGACCGGGCCCGCGCGCTGTACCGGAACCGCGCTGAAACGCTGGTTGCCGCGCTGCACCGGGAAGCTCCGGGAGCTTTTGAGACTGTTCTCCCGGACGGCGGACTGTTCCTGTGGCCCAAACTGGCAGACGACTCCATAGATCCTGACCAGCTGGCCGCTGATGCCAGCGCAGAAGGAGTGGAGTACCAGCGGGGGTCGTTCTTCCCCTCGGGGCCCGGAACGGACGCTGACCGGCACCTACGCCTGGCGTATGGCGACGTTGCGGCGTCCAAGCTGGAGGAAGCGGCTGCGCGCCTGGGACGTGCGCTGAAGCGGCAAGTTCCGTAAACCTCACTCCAGGGCACAACGAAAGAGCCCCGGTCCTAAGACCGGGGCTCTTTCTTATTTGCGTGCGCGAGGGGGGATTTGAACCCCCACACCCTTTCGGATACTGGCACCTGAAGCCAGCGCGTCTGCCGTTCCGCCACTCGCGCGCAACTTCTTTTTCTGGACTTCTGCGGGTTTCCCAGCTTCGATTCCTTCAAAAGCAGCGAGATCAAGCATAACGGACATTTGTGGCAAAACACCAATCGGGGCTCCGGCACCCCCTTGGTGAGGCAGCGAAGCCACCAAAAAATCCCCCAACAACGGCTGAACTCCATGGAAATTTGAACCCCCGACTCCCGCGCCAGCAAGGGCCGGGCGCGAACTTTTCCGGGTCGCAAGGCGTTGTGGATTAAGGCCATTCCCAGTCAGTCCCAGTAGTATCGGGAAGTGGAAGGGCCGTCAGGCGCGTACTTTGCCGTGTGCGCAGACGGAGCAATGGACGGACTATCGGACCAGGCACAGCGGGTGCCGCGGCAAGGAAAGGAGAAGGACCATGGGTTTGCTGGACAAAGTCGAGCGCGGCATTGAAAAGGCCGTCCGCAATGTCTTCTCCACAGGGTCGCGGGCACGTGTTGAGCCGGTGGAGATTGCGAGCAAGCTACGGCGGGAGTTGGATAACAAGTCCATCACCATCGCTGCGGGGCGCACGTTGGCTCCCAACGTTTTTGATGTCCTGCTCAGCGACGAAGACTTCGCCCGGGCCCAGGAATGGGGAACACCCCTCGCCGAGGAACTGTGCGACGTCGTCATTCAGCACGTCCGCAGCCAGGGCTACACGCTTCAGGGCGCGGTCCGGATCTCGTTCCGTCGAAATGACGAAGAACGGGCCGGCCATTTTGAAATAAATTCCCGGACAGAGAAATCGTCGGACGACGGTACTCCGGCTCCACAAGCTCCCAGGGCGCATGTTCCGGCCGCCCCGGCACGCCAGCCCACCCGCCTCCAGCCCGTTCTGGACATCGGCGGCCAACGATATTCCCTCAATGCCCACTCCGTAGTGCTGGGCCGCTCCTCGGAAGCAGACATCCTCGTGGATGACACAGGAGTCTCCCGGAAGCACCTTGAAATCCGCACGGAGAATGGGAGCACCTGGGCCGTTGACCTTGGCTCCACTAACGGCAGCTACGTCAACGGCCATAAAGTGAACGGCAGCGTGGAGCTCACAGACGGCTCAACCATCACGATGGGACGTACCAAGATCATTTTCCGCCTCCTCCCCCAAAACCAGGGTGGCAACGCGTGAACGACATCAGCGAACTGACCATCACAGCGCTTCGCTTCGGTTTCCTGCTGCTGCTGTGGGTCCTGATCTTCAGCATCGTCACCACCATGCGTCGTGACCTCCAGATCGGCCGCAAAGCCGTCACCGGGGCCCCCACGGCACGCGAGGTGCGCAAGCATCCTGAACTGGCCGCTTCTCCGCCGCCTGCTATCCAGCACGCCCGCACACTGGTGGTCACTGAAGGCCCCCTCAAGGGCACCACGGTCCCCCTCGCCGCCAGCCCCATCTTGCTTGGCCGCGCCCAGGAAGCCACCCTTGTCCTGGAGGACGATTACGCTTCCGGCCGCCATGCCCGGCTGTTCCCGCAAGGAAGCCGTTGGTTCATTGAGGACCTCGGCTCCACCAACGGCACCTATTTGGCCGATCAACAGCTCACCCGTGCCTTGCCGGTTGAGCTTGGCGTCCCCGTGAGAATCGGCAAGACGGTCATTGAATTGAGGCCGTAGTCCATGGCCTCCCCCGAGACCCCCGAAGGCAAGGAAAAGCCCGCGGAGCGCCCGCTCATCATGCGCTACGCGGCGCGTTCCGACGTCGGACGGATCCGCTCCAAGAATGACGACTCCGCATATGTGGGCCGCCATCTTGCAGTCGTGGCCGACGGCATGGGCGGTCACGCAGGCGGCGATGTCGCTTCTGCTTCAACGGTTCTGGACATGATCCATCTTGATCATGACGACTACCCCGACGGCGCGGAAACAGTCCTCGCGGACGAAATCCAGACCGCCAACTCCCTGCTCTCCGAACTCGTCCACCAGAACCCCAAGCTCTCCGGCATGGGGACCACTGTTACTGCGCTGCTCCTTGAGGACCGCAAGCTCCACTTCGCCCACATCGGTGATTCCCGGGCCTACCGCCTGCGGAACAAGAAGTTCGAGCAAGTCAGCGTGGACCACACCTTCGTTCAGCGCCTCATTGACGAGGGTCGGCTGCGCCCCGAGGAAGCCGAAACACACCCGCACAAGAACGTCTTGATGCGCGTCCTGGGCGATGTGGATGCCAGCCCCGAGTTGGACCTGGACGTTCTGGACGTTGAACCCGGCGAACGTTGGCTGCTGTGCTCCGACGGGCTCAACTACGTTGCGGGACACGTTGTGGAGCGCATGGTCCGCGAGACCAAGGACCTGCGCGAGTGCGCGGAAATCCTGGTGGACCTCACGCTTGAAGCCGGCGCCCCGGACAATGTCACCGTGGTGATGCTGGAGATCGTCGAAGAGACCGACGACGACGTCAACACGGCCGCCGTCGACGTCGTTCCGGCTGCGGCACTTGCCGCAGTGGACGAGCCCGAACCCGTCACGGCGTCCAAGTCTCCCGATGGTCCTTCAGCAACCAGGAAAGCTGAGGACGCCGACTCTGCGGAGAAGGCGAAAGCCGCGCTGGCGGCAGACGCGGGGTCGTCGTTCAGTGCGGGCGATCCCTCCAAGGAAGTCGACGAATCCGCCGAGTCCTCCAAGGCGTCCAGCGAGCCGCCCACCACCACCGACCCACACCTCGGTGAGCACCTCTCCGCTGAAGTCCTGCGCGAAGAGCTGGCCAGCCGTCCCCATGAACTGGTTGGCGCTGCGGCTACTGCTGCCGAAACCGGATCCATCCCTACTGTTGCCGGCCGCACCGTGGCCCGCAGGGCAGCGACTGTCCTCACGCATAAGGCCGAGCAGGACCGCGTGGACGTTGAAGAGCCTGCAAGGCGGCGTATCCGCTGGTTGATGCCGGCTGTCGCCGCG
The DNA here is from genome assembly GCF_900108925.1 of Arthrobacter sp. yr096. Taxonomy (NCBI): domain Bacteria; kingdom Bacillati; phylum Actinomycetota; class Actinomycetes; order Micrococcales; family Micrococcaceae; genus Arthrobacter; species Arthrobacter sp. yr096. Next base: position 261,701 of record NZ_FNYI01000004.1, on the reverse strand, counting down.
GTTGTTGTGGTGGGCGTCGTCGTTGGCCTGTGGCTGGGCTACGCGTGGACCCAAACCCGCTACTACGTGGGCGAATACGACCAGCGCGTTGCCATCTTTAACGGCATCTCGCAGCGCCTCGGACCCATTCAGCTCTCCCGGCTGGAAGCCGTCACTGACATCAGGGTGGATTCATTGCCCGAATACGGCCAGCAGAGCGTACGCCAGACCGTTCCGGCGGGTGACCTGGACGATGCCCAGACCATTGTGGAAAACCTGAAGAACACGGGCAGCGCCTCAGCCAATTGCCCTACCAGCACTCCGGCTACACCCACTCCGTCGCCTACCAGCAGCGTGCCCGTACCCAGTACCGCGGCCGTTGCCACTCCCTCGCCCGTCCCGACTCCCTGTGAGGCGGCCAAGTGATCCAGACAGACACTTCTCCCAAACCCCGCCGGAACGTTGAGCTGGTGCTCATCGTCCTTGCCCTTGCCGTTGGTATTGGCGCCAGTGCCTTGGTGAGCATTAACTCTGAAGTAGGCCTGGACAGGGACTTCTGGTTCCAGTCGAGCCTGCTGGCCGTTGCCGCTTTCGCTTTCCACGTGGTCCTCAGGCTCCGCGCGAAATATGCCGATCCGGTAATACTTCCGATTGTTGTAGCGCTGAACGGACTGGGGCTGGCCCTGATCCACAGGATGGACGGTCCGGCGGACGATACCGGCAACAACCAACTCCGCTGGACGCTGATCGCCATGGCGGTCTCCATCGCTGTGATCTGGTTCTTGAAAGACCACCGGGTTCTTCGCCGTTTCACTTACATTTCACTGGCCGTCAGTGCTTTCCTGCTGCTGCTCCCTTTGATTCCGGGCATTTCCGCGGGTGAGATCCTTGGCGCGAGGGTCTGGATCCGGGTGGGTCCCATGACCTTCCAGCCTGGTGAAATCGCCAAGATCACTTTGGCCATATTCTTTGCCGGTTATCTTTCGTCCAACCGCGACCTCATCCTGCTGGCAGGCCGGAAGATCGGCCCCATGCAATTCCCGCGGTTCAAGGACCTGGGACCCATGATTACTGCCTGGTTGGTGAGCATCGGAGTGCTGGTCTTCCAGCGCGACCTCGGATCCTCCATCCTCTTCTTTGGCCTGTTCATCGTGATGATCTACGTGGCCACGAGCCGCATCTCGTGGGTCGTCATCGGCCTGCTCCTGATCCTGGGCGGCGGCTTTGTTGCCTCGCAGATCTTCTCCCACGTTGCGTTCCGCATCGACAGCTGGATCAACGCCTTCACCCCGGAGGTCTTCGGCAGGTCTCCTGGCGGCAGTGGACAGATTGTCCAGGGCTTGTTTGGTATGGCCGATGGTGGCCTGGTAGGCACTGGCCTCGGTCAAGGCCGGCCGGACCTGGTTCCTTTTGCCAACAGCGACATGATCGTGGCCCTCATCGGTGAAGAACTGGGCTTGATCGGCCTCTTCGCCGTCGTCATGCTCTACCTCCTGCTGTTCACGCGAGGCTTCCGGGCAGCGTTGGGCACCCGGGATGCGTTCGGCAAGCTGCTCGCCTGCGGTTTGTCCTTCGCCATTGCACTGCAGTGCTTCGTGGTCATTGGCGGCGTCACCCGGCTCATTCCGCTGACCGGCCTGACCACGCCGTTTCTGGCCGCCGGCGGATCATCGCTCCTGGCCAACTGGATCATCGTTGGCCTCCTGCTGATGATCTCCAACACGGCCCGCGGCCCGGTGGACACCACACCCATGGTCAATAAACCTCCGGCAAGCACCAACACCAACGGCATTCGTAAACCGGCCACAGGCAAGACACCCAGCGCACCAACAGAGGCGGTGAAGCAACAATGAACCAGGCTATTCGCAGCTCATGGATGGCGGCTGTCGCCATGTTCGCGTTGATCTTCGGCGCCATAAGCTATGTGCAGGTCATTGGCGCTGACGACCTCAACGCCAACCCCTGGAACCAGCGGGCCATCCTGGCCTCGTTCTGCAACGATCGCGGTGCGATCATTGTTGGCGGCAAACCCGTAGCGGAGTCCGTTCCGGGGACAGAATCCTGCGCATTCCAGCGCAAGTACACGCAGCCTGAGTTGTACGCCGGCATTACCGGATACTTCTCCAAGGGCTTCGGTTCCACCGGCTTGGAACAGTCCATGGGCGACACACTCGCGGGCAACTCGGACCAGCTGTTCCTGGACCGCGTCAGCCAGATGTTCCTTGGCAACGAGCCCAAGGGCGCATCCGTGGAACTGACCTTGGACCCTGAAATCCAGAAACTCGCTTTCGACCTCATTCCCGACGGTCAGCGCGGGTCCATCGTGGTCACCAATCCGCGGACCGGCGCCATCCTCGCCATGGTGTCCAAACCGTCTTATGATCCCAACCTGATCGCCACGCACGACACCGCGGCGGCCCAGGCCAGCTACAACGAACTGAACCAGGTTCCCGGGATTAACCTGAACCAGAACGTCAGCGGCCCCACGGGCAACCTGCTGTCACCCGGTTCGGTCTTCAAACTCATCGATACCGCGGCAGCCCTGAAGTCGGGCAAATACAACAAGGACAGCGAGCTGCCGAACCCCAGCAGCCTGCCCTTGCCCGGATCCAGTGCCAGCCTGCCCAACTACGCCGGCGGTAACTGCAACGTCCGCGAAACAGCTTCCTTCGCCTTCGCCTTGGAGCAATCCTGCAATACGCCGTTTGCAAGCATCGCGCTTGACCTTGGCCAGGACGCCATCCGGGATCAGGCCCAGAAGTTCGGCTTCGGTGAAACCTTCGGCGATCAACTGAAGCTCCAGCAGGCCATCAGCGTCTTCCCGGAAGACCTGGACCAGGCCCAGCTCGCCCAGTCATCAGTGGGCCAGCGCGACGTCAAGGCCACTCCGCTGCAGATCAACATGATGACGGCGGCGATCGCCAACGGCGGCGTGCAGATGAAGCCCAACCTCGTGAAGACGGTGCGCGCACCCGATCTTCGCGTGATCAGCGAACTCAAGCCTGAGGCCCTCCGCACCAGCACCACCCAGCCCATCGCGGGTCAGATCACCGAGTGGATGACCAGCGCAGTGGATAACGGCATTGCCAAGGGAGCAGCCGTTTCCGGCGTCAAGGTGGCCGGCAAGACCGGTACCGCGGAGCTTGGCGATTCAGGTTTGAACAACTCATGGTTTACCGGGTTCGCCCCGGCAAACGATCCGCAAGTGGCCGTCACCATCGTCATGGAAGGTGTGGATGTGCTCAGCGGTGCCCAGCTAACCAGTCCGAACGCAAAGAAGATTTTTGAGGCGGTGTTGAATAAGTGAGGCCTACTTCGGGAATCACACTCGGCGGCAGGTTCCAGCTGACCAGTCGCATTGCGATTGGTGGCATGGGCGAGGTCTGGAAGGCCAAGGACCAGATCCTCGGCCGGATCGTTGCCATCAAGGTGCTCAAGGAGGAATACACGGGGGACCCCGGCTTCCTGCAGCGCTTCCGGGCGGAGGCACGGCACACCGCCCTCCTCAACCACGTGGGCATCGCCAACGTCTTCGATTACGGCGAGGAAGCCGGCTCGGCGTACCTGGTCATGGAGCTCGTGCCTGGCCACCCCTTGAGCGGAATCCTCGAAAAAGAGCAGGTTTTGTCCCCGGACATGACGCTCTCGATCATCGCGCAGACCGCCCGCGCCCTGGCCGTGGCACACGCTCAGGGCCTGGTTCACCGGGACATCAAGCCGGGTAACCTGTTGATCACCCCGGACAACCGCGTGAAGGTGACTGACTTTGGCATTGCGCGCCTGGCAGACCAGGTCCCGTTGACCCAGACCGGCCAGGTCATGGGCACTGCCCAGTACTTGGCTCCTGAGCAGGCAACCGGCCAGACCGCCACCGGCTCTTCGGACATCTACTCCCTGGGCGTCATTGGCTATGAGTGCCTCACCGGCCACCGTCCCTTCTCGGGCGAATCGCAGATTGCCATCGCCTTGGCACAGGTCAACGACGCGCCGCCGCCCCTGCCGGAAACCCTTCCCACGCCCGTGCGCGCCCTCCTGATGTCCATGCTGGCCAAGGATCCCAAGAACCGTCCCGCCAACGCCATCAAGCTGGCCGAGGCCGCTGACGCCATCCGCAACGGCGACATCGCCACGGCCCACGCCGCCGTACCCGGAATGTTGCTGTTCGAATCCACCACGGGGCCCATCACGGCGCCCGTCGACACCGCGACCGCACCCACCGGCGTCGTCACCTCGCCTTACGGAAAAGAGCAGTCGTCGACGGCGACCTCCGCACTTCCGGTGCTCGGTGCCGCCGCAGCCGGAGCTGCTGTGGGCGCCGCCGCGGCTTCTTCCGACAACCCCTTGTCGCGCGCCAACGCGTTGGAGGCAGAGCGCCAGCTCAACGACGAAGAAGAAGTGGCTTACAGCGACGACGACAACTTCGACGACCGCGAGCCCGAACGCAAGAAGCGCAGCCCCTGGACCTGGCCCTTGGTGGCCCTGATCCTGCTGGTCCTGTTCGCACTGGTTGGTTTCCTGATTTCCCAGTCCGGATTCTTCTCGCCGAGCCCCAGCCCGAGCCAGTCCACGTCGGCCAGCGCCAGCCGTACAGCCAGCCCAACGTCCACTTCGGCTACTCCTACACCCAGCCAAACCTCGGAGTCGCCGTCTCCCACGCCCACGCAGTCCACCCCGCAGAAGGTCAACGTCATCCCCGAGCAATACTTGGGTCAGCCGTTTGAATCGGTGAGCGCCGAGCTGCGTGCCCTGGGATTGGGTGTGGACGGTCAGGAAGTCTTTAACGCCGCTGTTCCCGGGACCGTGATCAGCCTTAACCCGACCGGGCCAGTCGATCCTGGACAGACCATTACGGTTCAGTACTCAAAGGGACCTGAATCCGTAGCCGTTCCGACCATTGGCGTCGGAGCGAACGAGTCGCAGGTTCGGGCCGCCATAGAGGGCGCCGGGCTCCGTTGGGTAGCCGGTGATCCCGTGAACGGTGCCGTCGGCCAGCAGCCCGGAACCTTCGTGCGGTCCTCGCCCGCTGCGGGGGCCGAAGTTCCCGCCGGCTCCACCGTGACGTACTTCCTGTCCAAGTCCGTTGTGCCCACCAACCCCGGTTCTTCGAGTGCCAGCCCCAGCGGCAGCCCGAGCAACTAGCTGATCCGTTATGTCTACGCCACGCCAAGGTCCCGCGCATCGAGAGGAGAGCACACCTGTGTCTTCACAGCGCATCCTCAACGCCCGCTACGAACTCGGTGAGCTGATCGGTCGCGGCGGCATGGCGGACGTCTACCGCGGAACGGATACTTTGCTGGGACGGACCATCGCGGTCAAGGTCCTTCGGGCGGACCTCGCCCGCGATCCCCAGTTCCAGGCCCGGTTCAAACGTGAAGCCCAGGCCGTGGCGGCATTGAACCACCCGTCCATCGTGGCCATCTTCGATACGGGCGAATACTCCGTACCTGGTGGTCCCGGCGAGGACGTCCGCGTCCCGTACATCGTCATGGAGTACGTGGCCGGCCGCACCTTGCGGGACATGATCAAGGCGAATGAGCTGGACGTGGAGAGCTCCATCGGCTTCACACTGGGCGTCCTGTCCGCACTGGAGTACAGCCACCGCGCGGGCATCGTCCACCGCGACATCAAACCGGCCAACGTGATGGTGTGCGCTGACACCGGAGACGTCAAAGTCATGGACTTCGGCATCGCGCGTGCCATGGCCGACTCCGCAGCCACCATGACCCAGACACAGGCCGTCGTGGGCACAGCTCAATACCTTTCACCGGAGCAGGCACGTGGTGAGACCGTGGATGCTCGCAGCGATCTCTACTCTGCTGGTTGCCTCCTCTACGAACTGCTGACCAGCCGGCCGCCTTTTGTTGGCGATAGCCCGGTTTCAGTGGCGTACCAGCACGTCCGCGAGATCCCGGACATGCCAAGTGCCCACAACCCCGATGTTTCCGAAGCGTTGGATTCGGTCCTGGCCAAGGCCCTCCAGAAGAGCCGCACAGACCGTTTCCAGGATGCAGCGTCCTTCCGACGCGCACTGCGCGCGGCAAGTAACGGAATTCCCGTGCCGGCTCTTCCGTCCAGCGAAGCTCCCACCGATCCGAACGACCTCGTGGAGGAGGACCCCGCCACCCAGCTCCTGAGCACCACCGCCGTGGGCTTTCTTGATGTCGATCAATTCAAGGACCAACCCGTCGACCATCCGCAGGATGACGCGCTTCCCTTGGGCCTCCCAACGGAACGCGAGCGGACAGCAGGTCAGAAGACCCGCCGTCGTACGTGGATAGCAACCTTGGTGATCTTCACGCTGATCGTGCTGGCCGGCGGTGGGTTCTGGCTGTACAGCCTCATGAACCTGCAACCACCGCCCCCAGCGAAGATTCCTGTGCCCGTGGTGGCCAACATGTCCGAGTCCCAGGCAATCCAGGAACTGTACTCGGCCAAGCTGGTGCCAAAGACCGTGCGCGAGGCCAGCGATTCGGTAGCCAAGGACATGACCATTGGCACAGCTCCGACGGCCGGTTCCCTGCTGGACCAGGACGCCGAGGTTATCCTCAAGATTTCCAGCGGCCCCAGCTCCGTCACCATCCCGGCGAACATCGTGGGCCGCACTGAACCAGACGCTCGTGACGCCCTGCGAAAGCTTGGTATCACCGGCGACGTTTCCACGGTCAGGACTCACAGCGCCACTGTTCCAGTGGGCGTGGTCATTAACACCGCGCCTGCCCCCGGCGGGCCAATCGCAGCCTCCTCCAAAGTGGAACTGCAGGTTTCCTCGGGCAAGGTCCTTATGCCGCAGCTGATTGGGCTGCCCCAGACTGAAGCAGAAGCCACCCTCAAGACCAATGGGTTGGTAATGGCAGTGGTGGAGCAAGAGAATTCCGAGGTGGCGCCTGGCACCGTCACGGCCCAGAGCGAAACCTTCAACACTGAGGTGGATCAGGGCAAGACGGTCACCGTGACGGTGGCCAAAGCCCCTGTCACCCCGACACCAACGCCCACGCCGACACCCACAAACACCGACAAGCCAACGCCGAAGCCCACTGAGACCAAGAAGTAACGTCCGGACTGTCGGCCGCGGGCTGGCCACCGGAAGCGTGCGTCAAAGCGACGACGGAGCAGCCCGCGGAGGCCGGCGGATGCCGCCCACCTCCCTGCCTACTGCTTGATCAGCGGGCTCAGCTTGGATGCGCGTTCGGCGGCCCCGGTCATGCCCAGGGACTCCAACCAGTTGCCGAGCATCTGGTAGCCACCCTCGGTGAGTACTGATTCCGGGTGGAACTGGACACCGCACAGTGGCGCGGTCTTGTGCTGCAGGCCCATCACCACGCCGTTGGTTGTTTCCGCGGTGATCTCAAGAACGTCCGGAATGGAGTCGCGGACCGCTGCGAGGGAGTGGTAGCGCGTGGCAGTAACCGGCGAAGGAAGGCCCGCGAAAACACTCTTGCCTTCATGCTGGACCGGTGAGGTCTTGCCGTGCATGAGCTCAGGAGCATGGGTCACCACGCCGCCGTAGGCCTCGGCGAGGGCCTGGTGTCCCAGGCATACGCCGAACATTGGCTTGTTGTTGTCGCCGCACCATTTGATGAGCTCGATGCACACGCCGGCCTCGGCCGGGGTCCCGGGACCGGGCGAGACCAGGACGCCGTCGCGGGTAGCTGCGAGTTCGGTAGCCTCGGCGAGTGTCACGTCGTCGTTGCGGACCACTGTAGTTTCGGCGCCGAGTTCCTGGAGATATCCCACCAGGGTGTAGACGAAGCTGTCGTAGTTATCTACTACAAGAATTTTTGTTGTGCTCATGGCTGCTGCACTAAACCAATCGTTGAGTCAGTCAAAGTGGTGAACTGGGAAAACCAGGGGAAGAGGAACTGGACCATCAGTACCAGTGCTGCTGCCACCAATACCAAGCATGTCAGGATCCGCACCCACAGCGGCCCGGGTAAATTGCGGAAGATCCAGGCGTACATCCTTTACCCCTTTCCCTGGGCTTGGGCTACTTGGGCAGCGATTTCCGACGGCGGTCCGGCTGACGCAGGCTGCCAGCCATCCAGCGTGGAGTAGGCGATGATGCGTTCCTGCGACCCGAATCGTGGGTTGCAACTGGTCATGGTGAGGATACTTTCCTTCGGTGTGACTCCAGCTTGCGTGGGAACGGGCATCAGAACATCCGTCCGGTCCGGCAGGACGATTTGGTTGTTCCGGAAGACGTAGGTGTAGTAGCCATCAGCCGTTTGAACGTAGATCTTGTCTCCGGGAACCAATGTGTGGATATTGTCCAGCACAGCTCCGTGGGTTTGCCTGTGGCCGGCCACAGCGAAGTTGCCCACTGCGCCGGGCATGCTGGTAGTCCCGTAGTGGCCCAAGCCAAGAGTGTCCAGGACCCCTGCATCAGTGCCTTCGATGATGGGACGGGTGTAGTCGGCTCCGAAGCGGGGGACGTACATGATCCCAATCATTTCGCCGTATCCCGGAGCGGTCCCTACAACCGGCGGCCCATAATCCACGGCGGCGTCCGGCGCTGCTGGCGTCATGGGCCCAGTGAAGTCCTGCGCGAAGCTTTGGACGGCTTCCGTCTGTTTGGCGTCGGCCTCCACGTTGGTCCACCACAGTTCCCAGCCCACAAACAAAAGCAGGACAATTCCCGCAGTAATGAGGAGCTCGCCCAGGATCTGGCTGATCTTGCGGATGACATCCGATGCGCGGAGCGGCCTGCGGGGACCCCGCTCCTGACCGCGGCGGGCGGACGACACGGAAGAACCCGTCGTCGTCTGCTGGTGCGCCACAGGGTCTCCTTGTATCGGGCGCGGACGCGGGCGGGCGGACCCCGAGTTGCGGCTAGACTTGACAGCTAGAACCAACCCGGAACGCCGCGTGGCCGTTAACCGCTGGAATTTTCCTTCCTGCAGGATATCAAGGCCGGCCGAAACGGGTATTAACGTACAGCCAAGGAGGATCCGTGCCCGAGTCCAAGCCCCGCAAGCGGCCTGCCCGTCAGGCCCAGCAGACTTCCGCAACGCAGCAGTACAAGCCCAACCCGGTGTGGTATAAGGCCGTCATGTTCGGACTGATGATTCTGGGGCTCATCTGGATCATCACCTTCTACATCACTGAGGGCCAGTTTCCTGTCCGGGACTGGGCTTCCTGGAACATCGTTGCAGGCTTTGGCATCGCAATCGTCGGCTTCCTCATGACCACCCGCTGGCGCTCCTAGGGAAACCGCACCTCACATTTCCGTGCCCGTGAACGTCTACAAGATATGAGCATCCGGCACACCACCATGGATTCCCCGTTGGGGCAGTTGACGCTGACTGCCCGCGGGGAATTTTTGACGGGTATCTTCTACGAAGGTCACTGGCATATGCCTCCGCCGGACTACTTCGGAGTCCCCGCGGAACCCGAGGATCCGGTCTTTGCTGTGACCCGGGTTGAACTTGGGGAGTACCTGGGTGGCCACCGCACCGTTTTCGATGTCCCTTTCGAGGCCCGTGGGAACGCATTCCAGGAGAAGGTCTGGTCCCGACTCCAAGACATTCCTTTTGGCGAAACTGTCAGCTACGGTGAGTTGGCCGCCGAGCTGGGCGACCCCCATCTCGCCCAGTCCGTGGGATCAGCCGTAGGAAGAAACCCCATCAGCATCATCATCCCGTGCCACCGTGTGGTGGGCCGCAGGGGACAGCTGACCGGGTACGCGGGTGGTCTCCACAACAAGCGTTTCCTCCTGGAGCTGGAAGAACCCGCCACCGTTCGGGAAGGCAAGCTGTTCTGATGGAGCCGGAGCAGGCAGTCAGCAAGAGACCGTTTGAGGCCGTAGTCCAGGAACAGGGCGCCACGGTTCTCCGGGTATGCCGCGCCGTCCTGGGCACACACGATGCCGAGGATGCCTGGTCCGATACCTTCCTGGCGGCCCTCCAGGCATATCCGGATCTGCCGCCGGGCGCGAACGTGCAGGCATGGCTGGTCACCATTGCACACCACAAGTGCATTGACCATTTGCGTGCCGGGAGCCGACGTGCCCTGCCAGTGGACTCGCCGCCCGAGCGCCCTTCAGGCCTTGGCATTCCCGGTGGCGGACACGCGGAACTGCTGGACGCCGTCGCGGGCCTTCCACCGAAGCAGCGCCAGGCGGTGGCTTATCACTACCTGGCCGGTCTGCCTTACAAGGATGTCGCCGACCTGCTGGGAGGCACGCCGGATGCCGCCCGGCGTGCCGGCGCCGACGGCGTGAAATCACTCCGCAATGCCCTTGCTGATCCTCCTGCGCTGGCGCACTCATTTTCGAAAGGAGAACTCCGATGACCCTTGAAGCAAGCCCCGATCATTCTGAGGTCGCATCGCTCCTGGAGCCCCTCGATGCCGGTCTCGAAACCGCCCTCGCCGGACTTCATGCCCGGCTGGCCCGCGACGCACAACTCGTCCACACATTGGACATCGCGTACCGGATAGTGGACTCCCCGCTAGGGAAGCTCCTCCTCGCCGCCACGGACCGGGGAATCGTCCGCGTTGCCTTCGAACTGGAGAACCACGGGGACGTCCTGCAGCTTCTGGCCAACACCGTCAGCCCCAGAATCCTTCAGGCCCCGGCACGTTTGGATGATGCTGCACGGCAGCTCGATGAGTACTTTGCCGGCGCCAGGAGGGAATTTGATCTCACCCTTGATTTCCGCCTGTCCCGCGGCTTCCGCCTGAACGTCCTGCAGCACTTGCCCCGCATCGCGTACGGCCGCACGGAAAGCTACGCGGAAGTCGCCGTGGCGGCCGGCAGTCCCAATGCGGTCCGTGCCGTAGGGACCGCCTGTGCAACCAACCCCCTGCCCGTGATCGTGCCCTGCCACCGCGTAGTGAAGTCGGACGGCAGCTTCGGCGGCTACCTTGGCGGAGCAGATGCAAAACGCGCGCTGTTGACCCTCGAGGCAGCGGCGTGAATGACGACGCCCTCTTTCCGTTGGAGCTGGTACAGCCGGAAAACCACGACGCCGGTCCCCGCCTGATTGCTCCAGGCGCGGTTCATGTCCCTGGCTGGCTGACGCTGGAGCAGCAGCGGTGGATCGTGAACCGCTTTGGGGAGTGGACACACGGCCCCGTTCCTCTCAGGGCTGCCACCCTTCCTGGTGGGCACCAAATGTCGGTTCGAACCGTATGCCTCGGCTGGCACTGGCAGCCATACCGATACTCGCGGGAAGCTACCGATGTCAACGGCCGGCCCGTGCTGGACTTCCCTGATTGGATGGTCCGTCTGGGACGCAAGGCGGTTGCGGCAGCCTATGCGTCCGGCATATCCGTTGATGAGTCCCTGACCGCATCAGCCGCTGAGTACACTCCAGACGCTGCCTTGGTGAATTTCTACGACGACGGCGCGGCCATGGGTATGCACCAGGACAAGGACGAGCGCTCCAGCGCACCTGTGGTGTCCCTCAGCATCGGCGAGTCCTGTGTCTTCCGGTTCGGCAACACCAAGACCCGGACAAAGCCTTACACAGACGTTGAACTTCGTTCCGGCGATCTTTTCGTATTTGGTGGTCCGTCCCGGTTCGCCTATCACGGCATCCCCAAGGTCCTCCCTGGAACGGCTCCTGCGGATTGTGGCCTGTCACGTGGTCGGATCAACATCACCATGCGGGTCACTGGACTGTCGTGACGCACCGGCCCGGACCTTAATGTCACTGGCACCGGGCAGAATATCCCGGGAAGCACAAAAAACGCCGGCGCCCTGATGGCTCGGCTGCAGAGGAGCGTTCATGAGTCCGGATAACGGCATCATCATCGGTGACGACGGCCTGGCCCGACCCCTGTGGGCTGCCTCGGACGCCCTCATGCAGGCCTACTACGACCACGAGTGGGGCATGCCCGTCCGCGACGAGCAGGGTATGTATGAACGCATCAGTCTTGAAGCCTTCCAGGCCGGCCTTTCCTGGGCCACCATCCTCAGGAAACGGGAAGCATTCCGTAAAGCATTCCTGGACTTCCACCCCGAAAGCGTTGCCGCGTTCACCGAAGCGGACGTCGAACGTCTCATGCAGGATTCCGGGATCGTCCGCAACCGCCTGAAAATCCAGGCCGCTATTACCAACGCCAAGGCCACCATCGCGCTCCGTGAGGAGGGTGGTCTGGTGGACTTCGTGTGGTCCTTCCAGCCGGACAGCACCCCGGAGCCCCGCACTTTTGCAGACATCCCCACAACGTCCCCGGAATCAATCGCGCTGTCCAAGGCACTCCGTAAGAAGGGTTTCGCCTTCGTTGGGCCCACCACCATGTATGCCCTGATGGAAGCGATTGGAATCATCGATACCCACTTGGTGGACAGCCATCGCCGTGGAACGTCCGGTGTCTGGATCCACACCGGAGGCACCACTCCCTGATTGGTTTCCTCACCAGCCGGGGCGCATTTCTTGTCCACAGAAGTGGGGAACTTTATCCACAGGCGTGGATAAACTCTGTGGACATCCATGTATTGGCGCTCCACATCCCTGCGCTGTCGCTGATTATGGGCGGGAAAGCGCCAGGCCATGACTTATACCCACTGTGCACGGCGCTGTGGATAGTGCGCCAAGCTTCATCGAATGTTCAACATGCCGGCATTGCCGGATTTGCCAAGAGTCTCTCTTGGGCGATCACAATGACTGCAGCGCACCCATTGAGCGACGCGTTGTTCAGAGGCGGCGTCAGCGCACGTGTCGGTAGTTACCCACTTAACAACAACCCCCTGCCCACAAGTTATCCACAAGTGGGGAAAACTTGTGGGTTTCAATCCTGGGATCCCTGCGTTGCTGGGCCTGAGCGACCATAGCCACCTGGTGAACTACACGCTTGTAGTTATTAACACTGTTGATAAGGCTGTTGATAGACCTCGAAGCTGACGGTAATTAACAGGGTTATCCACAGAATGTTGCCAAGAGGCCTACTTGTCCACATATTCGACCCCCACGGGGACAAAGTTATCCACAGTTGTGGAGAAATTCATGCCTTTCGGGGGATATCTGCCGCTCTGGCAGGTCCAACGCCGGGATGAACCTCTAACTACACCCGTGTAAGTTACGCACAGTGTGGATAACAGTTGTGGATAACCCCTTAGGCATCCCGTTGGAACCTTCTTGAACGACGGGCGTACCTTGGTGCCATGAAGAGCGACTTCAAGAAGCTGATTCCGACGTACAGTGCCAAGCGCGGCGAATTCGCCGTGGTGACCGTTCCCACGCTGCAGTTTCTGATGATCGATGGTCACGGGGACCCCAACACTGCCCAGGCCTACAAGGATGCGTTGACCACGCTGTACCCCGTGGCTTACAAACTGAAGTTCTTCAGCAAGGCCGACCTCGGGAAGGATTACGGCGTCATGCCGCTGGAAGCGTTGTGGTGGTCCGATGACATGGAGTCGTTCACCAGCGCCCGGGACAAGTCACGCTGGGACTGGACACTGATGAGCATGGTCCCTGACTGGATCACGCCGGAGCATTTTGAGGCGGCACGGGAGCTGGTTGCCAGGAAGGGGGAGGCGCCGGCCTTGGAGGCTCTCCGTTTGGAGCCGCTGGAGGAAGGGCTGAGCGTGCAGACACTCCACATTGGCCCCTACGACAACGAGGGACCGGTACTCGAGGAGATGCACAATGCGTTCATCCCGTCGCAGTCACTGACAATGACCGGCAGGCACCATGAGATCTATCTCGGGGACCCTCGCCGGGCGGCCCCTGACAAGCTCAAGACCATCCTGCGGCAGCCCGTCACAGGATGAGTCGGTGCTGCTGCTAGCCAGCTGTGACGCGGAACCAGGTAACCACTGCCAGCAGACCTGCCACCAGGACCAGTCCACCGGCTTGGAGAAGGGCCTGGTTCTTGCCCTTGGGAGCGTAAGCAATCGCGGCAGCAGCAAGGCCACCGGTGATCAATCCGCCCAAGTGAGCCTGCCAGGCAATGCTGGGGACGAAGAAGCCGATCGCACCATTGATCGCGATGAGGACCCACAGTTGTTTGGTCTCGCCGCCCCGGTGGCGTTGAACCACCAACATGGCGCCAAACAACCCGAAGATGGCGCCGGAAGCTCCTACGACGCCAACAGGGGGCAGCGTGGGGGTGAGGGCGAGGAACCCTACAGAGCCGCCGATTGCGGAAAGCAAATACACGGCAAGGAATCGGATACGCCCGAGCAAAGGCTCCAGGGCTTGTCCGAAGATCCATAGCGTGTACATGTTGAGAACGATGTGAAGCAGGAATCCCTGTGAATGCAGGAAGGCCGCAGTGACCATGCGCCATGGCTCACTGACGGCAAAGATGTTGGCGAACGCAAAATTCTCGAACACTTCATCCCCAGGCACAATCCACTGAAGGATGTACACCAGGACGCACAGCCCGATGATCGTGAACGTCACCAAGGGCCGGCCGACAGCCAGGGCGCCGCCGTAGGGAGAGCGGTATACCGGCGTCGTACGTTTTTGTTCGTTGATGCAGTCAACGCATTGGAACCCGACGGCGGCCGCCCGCTGGCACTCGGGGCATGCAGGGCGCCCACAGCGCTGGCACCTCACATAGGAGGGCCGGTCCGGGTGCCTGGGGCACACCGGAACTTCAGCGGACGGCTCTGCCGACGGAATTCCGTAACTCATGAGCTCAGTTTCAGTAGGTGATTAGAGCTGTTCGATGTCGATGCTGTTGATGACGACGTCCTCGACGGGACGGTCGCCCATGCCAGTGCGGACTGCCTCAATAGCGTCAACAACCTTGCGGGATTCCTCATCGGTGACCTCACCGAAGATGCTGTGCTTGCCGAACAGCCAGTCGGTGTTCACCGTGGTGATGAAGAACTGTGACCCGTTGGTTCCCTTGCCCATCTGGATACCGGCGTTGGCCATAGCCAGCTTGTAGGGAGCGTTGAACGTCAGTTCCGGGTGGATTTCGTCGTCGAACTGGTAGCCGGGGCCACCAACGCCGCGGCCCAGGGGATCGCCGCCCTGGATCATGAAGTCCTTGATGATCCGGTGGAAGATGGTGCCGTCGTAAAGGGGCGTCCCGGTCTTGTCTTCGCCCGTTTCAGGGTGATTCCAGGACTTTTCGCCAGTGGCCAAGCCAATGAAGTTGGCGACCGTCTTGGGCGCGTGGTTGCCGAAGAGGTCAACCTTGATGTCGCCGAGGGTCGTGTGGATCGTTGCTTTTGCGGTTGCGATGGTCATGGCCCCATTCTTCCATGCAGGGTCAACGCCTTAGTGGCTGTAAAGCCTGTTCCGCGCTCGGTGAAATCCGGGCCTAATCCAGGAGATGAATAGCCCGTGTTCACTTGGCGACGTAGGCTAGCAACAAACGAGCATGTGTATCGGGAGGTAGTTGTGAAGAAATCAGACCGTATTGCCCGCGACCTTGAACAATCCGTTGCGGTTGGTGTGGATAACGCCCGCGACTGGGCTGCACCACGCGTGGAAGCAGCTGTTAATTGGGCTGTTCCGCGTATCCAGCACGGCATTGACACCGCTTCCCCCAAGATCCAAGAGGGACTGAAGTCCGCTGCGCACAACCTCGCCGATGGCGTTGCAGTTGTCACACCGCGGATTCAGGATGGACTGGCGCACCTCGCGCCGAAGATCCATGACGCAGTAGAGGACGCAACTCCCAGGATCCAGGAGACGCTCAATAAAGCCACTCCTGCCCTTGGACACGCGCGGGACAAAGTGGTGGACGAATACCTGCCCAAGCTGTCCGAGCAGTTGGGCCAGGCTTCGGTGGCCGTTCACCACGCCTTGGAGAACGCCCCGGCCCAGGTAGACGCCGTCGCGCAGAAGCTGGTTGACTCCGGCGTTGTCCACAGCGTGCAGGAGAAGGCGGAGGCCACCAGCAAGCAGATCAAGGCGGTTGCCGGCGAAGCCAGCAAGGCTGTCTCCACCAAGCTGGGCAAAGAACCCAAGCCCAAGAAGCGCGGCTGGCTGATCGTTACGGTCATCGCCGCCGCGGCCGCTGCCGGTGTTGCTGCCTGGAAGGCTTCCAAGCCGGTTGAGGATCCGTGGAAGACACCTGCTCCGGTGACACCGACGCCCGCACCGGTTCCGGCATCCTCGCCGGCTCCGGCCGACGCCGCTGCCTCTGCAGCTGCGGCCGCAACCCCTGCCACGGATGTCACGCCGGATGAGGCAGCTGCTGAGGCCGCGCAGGTAGCCGAGGACGCTGCGAAGAGCGCTGAGGAGACCACCGCAAAGGTGGCAACCGACGCCAAAACTGCCGTCAAGAACATCGCCGCCAGCCTGCACAAGGACACCGAAGGCACGGATACCGACGCCAAGGGTGCCCACAGCTAGCACCAGCAGTTCAAGCATTTGAAGGGATCCCGGCCGATGCCGGGGTCCCTTCAGTGTTTGCCGGCTTGTAACCAAAGCCTCCATCAGTCTCCGGGTC
Organism: Arthrobacter sp. yr096; assembly: GCF_900108925.1. Taxonomy (NCBI): domain Bacteria; kingdom Bacillati; phylum Actinomycetota; class Actinomycetes; order Micrococcales; family Micrococcaceae; genus Arthrobacter; species Arthrobacter sp. yr096. The sequence continues at coordinate 245,363 of NZ_FNYI01000004.1, read as the reverse complement.
CGGGTGTTAGATTTGGAGTGATGTCAGCCGATAGACCCTCTGCGGGTGCCCTCCAGGATGCTCCGGTTCCTCCGGGCGTTTCCATCGTCATCCCGGCGTATAACGAGGAAAGCGTCATTCGCCAGTGCCTCATCGCGGCCATCTACCAGTCCGTACCTGCCGACGAGATCATTGTGGTGGACAATCTGTCCACGGACCGCACGGCCAGGATTGTTCGCCAGATGCAGCAGGAATACCCGGAGAGCCCCATCATTCTCTTGCGGCAGGAAGCCGCCCAAGGCCTCATCCCCACCCGTAACCACGGGTTGAACAGCGCCACCGGGGACGTGGTTGGCCGGATCGACGCTGACTCCGTCCTGGAACCAGATTGGGTGGAACAGGTACAAAAAGCATTCATGGACCCTTCGGTTTCCGCAGCCACCGGTCCCGTGGTCTATTACGACATGCCCATGCGCCGTTTCGGGCTCAAGGCGGACGACAAGATGCGCCAACTCATGCTGCGCCTGGCCAAACACCAGTACCACTTCCTTTTCGGTTCCAACATGGCTCTGCGCCGCACTGCATGGGAAACCATTCGCGACGAAGCCTGCTTGGACCCCAAAGATGAGATGCATGAGGATATAGATCTTTCGCTGCATCTCTTCGAGCACGACCTCAAAGTGCAGTACCTGCCGCAGATGGTGTCCGGGATGTCCGCCCGTCGACTCGAGGACTCACCCCGGGACTACCGCTACTACGTCCAGCGATTTGACCGGACCTACAAGGCACACAACGTCAAGAAGATGGCCCTGAAAGCACCCATGGTGGTGTTCTTCTCGGTCTACTTCCCGGCCAAGCTGCTGCGCGCCATCCACGCTGCCAACTCCGCGCAAGGCGTCCGCCGGGGCGGCGTTTAGCGCCCGACGCCGGAACGTCAGTCCGTACCCAACTCGGCTTCGCGCCGGTCTGCTTCGGGCCGGCCACGCCGCTGCCCGGCAACCACCACGGCAAGTCCAACCAGGATCAGTGCCAGGCCCGCATATGTTCCGGCCGGCAAGGTTTCATTCAGGAAGATGGCTGCCAAAATCGCTGCTCCTGGAATCTCCAGCAGGATGATCATGGACACCAGCAGGGGACTCATGGTTGCCAGCAGATGGTTGAACGCCGTGTGCCCAACCAGCTGCGCACAGATGGTGATGGCGATAATCCCCAGCCAGCCTCCGGCGTCGAACCCTGTGAGGGGCTGGGCGTTGAACAAAGCCAGCACCGCCACGATCGCGGCGCACATGCCGTAGCAGAGCGTGGTGTACGTTCCCGTACCCATTGACTGCCGGGCTTTGCCGCCGGCGAGGGTGTACAGACCCGCCAGGGCTCCGCCAGCCAGTGCCAGAAGGTCTCCCAGGAGGGCTTCTGGGGATGAGCCCATGTCGAACCCCGTGATGGCTACAACGCCACCGAAAGCAATCCCCAAACCCAGCAGCACCGGCCAACGGTGTCGCGTACCCCTGAACAACTGGAACACTGCAATCCACGCCGACTGGAGGCACACCAAGGCGGTCGCAGCGGCCACCGACGTCAGTTGCAGCGCGGTAATGAAGCACGCGAAGTGGAAGGCGAGGGCAACGGCGGCCAGAGCAGACCAACCAAACTCACGGCGGGTGATCCTACCGAAGGCACGGGGCTCCCGGATGACCACAGGCGCGGCCATCACCACCGCACCGATCGCGTTGCGCCAAAAAGCTATGGCCAACGCCGTCACCGAGGTGGCTCCGAGAGTGCCTGCAATGAGCGGTCCGGAAGAGGCAACACCCAAGACCCCAAGGGCAGCAATGAGAAGGTTCACGGATCAACCCTAGTGTGGCGGGGGAGTGCTTCCGCCCCTATCTGATGGGCGGACAGTGTGATTGTCTTGACTCAACATTCCAGTGAGCCGGCGACGACATACCCAAGGGGTTACCCGATTGAACACAGCACCCATCGGCGCTGGCGCCAAACGGCGGCGGTATGTCCTGCTGTCGCTCGCAGCGGGGGCACTCGCGGCTGCCCTGGTGGTTACCGGCTGGTTTGTTGTTTCACGTGAGCGTCCCGGCGGGCGGGAGGGAGATGCGGCCGGAATTCCCAGCATCTTCCCGGTTCCGCAGCATGCCCACGCCGGATCCGGGGGTCCGGTCCCTTTGCTGGGCCACGTTTACGTTGTGGCCCCCTCAGGAACGGATCAATCCTCGATTGCCGCTGTTCAGGACTTGGTGGCGGGTGCTGGAGGGACCACCGAGATCGTCGCAGAATTGTCCAACCCACGCGAGGGAGCTTCTGCCGTCTACTTGGGAACAGGGGCAGCTGCGGCTTCGGCCCTCAAGTCATTGCAGTTGGACAGCGATGCTGAAATCCGGGAGGCACTGGGACGGCCGGAAGGATACGCCCTGGCTACCGGGCGGCCTGACGGGATCCCGACTGCGGTGCTCGCCGGTGGGGACAACGACGGCGTTTTCCACGCAGTGCAGACACTGCGTCAGCTGCTCAAGGACGGATCTGTAGTTGCAGCGCGGATCAGCGACTGGCCACTGATGGAAACCCGCGGCGTCATCGAGGGCTTTTACGGAACGCCATGGTCCCATCAGGCCCGTTTGGACGTGATCGAGTTCGCCGGCCGGCAAAAGATGAATACCTACATCTATTCGCCCAAGGACGACCCCCTGCTCAGGGACAAGTGGCGGGACCTCTACTCGAATCAGGAGCTTGGGGAACTGCGGGAGCTCATTGATGCTGCAGCGGCCAACCACGTCCGGTTCAGCTACGCCCTGTCACCGGGGATCGACATTTGCTATTCACGCACATCTGATCTGGACGACGCCGTGGCCAAGCTTGAATCCTTGTATTCGCTGGGGGTTCGGTCCTTCGTGATCCCCTTGGACGATATCGCCACCAAGGTCCAATGCGCTGACGACCTCCGGGAGTTCGGTTCGGGCCAGGTCAACCTGGCAAAGGCACAGGCGTCCTTCCTCAATGACGTCAATGAAAGGTTCATCGCCGGCAAGGCTGGTGTCCTGCCTTTGGAAACCGTCCCCACCTTCTACAACGGCTCCGGGAGCACCCCGTACAAAAAGGAGCTTGGCCGTGCGCTGAATCCCGGAATCGTGGTGCAGTGGACCGGCGAGGACGTAGTGTCCCATCGAATTAGCCAGGACTCAGCGGATACGGCACGGCAGAGCTATGGGAGCCCCGGATCACCGCGGGACATCATCATCTGGGATAACTACCCGGTCAACGACTTCTCGCAGGACCACCTGTTCCTGGCACCGGTGATCGGCAGGGACGCGGATCTTCATGAATCCATCCGTGGCATTGTTACCAACCCCATGATCCAGCCGTATCTTTCCCTGCCGGCCATTTTCAACTACGCCGATCTCTCCTGGAACGGGCCGGCGTACGACCCCGCCAAGTCCATGAACGCCGCCTTGTCCCTTGTAGCCGGTCCGGATCCCGACACCCAAGCCGCTGTGAAGGCGTTCGCTGACCTGAACCAGGATTGGCAGGACGACGAGCTCACGCCGTCCGCTCCCGGTCTGCGCCGCGATATTGACCAGTTCTGGGCGGATTACGACGCCGGGAAGCCTGGTTCGGGAGCATTGAAGGCACGCGCTGAGCTGCTTCAGCGCCTGCCCGATCTCCTTCCCGGCATGGCCCAGCCTGGTTTCGCCAAGGACGCCAGCGCCTGGGTTGCGGCGGCCGCCGAGTATGGTCGTGGCGTTGAGGAGGCCTTGGGCATGCTGGAGGCTGCCAGGAAGGGCGATACCCAGGCTGCCATGGTGGCTCGCAGGAACGTCCAGAGCTCCTTGGTCGCCGCTGGCGCGAAATCCCAGCCAACGTTGGAGCTCGGGGTGGTCACTCCTGTGCTGGGAGACAGTGAGCTGAAGGCGTTCCTTGAGCGGGCTCTTCAACAAGCCCCTGCTGGCTGAGTCCGTGCGTGGGCCCTATGCTTGCTGTTCGACTTTGGGTGTTCCGCAACGACCCTGGGCCGGTCCACCAGGTAGTTGTGGGCCAGTCCCATTCCCAGCACCGGTTCGTCTCCAGGCTTCCCCCAACGTTCGCGGCGCCGCTGGGGGGCGGTATGGCCTCAGGAGAGCTTAGCCGTCCCGTCGTGGGAAAAGGGCTTCTGACCACGGTGTTTGCAGGGAATAGGGTTAAAAGCAAAAGTCCCGGTCATTTCTGACCGGGACTTTTCTTATGGTGGAGGCACGGGGACTCGAACCCCGAACCCCCTGCTTGCAAAGCAGGTGCGCTACCAATTGCGCCATGCCCCCATAAGAAGCAACCCGTCAATCATACCCCATGTCAGGACCGGGATTTACCAGTTCCAACCGGGCTCCGCAGCTAGTCCACCGTGTCGGTTGACTTGCTCCAGACATCCTTCCGGGCTTCGGATTCCTGAGCCTTTTTATAGACCAGGACACCTGCGATCGCCGCTGCTACAACTACCAGCAACTTCTTCACAAGCACCTCATTCCGATTCAGTGTTACCTGAACCTTGTAGGTTCCGTGGGCGTACCAGGACTTGAACCTGGGACCTCTTCGTTATCAGCGAAGCGCTCTAACCGCCTGAGCTATACGCCCCGATGCCTCATCGGGCCGAGATATGACTGTACAGCACATCCCGGCCCGATCTCAAATCGAGGCATTTTCGCGGAGGTTTTCCGCCAATTTCGGCGTATTTCCGCGGTTTTTCACTAGTCGTCCGTCAGGGTGACGCCCACGCCACCAACCAACGTTGCAGAAATGTTATACAGGACTGCCGAAAGCATGGAGAGCGCGGTCAACAGGACCACGTTCACCACCGCAATGATGGTGGCGAAAGACGCCACCTGGCCCAGGGAAGCAATCTTCTTCAGTTCGAATCCGCTGCCCTCGGAACCCGCGAGGGTTCCCAGCAAGCTATCCACCTGGTTGAAGATGCCCGTGAGATCCAGCACAGTCCAGAGCACGATCGCGGCGACTACCGTGACAATGCCCAGAGCTACAGACAGCAGGAACGCCATCTTCAGTACGGACCACGGGTCAACCTTGCTGACCAGGAGGCGTGCACGGCGAACCTTGGCCTTGGGAGCCGGCTTTACCAAGCCCGGGGCACCCTGGGCTGGACGCTGGGCCGTGGCACCCGCTGGGCGCTGTCCGGGCTGGGCCGGGCGCTGTCCCGGAGCGCCGGCGGGTCGCTGACCTGCCTGGGCCGGACGCTGTCCTGGAGCTCCTGCCGGCCGCTGGGCGGAATTAGTTCCGCTTGCGGGCCGCGCTCCAGCTGCGCCGGAACCGGTGGACCCGGTTCCGGGACGCTGCTGGGGTCGCGCAGGCGTTCCTGGCTGTGCGCTGCCCGAGGGCTGCCGGAGTCCGCCGGGGACACCTGTGCTCGGCTTGGGATATGAGTCGGAATTACTCACTCGTTACCTCCGGTGTTGTCTTCGTTCAGCTCCGCGCCCGTTTCGATTTCCGGGTCTGCGTCGTTTTCCGTTTCGGCCGTTGCGGTCGCCTCGGGGACGCCGTCGTTTGCAGCCAACGTTACGTCATCGTCGAGTCCGTCCTCGGACTCTTCGCCTTCCAAACCGCGTTCGCTGTTGCGCGCAACCTCGATAATGCGGTCATTCTTATCCGGCTTGGCGAAAATGACGCCCATGGTGTCGCGCCCCTTGGCGGGGACGCCTGTCACGGCCGAGCGGACAACCTTGCCGCCCTCCATGACCACCAGAACTTCGTCCTCTTCCTGCACGATCAGGGCGCCTACAAGGTCCCCACGGTCTTCGGCGAGCTTGGCCACCTTGATGCCCAGGCCACCACGTCCCTGCAGGCGATATTCGTCCACAGCGGTCCGCTTGGCGTAACCGCCTTCGGTTACCACGAAGACGAACGAGCCATCCTGGACCACGTCAGCGGCCAGGAGTTCGTCATCTTCACGGAACTTCATACCCGTCACACCGGATGTAGCGCGGCCCATGGGACGCAGTGCGTCATCGGTCGCTGTGAATCGGATTGATTGGCCCTTGCGGGACACCAGAAGCAGGTCATCGGTCTCGCTGACAAGCTGGGCCGAGACGAGCTCATCTTCGTCACGCAGGTTGATGGCGATAACACCGGCCGTGCGGTTGGTGTCGTAATCCTCCAGACGCGTCTTCTTGACCAGGCCGTTCTTGGTGGCGAGCACCAGATACGGGGCCTGCTGGTAGTCGCGCAGGTCCAGGACCTGTGCGATGTGCTCATCCGGCTGGAAGGCCAGCAGGTTGGCAACGTGCTGGCCCTTGGCATCACGTCCGGCTTCGGCCAGTTCGTAAGCCTTGGCGCGGTAAACCCGGCCCAGGTTGGTGAAGAACAGCAGCCAGTGGTGGGTGGTGGTCACGAAGAAGTGCTCCACGACGTCGTCGCCGCGCAGTTGAGCACCCTTGATGCCCTTGCCACCTCGCTGCTGCGAGCGGTAGTTGTCGCTTCGAGTCCGCTTGACGTAACCGCCGCGGGTAATGGTGACAACCATTTCCTCTTCGGGGATCAGGTCCTCCATGGACATGTCGCCATCGAAGCCCATCAGGATATGCGTGCGCCGGTCATCGCCGTGCTTGGCTACGATCTCCGCGAGTTCTTCGCTGATAATCTGGCGCTGGCGTTCCTCCGAAGCAAGGATCGCGTTGTATTCCTCGATCATCGCTTCGAGTTCCGCGTGCCGGTCCTGGATCTTCTGGCGTTCCAGGGCGGCCAGGCGGCGGAGCTGCATATCCAGGATGGCACGGGCCTGGAGTTCATCGATTTCCAAAAGCTCCATGAGCCCTTCGCGGGCTGCTTCCGTGGTGTTGGAAGCACGGATGAGGGCAATGACCTCGTCCAGCATGTCCAAGGCCTTCAGGAGTGCACGGAGAATGTGCGCTTCTTCCTCGGCTTTGCGCAGGCGGTAGCGGGTACGGCGTGCGATGACGTCCATCTGGTGCGCAACCCAGTGCCGGATGAAGGCATCCAAGCTCAGGGTGCGCGGGACGCCGTCGACAATCGCCAGCATGTTCGCCGAGAAGTTGTCCTGCAACTGCGTGTGCTTGTAAAGGTTGTTCAGGACCACCTTGGCCACGGCGTCGCGCTTGAGCACGATCACCAGGCGCTGGCCGGTACGGCCGGAGGTTTCATCGCGGAGATCCGCAATGCCGGAGATCTTGCCGTCCTTGACCAACTCAGCAATCTTGATGGCCAGGTTGTCCGGGTTTGCCTGGTAGGGCAGCTCGGTCACCACAAGGCAGGTACGGCCCTGAAGTTCCTCCACATTGACCACAGCGCGCATGGTGATGGAGCCGCGGCCGGTACGGTAGGCGTCTTCGATGCCCTTGTGGCCCAGGATGGTGGCGCCCGTGGGGAAGTCAGGTCCCTTGATGCGCAACAAGAGTGCTTCGAGGAGTTCTTCGCGGGTCGCCGTGGGGTTGTCGAGTGCCCACTGGACACCATCAGCAACCTCGCGGAGGTTGTGGGGCGGAATGTTCGTCGCCATGCCGACGGCGATACCCGAGGATCCGTTGACCAGCAGGTTGGGGAAACGCGCCGGCAGGATGGTGGGTTCCTGGTTCTTGCCGTCGTAGTTGTCCTGGAAATCGACGGTTTCCTCGTCGATGTCGCGGACCATTTCCATGGCCAACTGGGCCATCTTGGTTTCGGTGTAACGCGGTGCGGCAGCGCCGTCATTACCGGGCGAACCAAAGTTGCCCTGGCCCAGTGCCAACGGGTAGCGCATGGTCCAGTCCTGGATCAGCCGGACCAAAGCGTCGTAGATCGCCATGTCACCGTGCGGGTGGTACGTACCCATGACGTCGCCCACAACGCGTGCGCACTTGTTGAACGAGCGGTCGGGGCGGTATCCGCCGTCGAACATCGCGTACAGGACGCGGCGGTGTACGGGCTTAAGACCGTCACGGACGTCCGGAAGGGCACGGCCGACAATGACGGCCATCGCGTAATCGAGGTAGGACCGCTGCATTTCCGTCTGCAGGTCCACCTGCTCCACGCGGTCAGTCAGCACATCGCCCTCAAGGATGACGTCCTCGGCGTTGGATTCCGCCGGGACTTCGGGAGTTTCGTCACTCATAATCTAAGTTTTCCGTTTCAGGTATATGTCAGTTCTGGAATATTCGGTGGCCTTATGAGCCCCTAGATATCGAGGAACCTGACGTCCTTGGCGTTCTGCTGGATAAAGTTACGGCGTGATTCAACGTCCTCGCCCATCAGGACTGAGAATGTCTGATCGGCGGCCAGTGCGTCGTCCATGGTGACCTGCAACAGCGTGCGGCGGTCCGGGTCCATGGTGGTGTCCCACAACTCGGTGTAGTCCATCTCGCCAAGACCCTTGTAGCGCTGGATGCCGTTGTCCTTGGGAAGTCGCTTGTTCATGGCGGCACCCTTGCGGATGGTTTCATCGCGTTCACGGTCGCTGTATACGTAATCGTGGGCAGCGTTGGACCACTTGATCCTGTACAGCGGCGGCTGGGCGAGGTAAACATAGCCGTTCTCGATGAGGGGGCGCATGTACCGGAACAGGAGCGTCATGAGCAACGTGGTGATGTGCTGGCCATCAACGTCAGCATCGGCCATCAAAACGATCTTGTGATAGCGGAGCTTTGAGATATCAAAATCTTCGCCGATGCCCGTTCCAAAAGCCGTAATCATGGATTGGACTTCCGCGTTACCGAGGGCCTTGTCCAAGCGGGCACGCTCAACATTGAGGATCTTGCCGCGCAGGGGCAGGATGGCCTGGGTCTCGGGATTGCGGCCGCGCTTGGCCGAACCGCCTGCAGAGTCACCCTCCACCAGATAGACCTCGCAGCGCGAGGGATCCTTCGAAGAGCAGTCGGAGAGCTTGCCGGGCATGCCGAACGATTCCAACGGGCTCTTACGGCGGGCATTGTCGCGGGCCTTCCGTGCGGCCATGCGCGCCTGGGCAGCCGAAATGGCCTTACGGATCACGTCGCGGGCGGGGCCGGGGTTGCGTTCCAGCCAGTCACCCAGCTGGTCAGTGACCACGCGCTGGACGAAGCCCTTGACCTCGGAGTTGCCCAACTTGGTCTTGGTCTGGCCCTCGAACTGCGGTTCGGACAGCTTGACCGAGATAACCGCCGTCAAACCTTCACGGATATCATCACCGGTCAGGTTGTCTTCCTTCTCCTTGATAATGCTCTTCTCACGCGCATAACGGTTGATGAGCGAGGTCATCGCGGCGCGGAAGCCTTCTTCGTGCGTTCCGCCCTCATGGGTGTTGATGGTGTTGGCATAGGTGTGGACGCTTTCCGAATAAGCGGTGGTCCACTGCATGGCAACTTCGACGGCGATGTGCCGCTCAGTGTCTTCGGTCTCGAAAGCGATGACGTCCTCGTGGACGATTTCCACCTTCTTGTTCGAGTTAAGGTGCTTAACGTAGTCCAGCAGCCCATCCGGGTACTGGTAAACCACCGTGCGGTGCTCTGCGGCGACTTCGCCTTCGGTTGCAACAGCATCGAGATCAAGATCGTCGTCGCCCTCGCGTGCAACGGGACGCTCATCGGTCAACGTAATGCGCAGACCCTTGTTCAGGAAGGCCATCTGCTGGAAGCGCGCGCGGAGCGTCTCGAAATCGAATTCGGTGGACTCAAAGATGGTCCCATCCGGGTAGAACGTCTGGGACGTTCCAGTAACGTCCGTGGCTTCACCCTGAACGAGTTCGCCTTGGGGCTTGCCGCCGTCGGCGAAGGTCATGCGCCAAACGTGACCCTGACGGCGGACTTCCGTGTCCACGCGACGCGACAGTGCGTTGACCACGGAGATACCCACACCGTGCAGGCCACCGGATACTGCGTAACCGCCGCCGCCGAACTTGCCACCAGCGTGCAGGATGGTCATGACAACTTCAACCGTGGGCTTGCCTTCGGTCGGGTGAATGTCCACCGGGATGCCGCGGCCATCATCAACAACCCGGACGCCGCCATCAGCGCGAAGCGTGACCTCGATGTGGCTGCAATAGCCGGCAAGGGCCTCGTCAACAGAGTTGTCCACCACTTCATAGACCAAGTGGTGCAGGCCTCGGGGACCGGTAGAACCGATGTACATGCCGGGGCGTTTGCGCACGGCTTCGAGGCCCTCCAGCACGGTAATGTCGCTGGCACCGTACTCCCTGGGCGCCTCCGTGGGCGTGTCAGGCTTGGGAACAGTCTCCTCTTCGGGCTCTACTGCCAAGGTCTCTGCATTGTCGTTAGCCACAGGCGCTTTCGACTCCTCTGTACTCGATGTCGGCCGTTCCCGGTGCTGCCCGCAGTGAACCGCGGCCGCCAACGGGCACGTGACTGATTGCGCCGATTACTCCGACGAAGGGGTCTCCGATGCCACCAGAGTGGATTCAGGACCTGGACGACGTTTCACCGGCGCTCAGTGATCTACGCCAATTCTATCGTGGATACGCGTGAATCCTTGCAAATACGGGGGCAGCCGAGAGCTGAATATGCCCATGGGAGGCCACTGGCCCTATCTGCAATGGCCCTGCGGTGGTCCCGATGGGGGTCCATACGGCTCAGGGGCGTTCAATCGCCCTGCACGCCGTTTAGCCGTACGTGTCCCTGGGGCCCCGACCATTGACACTTCGCCCGCCTTTTCGCCAACTCGGAGCCGAGGGCCCCAACACCTGGATGCTGGTGACCACCCCTTCGCCGAGCTCATTGCAGAACATCTCCAGCAAACTGCTGCTCAACAACCGCAGTTGCGTGGCCCATGCCGTGGAATCGCATCGCACATGCAGGGTTGTATCGGTGAAACTCTCCGGGGTGCAGTGGGCCGAAATATCCGCACCAACCAGGGTCTCCCATTCCGCCATGACAGAGCCAACCGCCACAGGAGACGTCCAGCCGCGTTCAGCCACCAGACGGCCAACCACATTTCCCAGGCCCAAGGGATCCCTGCCGCTGCCGTGGAACTGGGCAAAACCCCTTGTATCGCGCAGGCCCTTGCGTTTCGGGGCAGAACCAGGCCGTGGGGCTCTTTGCCGCACTTCTCCCCGGGCTGCAGCGGCCTCGCGCATGCGGTTCAGGGCCGCTTGGGCAGCATCAATCTCGTCCGGATCGCGTCCAGGTTGAAGTCCGTCGCGGCTATCCTTCGCCATCGATGCCTCCCGGAACAACGGTTACGCGCCGTCCGGCCAGCTCCTCAGGGATATCTGCGTCGACGGCGGCAGTCACCAGTACCTGCTCGGCACCGGCAACTATTGCAGCAAGTTTACGCCGCCGCTGGACATCGAGTTCGGCAAAAACATCGTCCAGGATGAGAATCGGCGCGGTGCCACCGGTGCGGGCATCATCCAGCATCACATAGTAGGAAGCCAGCCGCAGGGATAAGCACATGGACCACGTTTCGCCGTGGGAGGCATAGCCCTTGGCGGGGGCTTGGCCCAGGATAAGTTCAAGTTCATCCCTGTGCGGACCTACCAGCGAAATCCCACGCTCCAGTTCCTTTTTCCGGGACATTGCGAAAGCCTGGATGTAGCGTTCAGTGAGTTCGTCTACCGACAAGAGCCGGAGGTCATCAACCGACGGCGAAGGTTCCGCTCCGTGATCGGCCGGGCCGCCGTCGTCGTCCAGGACGCCTTGGATGGTTGACCTGTAGATGGCGCCGGCTTCCTTGGACCCGTCGGTGAGCTGCGCATAAGCGTTGTTCAAGTGGGGACGCAATCGTTCCACGAGTTCAAGGCGGGCGTGCAGGAGTTCGGCACCTGCCCGGGCCATGTGCTGGTCCCAAACATCCAGTGTCGCTTCGTGGCCGGCGGTGAATTTGCCGGCCCGGGCCGATTTCAGGAGGGCGTTCCGCTGCTTCAGGACGCGATCGTAGTCACTTCGAGTGGCCGCATGGCGCGGAACAAGGCTGACCAACAACTCATCCAGGAAGCGCCTGCGGTTCGACGGGTCGCCCTTGACGAGCGCCAGGTCTTCCGGCGCGAACAATACTGTTTGGCAGATGCCCAAAATGTCCCTGGCGCGGACCGGGTTGCTTCGGTTGATGCGGCCCCGGTTGGCGCGTCCGGCATTGATCTCCAGCTCGATGACCGTTGACTGCTCTCCGCGGACCAGCCTGGCACGGATCATGGCGCGCTCTGCGCCGAAGCGGAGCAAAGGCGCATCCGTGCTCACCCGATGTGAACTCAGCGTGGCCAGGTACCCGATGGCTTCCATCAGATTTGTCTTGCCGATTCCGTTGGAACCAACCAGGACAGTCACGCCGGGGCCGAGCTTCAGGTCAACCTGTGCATAGCTGCGGAAATCCGTCAGCGAAAGATGTTCTAGGTACACGCCGTTTGCAGGACTCCTGCGGCCTAGTTGGCCGGACGGGTGGCGTGCCCGCCAAACTGATGGCGCAGGGCGGAAACCATCTTCATGGCAGGAGAGTTGTCTTCACGGGAAGAGAAACGGGCGAACAGTGCAGCCGTGATTGCCGGAGCCGGTACAGCGTTGGCAATGGCTTCCTCCACCGTCCAGCGGCCTTCGCCTGAGTCCTCAACGTAATCATCAATCGAGGCCAGACCAGGATCTTCGTCCAGTGCTTTGACCATAAGATCCAAGAGCCAGGACCGGACGACGGTTCCTTTTTGCCACGCACGGAACGTCCCCGGAAGGTCCTTCACGATGTCCTTGGCTGCCAGTAGTTCGTAGCCTTCCGCGTAGGCCTGCATGAGGCCGTACTCGATGCCGTTGTGGACCATCTTGGCGTAGTGGCCGGCGCCGACTCCGCCAACGTGAACGAAGCTGTCCGCGCGTTCGCCTTCAGGGCGCAAGGCATCGAAGACCGGCATGGCAAGCTCGATGTCTTCATCGGCCCCGCCAGCCATGAGTCCGTAACCGTTCTCCAAGCCCCACACACCGCCGGAAACTCCGCAATCGGCAAAGCGGATGCTCTTCTCCGCGAGTGCAGCAGCGTGCTTCTGATCTTCGGTGAAGCGTGAGTTGCCGCCGTCTATCACCAGATCGCCGGGGCTGAGCTTGTCGCCGAGTTCCGTCACGACAGAATCGGTGATGGCGCCTGACGGAACCATGACCCACACGAGTCGCGGAGTGGGCAGAGCGGCAATGAGTTCATCCACTGACGCGACATCGGTGACGTCCGGATTGCGGTCGAAACCCGTGACCTCGATGCCGCCGTTCCGCATGCGTTCCCGCATGTTGAACCCCATTTTTCCAAGGCCGATCAGTCCGATGTGCACAGTGCAAACTCTTTTCTGCGAAAGCGGGTGGGTGCTTGCCGATTAGTTGGGAAGGCGGACCGGCATCACGAGGTAGCGGTAGTCGTCCTGGTCTTCGCCGTCCGCTTCAGCCTGGGCCGTAATCATGGCCGGCTTGGGGGCGGTGGTGAAGGAGAAGCGAACGTACTTGGTTTCGATGACGCTCAAGCCTTCAACGAGGTAATGCGGGTTGAAGGCAACGGTGATGTCTTCGCCGGAAAGCTGGGCCTCAAGTTCTTCGGAAGCCTGCGCGTCCTCGCCTGTACCGGCGTCGAGGTTCAGCAGACCCTGGGTGAAGGCAAGCCTCACCGGAGTGTTGCGTTCGGCAACGAGCGATACACGGCGGACAGCCTCCACCAGTTCCTGGGTTTGAACCGTGGCATGAATGGGCGTGGAATCCGGGAAAAGGGAGCGGATCTTGGGGTAGTCGCCGTCCACCAGAAGTGAGGTGGTGGTGCGCCCGCCACTTTCAAAGCCGATGAGGCGGCTGTCGTCGTCAGCCAGGGCCAGGTTGATGTCGCCGCTGCCACCGAGGGTCTTGGCAACCTCGTTCAGAGTCTTGGACTTCACCAAAGCGCTGGTGGAAATTCCAGGGGTGACGGGCTTCCAGGGAACTTCGCGCATGGCAAGGCGGTAACGGTCTGTGGCGAGGAGCGTGATGAGATCGTCTTCGATCTCCATGCGAACGCCAGTGAGGATCGGCAAGGTGTCGTCCTTGCTGGCCGCGATGATGACCTGGGAAACGGCCTGGGCAAAAGCATCACCAGGCAAGGTGCCGCTGATTGCCGGCAAAGCCGGGAGTGCCGGGTATTCGGATTCAGGCATGGTGGCCAGGTGGAAGCTGCTTCGGCGGCAGCTCAGTGTGACTTTGCTTCCGTCGGTTTCGACTTCGACCGGCGCAGAGGGGAGGCTGCGGCAGATGTCTGCCAACAAGCGTCCTGATACCAGGATGGTGCCCTCAACGGCGATGTCTGCGGGAATTTCCAAGCGAGCCGAGGTCTCGTAGTCGAAGCTCGAGAGGCTAACGGTGCCTGCTTCGGCTTTGAGCAGGAGACCGGAAAGCACCGGTACGGGCGGCCGCGGAGACAACGACCGCGCGGTCCACGTAACGGCTTCTGCCAGGACGTCGCGGTCGACTCTGAACTTCACGGAAGGGTGCCGCCTTTCATTGCTGCTGCCATGTAATAGCTGCGGATTCCTGCTTGGAGTCCGCTAAGTCTTCGCAGTCCGGCACCGGAACCTGCATGGTCCGCACTCAGCGAACTACAAACAGACCCAAGGATGGGAGCGCTGCTGACAGCTTAGCCGGAAGATCCGCGATTAACCCATCCCCGTTCGGACGGACCCTGCGTATGTGGACAGCCGCAGGCTGGCCTCGGCCTGGCCGGTGGCCGGGCTCGAAGTGTGGCAGAACGAGATTGTTATTTGAGGGATTTCAATTTTTTGGGATTCGTAGTGTTAATAACTGCTGTGGAAACTGTGGATAACCCCATCTCGCCGCGCAGTTCCGCGGTTAAGCCCTGTTCACGGACTGTGCGTTAACTGGGTTTTAAACAGGGTGTGGATGGGGACAACTCCCAGGGCCGTTTTTAACGATCCACAGACGGCTTAAGGGTTTTAAGCCCATTAAGCACGCTTGTCCCCTTAAGTATCCACAGGCTTATCCACATGCACCTGTTAATAAGGTATGTAGTGGCGGGTGCGATGTGGGTTCAGGAGTCGCGCTGCTGCTGTTTGATGCGGTTGGTCAGCTCGGTGACCTGGTTGTAAATCACACGACGCTCTGCCATCAGCTCGCGGATCTTGCGGTCCGCATGGATGACTGTGGTGTGATCGCGTCCACCGAGCTCCTGCCCGATCTTGGGCAGCGACATGTCCGTCAGCTCGCGGCACAAGTACATGGCTATTTGCCGCGCAGTGACCAAGGTCCGTGTGCGGGACTTGCTGCAAAGCTCTTCCATGCTGAGCTTGAAGTAGTCGGCAGTCTGGTCGAGGATCTGCTTTGCCGTGATTTCCTGGGCGCCGTCATCAGTGATCAGGTCCTTGAGGACCATCTCGGCAAGGGCTACGTCCACGGGCTGGCGGTTGAGGCTCGCAAAGGCGGTAACGCGGATCAGAGCGCCTTCGAGTTCACGGATGTTGCTGGAGATCTTCGAAGCGATGTACTCCAGGGCATCGTCCGGTGCCGAGAGACCCTCGCTAAGACCCTTCTTGCGGAGGATAGCGATGCGCGTCTCGAGTTCGGGCGGCTGGATGTCCGTCAGCAGGCCCCATTCGAAGCGGGATGTCATGCGGTCCTCGAAGCCGGCGAGCATCTTGGGCGGCTGGTCCGAGGTGATCACAACCTGCTTGTTGGCGTTGTGCAGCGCGTTGAACGTGTGGAAGAACTCTTCCTGGGTCCGGTCTTTGCCCGCCAGGAACTGGATGTCATCGATCAGGAGCACGTCCACGTTGCGGTACGTGGTTTTGAAGCTGGTGCCTTCATCGTCACGGATGGAGTTGATGAAGTCGTTGGTGAACTCTTCGGAGTTCACGTAGCGGACTCGGATCCCGCTGTAGAGCCGGCGGGCATAGTGACCGATCGCGTGGAGCAAGTGGGTCTTACCGAGACCCGAATCACCGTAGATGAACAGCGGGTTGTAGGCCTTCGCCGGCGCTTCCGCCACAGCCACTGCCGCAGCGTGTGCAAAGCGGTTGGAAGAACCGATCACGAAAGTATCGAAAATGTACTTCGGGTTCAGGCGCCCGAATTCATGCGAGGTACTCGGGGGTGTGGGCTGCGGCTTCGGCTCGGCGAAGTCGGAAACAGCAGAAAGTTCGACGACGGGTTCCGGCTCAGCGTGGACGGGCACCAGATCGGTATCAACGTCGATTGCGCAGCGGATGTCGTCCGAGAAGACATTGCGGAGGGCATCATCCAAAGCGTCCTTGACCTGCGTCTGGAGGACTTCGCGGGTGAGTTCGTTGGGTACGGCCACCAGCAGAGTTGAACCGATGAGGCCCTGAGCCTGGGCGAGGATGACGAAACCGCGCTGACGGGGTGAAACCCGGTCGTCCTGTTCCATGAGGCTCAGCACCCTGCGCCAGGAACTTCCGACAGTGTTGGCGTGGTTGGCTTCGTCTACTGTCATCAATCAGTTCCTAAATACTTGCTTGCCGGCGTTGCTGGCAGCCGAAGTCACTCCGGCGGCGCTGTTCTGGGCAATAATCCACAGAGTTATACACAGCGGGTGGACAATGGGCTACTGAGCCACTCTAGGGGATGAAATCGCTAGAAGATAGCTGGGAAGTTGCCTGTGGATAATTACACCGGTGTGGTTCTGGAAAGAGGCCTGTGAGCCACTTCATCCACAGGTTGGGAACGGTGGTTGGACACAGCTGTGGATAGGCCTCCGGCAGGCTCCCGGTTTGACTGTGGGTGCCTTTTTGCCCTAACGTTGTGAAGTCCTTTGTGTCCGCTTTTGAGATCAGTTGTAACTCCGTACGTTCACCGTGCGGGAGGCAACGGCGGCAGGCACATACAAAACTTAGCGTCGGCCAGTTCTTCCCCTTTTTTGATCGGGTGGGCGCACCTTTGATCCACTGGAGTAACTAACGTGAGCAAGCGGACTTTTCAGCCGAATAACCGCCGTCGGGCCAAGAAGCACGGCTTCCGCCTTCGTATGCGCACCCGTGCCGGCCGCGCCATCCTGGCTGCCCGTCGCGGCAAGGGCCGCGTCGAACTGTCGGCGTAAATAACTGACTTGTCGGTCAGGGTCTTTTTGCGGGTTCGACGGTGCTAGCCACCCCTAACCGTCTGCGGACGTCTACCGACTTTTCAACAACTGTACGTTCCGGCGTCCGCAATGGACGCCGGAACTTAGTGTTATATACGGCCTCTATCGGGGCCGGGGAGCCGAGTCGAATCGGCTTCATTGTCTCCAAAGCCGTCGGGAACGCCGTGACCAGGAACCTCGTTAAGAGGAGACTGAGAGAAGCAGGCGCACTTTCCTTGCACACGCATGGAACGGGTCTGGCGGTCGTGGTCCGGGCGTTGCCCGCAGCTGCATCTGCCAGCTGGGAGCAACTGCTCTCGGACTACAACGCCGCACTGGCAGTGACGACGAAGCGATTGAGTGGTTCAGCTCCACGCAACGCTTCGACTGAACACAACGGCACCACAACGGAAGGGACACCGCGTGCATGACATAAGCACCGCCGTCGTTCCTTCTTCAAGCGCGCCCTCCGGACAGGTTCCCTCGAGGAATCTGTCCGCTGCGGTGGGCACCTTCCTTTGGGATTTGCCGCGCAACATCCTCATTCTCTTGCTGAAGACGTATCGCAAGGTCATCTCGCCCCTGTACGGCCAGGTTTGCCGTTTCTTTCCCTCCTGCTCGGCCTACGCCTTGGAAGCAGTGACGGTGCACGGCGCCGTGAAGGGTAGCTGGCTTGCAGCCAAGAGGCTCGCCAAATGCCACCCCTGGAACGCTGGTGGAGTGGATCATGTCCCCGCCGGCCATCGTCATTGGCCCGAAGGCCAGACGCCCACAATTGTTGTACTGAACAATCCGGACCAGTTCCTGGCTGCTCAGGCTGATGAAGAAGGCCGCTCGGCGGCCTAACGAATAGGGATATCGTATGGACTTCTTTGAAACAATCATGTTTCCGTTCAAGTGGCTGGTGTCAATCATCATGGTTGGCTTCCACGAGGGACTGAGCTTCATTGGCCTGCCCGCCGCGAACGGCTGGACGTGGACTCTGTCTATCATCGGCCTCGTGTTGGTGATCCGTGCCGCCCTGATTCCTGTCTTCGTCAAGCAGATTAAAGCCCAGCGCGGTATGCAGCTCCTGCAGCCGGACCTGAAGAAACTTCAGACCAAGTACAAGGGCAAGACCGATCAGCTCTCCCGCCAGGCCATGGCGCAGGAGCAGATGGCGCTGTACAAGAAGCACGGGACCAACCCGTTCTCGGCATGTTTGCCGATGCTGATCCAGATGCCGTTCTTCTTCGCGCTGTTCCAGGTGTTGTCGGGTATCACCGCGGCCCGAAACAGCGGCAAGGGCATCGGGGCAATGAGTGCCGACCAGGTTGTCCAGTTCGATGAATCCAGCATCTTTGGTGCCCCGCTCTCTGCATCGCTGCTCCACGGTGGTGCTGGTGGCAACGAGGTCGCAGTCTGGATTCTCTCCATCGTGATGATCGTGGCCATGACGGCCTCGCAGTTCATCACCCAGAAGCAGATCATGGCCAAGAACATGTCCGAAGAGGCCATGGCCAGCCCGTTCATGCGGCAGCAGAAGATGATGCTCTACATCCTGCCGCTCGTGTTCGGTATCGGTGGCATCAACTTCCCCATCGGCGTCCTCATCTACTGGACCACCACCAACCTCTGGACCATGGGCCAGCAGTTCTTTGTCATCCGCCGTATGCCCACCCCGGGCTCACCCGCTGCCAAGGCACTGGAGGAACGACGCGCCGCCAAGGGCCTCCCGCCGTTGCTGGGTGGCAAGAAGACCGCGGACGCTGCCGCTGAAGCCGAAGCTGCTGCCGCTGCAGCAGCTGAGATCCGTGCCCAGCGCGTCCAGCCACAACGTAAGAACAGGAAGAAGAAGTAATGTCTGCCGAGAGCACTGAAGAAGTTATTGCCCCTGTGACTGAAGAGCAGGAAGCCTCCACGGAAGAAACCCAGTCCAAGACGGCCAGCCGTTTGGAAGAGGAAGGCGACATTGCCGCCGACTACCTCGAGGAACTCCTGGATATCGCCGACATCGACGGCGACATCGACATTGAAGTCCGCAACGGACGCACCTACATCTCCATCGGCGCCGATGAAGAATCCGCCGCTTTGGACAGCCTGGTAGGGCGCGACGGTGAAGTTCTTGAGGCACTGCAGGAGCTTGCGCGGCTCTCCGTTCTTTCTGCAACGGAAAACCGCTCGCGTCTGGTTCTGGACATCAACGGATACCGCAAGGAGCGTGCGGGCGTCCTTCAGCAGATCGCCGATGACGCCGTTGCCAAGGTGAAGTCCGACGGCGGAACTGTCGCCCTTGAGCCGATGAGCGCTTACGAACGCAAGATCGTGCACGACGCTGTCGCCGACCTCGGATTCGTTTCCGAGTCCGAAGGCGAAGGCGCTGGCCGCCACATCGTTGTATCGGCTGACTAGCAGCTCATGGTTGAAATTACCGCAGCTGAACTGGAAGCGGCAGAGAAGATTTTTGGGGAGCGCCTGGATCTTGCCAAGCGCTACGTGGAACACCTCGCAACGTCAGGAACTGAGCGTGGGTTGATTGGTCCGCGCGAGATTCCCCGTTTGTGGAGCCGGCATGTTCTCAACTGTGCCGTCATTGAATCCGCGATTGCCATGGACAGCCACGTGGCTGACGTCGGATCCGGCGCAGGCCTCCCGGGCCTCTGCCTGGCGATTGCCCGTCCAGACCTGGAACTGACGCTGATTGAGCCGCTGGAACGCCGAGTCATCTGGCTGCAGGAAGTCGTGGACGACCTCGGCCTGGACAACGTCACCATCATGAGGACGCGTGCCGAACTGGCAGTTGGAATGGTGGACGCGGATGTGGTGACGGCCCGAGCGGTGTCTGCACTCACCAACTTGGCAGGACTGACCATCCCCCTCCTGAATGGCCACGGCGAAGTAGTTGCCATCAAGGGCCGCAGTGCTGCCGAGGAGATTGAGAAGGCAAAGAAGGTCATACGCAAACTTGGCGGCGTGGAAACGTCCGTTGTTGTTTGTGGACAGGAGCTTTTGGAGGAACCCACCACCGTGGTGAGGATTATCGTCAACAAGCCCGGAAAGACGGCGTAGGTCCCGCTCGGTTTCCCGCGTGTCGGCGGCTGAGCGGTTAGGCTAGAGAACGGCAGCAAGCGCCGAATGAGAGTGAGAGTGTGACCAGTGGGCAGTAGTGAAACCTCCACGCAGCGGATCCCCCCGTTTATGTCTTTGGGGTCCGCGCGGGCCATGGCCACACCCTCTGCGTCCCTTCAATCCGCGATTGTGCGCACTAATTCAGTTGATAATGCGGCCGTTTCACGTGAAACCGTTTCAGATGGAGTGCACAACGTCATGGATTCCATTGATGATTCAAGCCCCATCGCCCGCCAGCTGGCCAACGAGACCCGGCGTCGTGAGCGCTTGATAGGCCGCGAACTGCCCAAGCCGGAGGGGACACGGATCTTCACAGTGTCCAACCAGAAGGGCGGAGTGGGTAAGACCACTACGACGGTCAACATCGCAGCTGCCTTGGCGTCCGCCGGACTCAACGTCCTGGTGATCGACATCGATCCGCAGGGCAACGCATCGACGGCCCTGGGCATCGAGCACCATGCCGATGTGGACAGCATCTACGATGTCCTGATAAATGACCTCCCCTTGAAGGATGTTGTGGCGCCGTGCCCTGACATCCCCAATCTGATCTGCGCGCCCGCCACTATTCACCTGGCTGGCGCTGAGATCGAACTCGTGTCACTGGTGGCCCGCGAGCAGCGGCTCCGACGTGCCATTGACGTCTACGCCAAGGAGCGGGAGAAGAACGGTGAAGGCCGGCTGGACTTCATCTTCATCGATTGCCCACCCAGCCTGGGACTGCTCACCGTCAACGCGTTCTGCGCAGCCAGCGAAGTCCTCATTCCCATCCAGTGCGAGTACTACGCCCTGGAAGGCTTGAGCCAGCTACTCAAAAACATTGAGATGATCCAGAAGCACCTCAACGCTGATCTGGTAGTTTCCACAATCCTTTTGACCATGTATGACGGCCGGACGAACCTTGCCGCTCAAGTCGCATCAGAGGTCCGCCAGCACTTCCCCGAGCAGGTCCTCAGTGCTGTGGTTCCGCGCTCTGTACGCATCTCTGAGGCGCCGAGCTACCAGCAGACGGTCATGACCTACGATCCTTCATCGAGCGGCGCGCTGTCCTATATGGAAGCCGCCGCCGAAATCGCTGAACGCTAGAATTCTTGAAACACTGCAACAGCTTGAGCCGGTCCGTGCTCGGCTATTCCATCGGAGGGATGAATCAATGAGCGAAAAGCGAAGGGGCCTCGGCAGGGGTCTTGGGGCTCTCATTCCCAGCTCTGCAGGAGCTCAGGGGAATGGCGCTGCACCATCCCGTCCTGTGGATCTGTTCTTCCCTGAGGCACGCAAGACTGCAGAGTCCACAGTAGATGCTGCTTCTGATGACCTGAGTGCCGCTGTTTCCAAGGAGTCCCCGGAAAAGACTTCCGCTGCCTCTGCGTCCAGGGCAAAGAGCGCTGCTGCGAAGCCTGTCGCCAAGGCGACCCCGGCCAAGTCCCCGACGTCCAAGCCGGCGGCAAAGCGGGCTGCTTCCAAAGAGGTACCGGCAGAGGAGCCCAAGCCGACGCCGGTTGAGGCGCCCTCTACTGAGCACGCTTCATCCGCTCCGTCCGCCAATGATGTTGAGCTGGTAGAGGTTCCCGGTGCCAGGTTTGCTGAGATTCCGGTGGGCGATATCCACCCGAACCGTAAGCAGCCCAGATCCGTCTTCGATGAAGACGACATGGCTGAGTTGGTGCACTCCGTAAGGGAAATCGGCGTTCTCCAGCCAATTGTTGTACGTACTTCAACTGAAAAAGGTGGAGAACCGTATGAGCTCGTCATGGGTGAACGTCGCTGGCGTGCAGTACAGGCCGCGGGACTCGAAACTATCCCTGCCATTGTTCGTGATACGACGGATGACGACCTTCTCCGTGACGCTCTCCTCGAGAACCTTCACCGCAGTCAGCTGAACCCTTTGGAAGAAGCAGCTGCCTATCAGCAGCTCTTGGAAGACTTTGGTACCACGCACGAGCAGCTGGCGGACCGCATCGGCCGCTCACGCCCACAGGTATCAAACACACTGCGCTTGCTGAAGCTTCCACCGCTGGTGCAGCGTCGGGTTGCGGCGAGTGTTCTGTCTGCCGGCCATGCTCGAGCTTTGCTCGCACTCCCTGATGCTGCTGCTATGGAGCGCCTCGCTCAGAAGATCGTGGCTGAGGGAATGTCCGTTCGGGCCACGGAAGAAGCCGTTGCCCTGTACCAGGACCCCACAACGCCTGCGAAGAGCAGCATTCCAAAGCCAAATGCACGCCACGAACGTCTTGATTACTTGGCGTCGTCTCTTTCGGATCGCCTGGATACCAATGTGAAGATCACCCTTGGTGCTCGGAAGGGCCGCGTGAGCATCGAGTTCGCCAGCGTCGAGGACCTCAACCGCATCATGGATGTCCTGGGTCCAGGCGCAGAGGAGTAATTAACAAATCAACTGAAGGGGCTCACTTTATAAGTGGGCCCCTTTCTTGTTTGCCTCTAGGATGAGCAGTTTGTTGGTTTGGGGGCGGATTGATCATGCGTTGGGCCCCGCATGTTCAGTGTTCATTGACATGTTTCACGTGAAACTTGTCAGCGGAACAAGGTTCTGACGGCCGCATGTAGGAGACACAACTGCAAAGTCGAATTTCCTGTTCCCCTCGACGCGGAGATAGCGCTGGACTGATGAGTCTCAGTGACATGAGCGTCTATCCCTAGTGTGGCAATTCGGTGGCCCAATGCAGAACCACGTTGCCTGCCAGCTTTGAGGGCGTGATGGTGCGTTGATGGACTAAGGGCTTCATCGCTAAATCTCTACGCATTCATCGACTGCCGACGAATCTGGCCATGGGCGGTGTACGGCTAGGTGCCGGTCTGGGAGGCTCGGATGCCCGTAAGGGCTCCGCTGCGGTAGTTGGCCAACAATGGAGGGCTTCCTGAATGCGGGGAACCAACTTGGACCAGCTTGGTAGTTCCAGACCGGAGGCCTTGAGCTCAGTCCAGATTCAGCAAGGTGAACGCCTGGAGCACGTCGGGCAGTTCTGAATCCGGGACCGCCCTTACGCTGTTTCACGTGAAACAGCCCGATTCATCGAGCTATCCGGGTTCCAATCCTCCGCGCAGTTTCACGTGAAACACTACTTCTGCGCAGCAATTGAGAGGGTAATGTCCCGCAGATGCGCCTTTCGATTCAGATTCTTCCGGGAAGCAGCTTCTGTTTGCCTACTGTGCGCGAGTTGGGCTGAACGGAGAGGTACCCGTACGACTCGGGACGACCGAATTGCTCATGATTCGGCATAAAGAAGGGCAATTCGACGCTCGGCGCCCTGCCAAAGGGGATTCAACCTGTGGACTCCATGTGTGGTGTAGCAGATTGGATGCTTGGATGTCAGCTTGCGCAGCTCGTCACCTGGCTGCCCAATGTCTTCGCACTAAGTACTATCGATACCAAGTTCTCCTGCAAGGCGGAACCATTGGGCTGCGCTCACTCAGACTCGATGTTGTCATTATCTTTGTGCCTGGACTCCCCAGAGGGATCAGAGCAACAGACTCTTCAGGGCTTGCTTGTAGGTGGGCGGCTTCCGTCACTCACTGACACCACGGCACTGGCACCGCGTCGAATTTGCATGCGTCAACCGCTTTCAGAGCCGCCGTTTCACGTGAAACATTAGGGTAAGGAACGCTTCGCAGCGCAGAGAATGTTAGCTGGCTTGGTCGCTTGTACTGAACAGGAAGCATTCAATGGCCACTTGAGACGCGCGAAATGCTCCTGGACGTAGAAGCGTGGCGGGGGGTAATCCGACCGTGGGCAGTATGAGAGTGAGTTTCCGCAGAGTCTGCTTAGGCGGCGACCCACGCCTAGCTGGCTCTTAGTACCTGGTTTCACGTGAAACATGGATTGCCGCGTAGGAATGAAACCGTATGTGGCCTAGATTTCGGTCGGTTCTACTAACCCTACGCTCGGGGTGGTCACGCTGAGCCCTGGTGGCGGATCCTCACCCGCTGGTGTCAGGCTTGGCGGCTATGACGCAATGGCCGAACAGCGATCAGACTCCCCCGTGCAACTGCGTCTTCGCTCTATGCTGGGGTTCGCATCTGCAGCTCGCCACCCTGGATATCCGCAGTGGTGGGTGCTCGCCAACATCCCGAGAGCTACCGTGCACTGTCCACAGAACGCTTTCCCTCGTCGACGGGTAAGGAGGCCGTCCTTTAGCGAATCTTGGATACGCCTCTGAGTACCGGACACCGGTGCCGGTCGACGCCGGTTGTTGTCATTGGCTCCTGCTTCAGTACGATCTGGGTCCGATCCGTTGAAGGTGGGACTGGGCTTGCGGGCAATTTTGTAACCGAGGCAATTGGTTTGCCTTTGTCGTGCCCGATCCAGGCGCAGTAGGCATCCCCGCCCGGCACAGTGTTCATGGGGTTGGGCGGGTCCGGAGCACGGAGGGACACCATGCTATGCCCTGATTTTCCTGAGCACACCCTTGGCAACGCTAGGGCCCACCGGCGACTTCCAGGCGGGTCATCTGTATACCGTCCGCCGCTTTGGTGGATGCTGCGGCACTGACGCCCAATGGACGATGAGAGGTTCCGCGTGGATGCCTGGTGACCATGATGTATTGATGCCGGACAAGCTTAGAAGTCGAATCGCAGTCAGTGAAGCTGCAATCTCTTGTCGGCTGGAGTCACTTCCCTACGGAGACAGATTCCCCGTGAACGTATTGGTGCGGGGGTATCGGGCGTCGATGTACATCTGCCCCCCCAGCTTCATCTGTGAGGCAGGAAAGGTACGGGGCTTCAGCTAGTCCATGACGACCCGACGAAAAGCTGAGGCTCCCCCGTGCTCACGGAATCACTGGGGCCACCGTTGAAGTCACTCACAGCCCTTCTAGGGGTTGCTGGGAAGCCGTGCTTGCAGCCTACATTCAAGGTGCTGACGCTCTCAGCAGGAGTACATAATGCTTGCAGACCCCATCCGTTCAGGCGGCGGATTGGTCCGATGTTGATGGCAGGCATGTGGTGCGACTTCTGGGCTGCAGTCTCGAGGACGTTCGTAAGAGCTGGACTTGTTCCGAGTTGCAGTGGAATGTTTGCTTGGGCGACTGTTTGACGTAGTGGTGTCGGAGATCCCACGGCGTCATGTTTCACGTGAAACGAGACAAATCCGACTGTAGCTCCAACGCCCTGGGAGCAGGCAATTGTAGATTCGCCACAGTGGACAACCCGGTGGATATCCCTGTGGAAAACATTGGGGATAACTTTGTGGAGAACAAGCTCATCCACGTCGACGCTCGTACTCTCATATGCCGCCAGCTGGCACGGCCCGAGGCCGGCACCAGGGGACTGAATTTGGATTGGCTCGAATAGTCCCTGGAGCACAGCTTCGGCGGTGTGAGCAATCGCATATAGCCCGGTATTCATTGATTTCTGGTCGACTGGCTTCGGTTCCTTCACGGTTTACCCGTAGAGCAGGAGATGGACGTCTTAGCGCGTGGATACCACTCAGGAAGTGGATCGCGATAACCGCAGATTGTTAGCTTGTGGTCAATCTCATGGACGGTGGATAAGGCTGTGGATAACGATGTGCATAACGTTGTGCGTAAGTCGATTGCTTGATCGAGACAACGACTCATGATCTTGGCGGAAGGGGGCCAGTTTCAACGTTCTTGCGAACGTCAGCTTTGGCCCTCGCTTGGGTCGGCCGCGCGAGTCCGGATAGCCAGCGCCCAGGCACAAGGAATGAGTGAGGAGTGATCGGGCACTGTTCCTGTCCTGATGTCCCTGGATCGCCAGGTGCTGCTCACGGAGCCGCCTACGGAGGCTGCGCAGTGTCTGTAATGATCTGATGTCTCCGTCGCCTCGATGGGGACGGAGCGTCCAATTGCGTCTGTGTTGGTTCCGCTTTGCCTGGGGGCGTCAAGTTCCGAAGCTCTGCCACGAAGAGATGGGAAGGTCCCCAACAGCAATGCAGGAACAGTTGAATGCGTCTGGAGTCGTAGTACGCCAGGTTTTGGCAGCGGGTGACGCTCTGACTATGTGTACAACAGGTCAGACGGTGTGAGGCCATGCACCTCGAGCTGGCGTTGAACTGGGGGTTGCCAGACGCACAGCTGCTCCTGGGTGAAGGCAGTGCTCTTTGGTCTCTGTCATTTCTCATCGGGGGGACCGAAGCCTGGTGGCTCTCGTCTGGCTAGCGATAACGAAGAGATCTGCTTGGCGGTCCGGCACTTGGCCTTGTTGTACGGCTCTCCCGCCACATGCATCAGCGCGGACGTGCTCCCGTTTCACGTGAAACATTGCGAGTGTTACGACCTGTCGCTGCACTGATGATGCGGCAGGTCGCGTTTCGGTCTTAGGGGCGTGGGGTCAGACGGGCTCCAGAACAGCTGAGGCACCGTCAGGGCCAATACTGGAGGGCGGGGAAGGGTGGGGCTATTGCATGGAGGGTGGGGCCAGTCGTGGATATTGCGACGAGGGGTGGGCCGGTAAGAGTCTCAGCCCGAAGTTGGTGGCATCGAAGAGACGCCATAGGGAAGGGTCGCTGCGATGCAACAGCGCGTCCGGATAACTAGCGGCGGGCTGTGGTCGCGGGCCTCGTGGCGATGCTGTGCGAAGTGGAGACTGGGGCCTGGGGTCACGGTTCCACTGCCCCGGGGTGTTTGAGGCTCATTAGGTGAGGCTGGACTGCCCCGGGATGTCTGAGGCTCACTAGGTGAGACTGGACTGCCCCCAACGCAGGCGGGAGCTACTACAACCTGTTTCGAGAAGGCCCGCCCGTCGAACCGATCCGTGGCCTCCAAAGCGTGACTACAGTGGAACCCTCTCCTTGCTCAAAGCCATGACGTAGGAATGCCGTTGCCCTCTATACGACGGACTCGGGCACTCTTCGCTGTGTTCAGGCAATGAGGGCGTCCGGGATCGCGCCTCGGATTCACAGTCTCTGTTTCACGTGAAACAGTAGCCAATGGGATCAACGGGTATTACAACCCAGGCCGCACGGGGCGGAGAATGTGGAGTCCGAAAGGGGCGGCCCAGCCGGAACTGGGAGGGAAAGCAGGAGAAATGTCTCGTGCCCGAGTGAGGCGTCAGTCCTCAGGTTTCCCATAGTGGTCCCTCCTGTGTCCGAAGATTCGACGTTTCATCGGCTCTCGTTCCGGCAAATATGCTCTCCCTGTGAACCGATGGAGAGGAAACGGGTCATCGGAAGCAGCAGATGCCCTCTGGGTGGCCTGCTTAGCGGCTATCTGGTGGGTTACCCGTGAACGAACACGCCAGGCCTCTAGCGGCCGATTATGGGCAAGTGGGTGTTGTTGAGTTGAGGTCCACTACCTTTCAGGCTGCTCTACCTAAGGAGATCGCGAATTTTCATGCACTGACCCCGCCGGCAGAGCCGGACCACACAGCTTCGGCCATAGGACCGCCGCAGGAATTACCAGGAAGGGGCTTGGCGTACGCGGCCGTAGCTGGTCAATGGCGGACATTGGGCTCGTTATGGGTGCAATTAAGGTCTCCAGAGGGCGAAAGCGGCTTCTATGGATGGAGATAATGTCTTCGTGTGAGTTACCGCCGTGAACGGCTACGCCCTTAATGGTTACGGTTCTGAATGGTTACGGTCCGCGCTGATATGGTTCTCGGGCGGGATGCGGGCTTAGGGACGGGTTACGACCCCTGGCGAATGGGGATCTGCGGATGAGATGGAGTTCCAGGGCCAGTTTGGGCCTGGCACCATGAGGGTCCTGCGGTTAGACGCGGTCCCCCATAGGCTGTGTGGTGCCCCAGATGCTGTGTGGCCTCAGTCGGATTGCCGTTCCCAGCATTGAGAATCTTGCCCAATGATTGTGGTTGAGCTTGCTGGGATGGTCATAGAGCGCGCAGGTGCGATACCGCTAGAGCATTCGGATAGAGCGGGTAGGCGCCAAAATTGCTCTTACAGCGAGCTTTGTGCGCCTCATAGTGCGCTCAGAACTCGTGAGGACTCACCAATCGCAGGTCTTGGCGACCATCTGCTTCAACTCTCGTGTGCTCGCCGGCGTAATCCCGCTGTCAAACAGGAGTACTGTTGGGGCCGCAAGGGGCCATATTTGGGTCTGATGGGGTTCCAATAGCCGGGATGTTTGGAAGCCGGTGGTTAATGGAGCGAGTTGTTGTTCCAACACCTAAAACCGATCCCTTCGGACTACCGACATCCGCTACCTTGGTATGGACCGCACGCATATTTCTTAGATCCCGTTCCTCCGACCACGTCATGCACCCTGGACCTGACGATCGAATTGGGCAGTCAAGCCGAATATCCCGATCCGTACGCTGGTAATGCTGTGGATGGAACTGCCGTCGTAATGACGTTTCACGTGAAACAAGTGATGGGATGCCATGAAAACTGGCTTGTTTTGCCCACTGGTGCCTGCGTACGGATGCACGTCGTGAACGCGAAGATCACACGTTACGTCGGAACGCCCGAGAAAGTCCCTAGGCCGCACTGCCGTATATGTTTCACGTGAAACGCGAGAGCCCAGCCTTGGCATCCGGCTGCAATGAGAGGTGATTCAGAGCCTCCGCCTGCCCAGTGTCTTCGTCCGATCCTACCGATTTCGTTCTGGTCCCTCCTGGTTTGAGCAAGGCCGCATCCAGCCAAGCCGAAGACAGCATGAGTCACCGAGAAACAACCGCTTGCTATTCAATAAAGTGCACAAGCAGCAACCATGGAGTATGGGACCTGAATCACGGACCGTGACTGTAAATGGTGGCAGCGACGGTGCGAAGTCGGAATCAAACGCCTTGCGGGCGTGGCGGGCCGAGGTTTAGTGGTGAAACAACGACATTGTGGGGCGCGGACATCCACCACGTGCTGGCGGGGCACGGGCGCGAGGGGTGAACACGCTCCATGGAAAATTTGGGTGTACGCAATCCGGAGACGAAAGTGCGCATAAGTCGAAATCCAGAGATGCAGCTCTCCCCTAGGCGCTTCCCTGACTCAGGTCTATCTGCAGTGAACCTGGGTTGTCTACGCGAACCGAGAGTGCCCTGGTCTTTAGGCCATAATTCAGGGCGAAGCTTCCGGCCACGCAGAGTCATCGAAGTGATGATGAGGCCAAAGCCAATCAGTGAGGTGCACGCTGAGGGGCGAGAAACCTGAACCTCCTCAAGCCGATTTGAGCGGCTGACGGGTGAGGGGTGTGGCACTTCGGTGAGTAGGGTTTGTCGAACTGCTGCAAGGTGTCCACCAGGCACTGTTTGCCCCTACCCCAGGTAGGGAGAAGTGAAGCAGCGCATTCTGGGACGAGCCAAGGCAGCCATCGGAAGACAACACCAAAAAGTGCACGATTTAGGTTCATTATCTAAAACATCAACAAAAAACCGGCGGTCCCCACTCCTTCAGGAGCAGCAACCGCCGGCTTTAGATGTTTCAGAATCAGAAATTGACCCTAGGACAGGACGTCCGCGAATTCCTTCTCGAAGAACTGCTTCGGCTTGGCGCCGATGACTGTGCTCTTCACTTCTCCCCCGCTGAACAGGTAGACGGCCGGGATGGAAGTGATGCCGTACTCGGCTGCGATGGCCGGGTTGTCGTCGACGTTGAGTTTCACGACGTCAACCTTCTCGCTGTACTCAACGGAAATCTCGTCCAGGATGGGGCCGAGCTTGCGGCAAGGGCCACACCACTCTGCCCAGAAGTCCACGATGACCGGCTTCTCGGAAGCCAGGACATCCGTGCTGAAGCTTGCGTCAGTGACGTCTTTAGCGTTGCTCATAACTTTTCCCTTCGTATGGTTGCTTGGATGCAGCTTAGGAGTGCAGGTCTGCGAGGTAGTGCTCAACATCGAGGGCGGCCACGCAACCGGAACCCGAAGCCGTGATGGCCTGGCGGTAGGTGGGGTCGATGACATCGCCCGCGGCGAAGACACCCTTGATGTTGGTCCGGGAGCTGCGGCCCTCCACGGCGATGGTTCCCTCTGGGGTCAGATCAACCTTGCCCTTGATAAGGTCCGTGCGGGGATCGTTGCCGATGGCCACGAAGACGCCGGTTACAGCGAGTTCGGACTCGGTACCGTCCACCAGGTTCTTCAGCTTCAGGCCAGTGACCTTGTCCCCACCGAGAACATCTTCGACGGCGGTGTTCCAGACGAAGTTGATCTTCTCGTGTGCCTGGGCGCGATCACCCATGATCTTGGAAGCCTTGAGGGTATCGCGGCGGTGAACGACGGTTACGGACTTGGCGAACTTGGTGAGGAACAGTGCTTCTTCCATGGCGGAGTCGCCACCACCAATTACGGCGATGTCCTGGTCCTTGAAGAAGAAACCGTCGCAGGTTGCACACCAGCTCACGCCGTGGCCGGAGAGGCGCTTTTCGTTGGCCAAGCCGAGCTCGCGGTATGCCGAACCGGTGGACAGGATGATGGCCTTGGCCTGGAAGGTCTCCCCCGTGCCGATGGTTACGGTCTTGATGTCGCCGTCGAGATCGAGTTCGGTGACATCCTCGAAGAGGATCTCGGTACCGAAACGTGCGGCCTGTTTCTCGAAGTTCTCCATCAGGTCCGGGCCCATGATGCCTTCCGGGAAGCCCGGGTAGTTTTCCACGTCCGTGGTGTTCATCAGTTCGCCACCAGCGGTGACGGAACCGGCAATGAGCAGAGGCTTCATGTTGGCGCGGGCGGTGTAAACAGCGGCTGTATAGCCGGCAGGGCCTGAACCTACGATGATGACGTCACGCACCTGCGATGCGCTGTTTTCTGCAATGCTCACGTGGCGTGAACCTCTTCCTTAGTCGATGCTGCGGCTTTCGGGGCAGCCACCTGACTCAACCCCTGTAACGCCCCAAATATTCCGTTGGAGTTGGGGACCCTAAAAGCCACCATCATTCAGGGTACCGTCTGGGGACACGGCACATCGAAGTGGGGACCCCCGATGACCGGGAGTCCCCACTTTACGAAAGTGCCTGAAAACTGGTTACTGGACGGTGACCTCGGCCAGACGGAGGCCGTAGCCGAATCGCGTCTTAGGGGCCGCCAGCTTGGGGAGGGCCTTGATGACCACAATGACGTACTGGGTCTGCGTGGGTGCGGCCAGCGGCATGGTCAGCTCCGGGGAGGTGAAGCTGTTGGTGCCTACGAGCTTGGCGCCGTCCATGGCGGGACGATCGTTGGTGTAGACGCTGATGCTTCCGCCGGAACCACCCAGCTGGTTGAGGACGATGGACTTGACCTCCGCCGGCTCCTTCAGCTTGACCACCAGTGGCATTTCTCCGAAGAGTCCGCCCCAGTCAGCAGTGGCAAACTCCATGTCCGACCAGTAGCTCGCAGCGTTGCCGTCGAAAGCCCTCGTCAGGTCCTTGTCGTACTCTGCGGCGAAGGGGAAGTCCCCCAGACGGGTAATGCCGGCGATCGCCGGAGGAGCTGCCGGGGGCGCAGTCTCGGAGGGCGTCGGCTCCTCGGAGGGCGGGGTGGTGGTCTGCGGGGCGGTGGTGTTCTGTGTGGCTGCAGGTGTACCGGAGGGCAGGAGGCTGCCCAGGTTGGTGACCGCAAGGACCAGACCGACAATCAGGACTGCGGCGAGCAAACCGCCCACAAGCCAGCGAAGGGACCGGGGTTCCTTCTCAGGAGCTTCGTCCTCGTAGACCTCTTCATCGTCGTAGTCGTTCTGTACAGCGGCCGACGCCGGGAAGCTGGTTGGGGCGCGGTCGTAACCCGGGTCCGAGGTACTGCTCGCTGCAGCGGCTCCCCCTGCAGCGGCACCGCCACCGGCAAAGCCGTAGTCCTCGTCGGACCACAATGAAACCTTGGGTTCCGCTGGCTCCCGGGCAGGTGCAGGCTGCGAGCTAACTGCTTGGGTGGGCGGTTGGGCCGGAGCAGTGGGCTTGTTAGTAGGCGGCGCAGGCTGCGACGTAACGGCCTGGGTGGGCGGCTGGTTGGACGGGGCGGCCGTGACGGGGGCGGCAGCAGAACCCGAGCCGGCGGCAGCGTCGGCGTCGTGATTCTTTGAACTTGAGTTCTTCCACGCGGCGAGACCGGCGGCACCGGCACCGGCCGCGGCAGCAGCCAACTTTCCTGCGATGCCGCTCTTGGGTGCTGAGGGGCTGGAGGAGGGCATAGGAGGAACATTGCCGGCTTGGGAGCCGGGGACGGGTTGCTCCGCGTCTCCCTCGGACGGAATGGGGTAACCGTTCTCGTCGTACTGGATGTACTCGGCGTCGTGCTCATCATCCTCGTAGAGGCCGTCGTAAGTTTCGGGCTCGTACGTCCGGGGCTGGCCAAAGATTTCGCTGCCGAGCGTCTCTGTGAAGAAAGGCTCAATGTATGGCGGGTTGGTTGCCACCACCAGGTCCAGCAAATCAGGCGCTGTGCTGTGGTTGGTGATGAGGTACGTGGTGTTGTCGCTAACGCCGAGATCCAGGATCTGGACGTGGCCGGGGCGCTCTCCGGTAGCCACTTCACGGGCGCTCTGAGCAACCTGCTCGGCGTTTCCGGGGCCGGCGACAAGGATGCTCACGGGACGGTTGAGGACCTGGTCCACGCCGTCGAGCACCTGATCTTGGTCATGCGAGGTCAGTACATTGGCCGTGACCTTATAGCGGCCGCCAAGTACAGATCCGACGTCGATCGGGTGGGACACGTGTTCCTCCTAGGCTGTCCGGGAGCTGCGGGTCCTGCACGTGGCTCGCCCGGCGAGCCGGTTGAACCGCTGTTGCAACTACCTATATTCGTTTCTAGCCTAGCCGATTGGCGCCCGCCGCCCACGTTGGCGGCACCGGCTTACTTGCGGCGGTTTCCCCGCGATGGGAAGTACGGATTCTGTCCGGCGTCGCCTTGGTAGGTGCGTCGACCCGGCAGCGGGACCTGCGGACGGAACTTGCCTGCGCGGGCAGTACTGGGCATTTCCTCTTCCGGGAGGTAGGTCTTGGGAGCTTCCGGGCCGGCCACGGGAGCCGCCCTTCGAGGTTCTACAGCCGGACCCGCCCTGAACGAAGCGGCGTCGAACTCGCCCGAGATGCGCGGGATCAAACCGGTATCGTCCGAGACCGTGGCCCGGGCCGCCGTCGTGGTTTCTGCCGCAGCGCCAACAGGCGCGGGAGCGCCGCGTCCCAAACGGCCCATGAGCGGGCGGAGGAGGTCGCGAAGTTCGGTGACGTGGAAGACGCGGAGCAGGACCAGGTAGGCGAGCAGCATGACAGGCCCGACGACGACCACCGTCACCAGTGCGGCCGGGCGGCTGCTCCAGGCGAATCCATCGGCCCGGTAACTGCCCAGAAGCCACAGCGCACCGGCACCGGCCAGTGCGGAACCCAGCCCGGCGTAGCCCATGCGGATATAGGAATTCGCGATGCGCGGGCCGTCGAGGTGGCCCAGCAACCGGCGCAGGAACATCACGCTGATCACCACGGACAGGATGTTGCCCAGTGTGTAGAGAATGGCGATCGCGTAGATGATCTGACCGACGGGGAGGAACTGGATGAAGAACGCGCCCACCACGTAGATCACCGCCAGCCACAGCTGCACGTACAAGGGCGTGCGGGCGTCCTCATTGGCGTAGAACACGCGGGACATCATGAAGTTCGCGCTCAAGAAGGGGGTGCTGAGGGCCAGGATGGTGAGCGTCTGTGCCAGCATGACGCCGTCCTGCGGGTTGCCACCCGAGAAGAACATCCCCAGCGGGCCAGCCAGCGCAAACAGGGCCAGGGCGCCGAAAACCGTTGCGACGGCCATGGTCCGCAGACCGTGTGACAGGGCGTCCCGCAGCTCGCCCTTGTTGCCGTCCTGGGATGCGCGTGTCATGCGATTAAAGAGGACTGTGGCCAAGGACAAAGCGATGATCGAGTGCGGCAGCAGGTAGAGCTGGCTCGCCACTTCCAGGACAGCGTTACCCGGCAGGACGGCAGCAGCGGCAGTATCCCCCGCGTTGTCCAACCGCAAGCGTTCAGCGCCGGGAATGGTGGCGATCCTCATGACGTAAAGGAACGCCAACTGCCCGACGGCGGCAGTCGCCAGAGTCCACACGCTCAGTTTGGCAGCCTGGCCCAGTCCAACGCCGCGCCAACCAAAGCGCGGACGCAGGCCAAGGCGCAGCCGGAAGACGGGCACGAGCAGGATGGCCGTCTGGGCGATCACACCAAAGGTGGAGAACCCGGCAATCAGGAAGGTTTGGGTGGGTCCCCAATTGTCCACAGTGTGCGGGTTGGTGATGTTGGCGCCCAGGATCCAGATGAACATACCCAAGCCGGCGATGGCCACAAGGTTGTTCAGGATGGGCGCCCACATGGCCGGGCCGAACGCTCCGTGGGCGTTCAGTACCTGGGTGAGCATGGCATAGAGCCCGTAGAAGAAGATCTGCGGCAGGCACCAGAAAGCGAAAGTCACTGCCAGGGCTTTTTGCTGTTCTGAGTAGCCCTGCGTGGTGAGGTCGATGACCAAGGGCGCTGCGAGCGTCACCAATGCCGTCAATGCCAGCAGTACCAGCACGGCCAGGGTCAGCAGGCGGCTGATGTAATCCGCGCCGCGGTCCGGAGCCTTGCTGGCCTTGATGATCTGTGGGACAAGAACGGCGTTGAACACGCCGCCCGCCACCAGCAGGAAGATCAGGTTGGGAAGGTTGTTCGCGTTAATGAACGTGTCATTGACCGTCGAACCAAGGCCAAGGGCTGCGCCGAGCATCCACGTTTTGGCGAAGCCAAGGAACCGGGAAACGAGCGTTCCTGCCGCCATGATGGCGCTGGAACGTGCTTCTCCGGATTGAACGGACTGGGTGGTTTTGGCTTCAGACATCGCCTTTATCGTCCCATGTACCCGGGTCAGAGGTGTTCGGGCAGCACTTCCCGTGCCAAATCTGCGATGCGGCGTTCATTCGGGAAGGACAATTTGCGGGCGAGTTCCTGGATGGGAACCCACGCGGCGTCCACGGCTTCCTGATCAGGATCGTTCTCGATGGTCAGCTCACCGCCGGTTGCCTGGAGCAGGAAGTGATGCACGGTTTTGTGGACGCGGTGGCCGCTTACCGTGAACCAATAGTCGATGCTTCCCAGGGGTGCCAGGATGCTGCCTTCGATGCCGGTTTCCTCGGCGATCTCGCGGACAGCAGCTTCCTCGTTGTTCTCGCGGCCTTCCGGATGGCCCTTCGGCAGGCACCACTCAAGCCGGCCACCCCTATTAAGGCGGGCGATGATCGCAACCCGGAGTTCGCCGTCGGACGTGTCTACTACAACGCCGCCTGCGGACACTTCCTCCACAGTGGGAAGCGAGGCCTGCACCGGGTGCTGCGGGGCAGGCGCGACGTGCGCACCGATTGCCGACGGCAACGGTGCGTTTGTCCTCCTGCCAGGAGCGCTCGGGATCGGGTTGGCCATGAGGTCCACTCTAACGACTCTTGCCCCGGAGTGATGACCGGGACATGGCCACAAGATGTACTGCAGGAGATGGTCCGCGGACACATGCCTGATTTCGCATGGAACAGTGGCCCACTGCTGCGCAAAAATCTGCCAAGCTTAAGGAACTATGGCGCACGTATTGGACAGCTCTTCAGTTAACTTCACCATCGATCCGGTGGTGCTCGACCTCGGGCAGCGCTTTGTCGACGCCGGATTCGAGCTGTCCCTGGTAGGTGGACCCGTGCGCGACCTCTTCTTGGGGAGGACATCCCCGGACCTCGACTTCACCACCGATGCAACGCCGGACCAGACCATCGCCGTCATCAGGAAGTGGGCGGACAACTTCTGGGAAATCGGCCGCGCCTTCGGCACGATCGGAATGAAGAAGAGCGGCTTCCAAATTGAAATCACCACGTACCGGGCCGAGGCGTACGACCCCGATTCCCGCAAGCCCGTGGTGGCGTTCGGCAACTCCCTGACCGACGACCTGCTGCGCCGCGACTTCACCATCAATGCCATGGCGCTGCGACTGCCCAGCCTGGAACTCGTGGATCCCTTCGGTGGCGTCCGTGACCTCCACGCGTCAGAGCTCGCGACGCCCGGTGCACCTGAAGCGTCTTTCTCCGACGATCCGCTGCGCATGATGCGCGCGGCCCGTTTCGCGTCGCAGCTCGGCGTGTCGGTTCACGACGACGTCCGGCTGGCCATGTCCCAAATGGCGGACCGGATCAAGATCATTTCCGCCGAGCGCGTCCGCGAGGAACTGGTCAAGCTTATTAACGGCACGCACCCGCGCGTGGGGATCGATCTCCTGGTGGACACCGGCCTGGCAGAGTTCGTGCTCCCCGAAGTCAGCGCTCTCCGATTGGAAGCAGACGAGCACCACCGTCATAAGGACGTGTACCAGCACTCACTGCAGGTGCTGGAGCAGGCTGCCGCTTTGGAAACGGGCCCCGACGGTCCGGTGCCCGGCCCCGATTTTGTGCTGCGCTTTGCAGCATTGATGCACGACGTCGGCAAGCCGGCTACGCGACGTTTTGAACAGGGCGGCGCGGTGAGCTTCCGCCACCATGATGTGGTGGGTGCGAAACTGACCGCCAAACGCATGAAGGCGCTGCGGTTCGACAACGACTCCATCAAAGCCGTGTCCCGCCTGGTGGAACTGCACATGCGGTTTTATGGCTATGGTGACGCAGGCTGGAGCGACTCCGCTGTCCGCCGGTACGTCACCGACGCCGGTCCCCTGCTGGAGCGCCTGCACCGGTTGACCCGATCCGACGTCACCACGCGTAACCAGCGCAAGGCAGACCGCTTGTCCTTCGCCTACGATGACCTTGAACATCGCATCTCGGCGCTCTTGGAGCAGGAATCGTTGGCAGCAGTCCGGCCTGACCTCGATGGAGCGCAAATCATGGCTCTCCTGGGACTCAAGCCTGGTCCCGTGGTTGGCAAGGCCTATAAGTTCCTTCTCGAGGAACGCATGGAACACGGACCTCTTTCGCCGGAGGAAGCCGAGCAGAAACTCTTGGCATGGTGGGAAGCGCAACCCGAGTCCGCCGTCGTCGAGCCTTTGACCGAAACTGAGGAGCCCTCATGAACGCTGCGACTTCCCCGCGTCCGCAACTCTGGATCCTTCGCCACGGCGAAACGGAATGGTCCAAGAGCGGGCAGTACACGGGCCTGACGGACCTTCCCTTGACGGTGGAAGGTGAGCAGCAGGCTGTTGAAGCACGCAAGGTCCTTGAAGGAATCGACTTCGACCTCGTCCTGACATCGCCGCTGCGCCGTGCCCGCCGCACTGCCGAACTGGCCGGCTACCCGGACGCCGTGCACGAGCCGCTGGCTGTCGAATGGAATTACGGCGACTACGAAGGCATCAGCTCGGACCTCATCCGTAAGGACAACCCGGACTACCTCATCTGGACCGACGGTGTGCCGAACGGGGAAACGCTGGATGAAGTAGCTGCCCGCGCGGACAAGATCATCGGGCGTGTGCTTGAGTCCGGAATGGACAACGTCCTGGTGGTGGCACACGGTCATTTCTCCCGCATCCTGACGGCGCGGTGGCTGGAAATGGATGCCCGCGAAGGCCGGCACTTCATTCTTGGAACCGCGAAGGTATGCACTCTTGGTTGGGATAAGCGGACGCCGGCAATTGTCCGCTGGGGTCTTTAAAACATGAATTTCAAGAAACTTTTGGCAAATTAGCTAATTGCGCTGGTCAAACTCCTTCTTCATGGGGTAGCTTATATCTTGTTCCCAGAGCGACCCGCCGGGAACCAGGCGTGCATTCACCGGTTAGTCAGCCGGGACAATGCCACAGCAGGCTGTTTCAGCCAGAAAAGGAGGTTGGGAAAATGATTACTTTGACTAGCGGACGGAAGTTGACTGTCACTGCTACCCCGGCCTCTGCTGATGATGCGCGCCATTTTTGGACTCGCTGACCACTCCTGACCTACCGGACCGGCCTGTTGCCGGCGGTGTTCATGGCAGCCATTCTTTCTTCGGATGGCTGAGTAGTCAGTTGTAGGCGCGGACCCACGCAGCATGCCGCGGGTGCGCAGTTTCCCCAAAATTCGGAACCAGCTTCTTGTTGGGTGGACTGCCGGAAGCACGCGCAATTGTGCACGACGATCCAGGTTTCCTGAATCGGTCCGCTTAATCCCCTTTTATCAGCCTCGGCTATTTGTGCCCTTTTTGGCCTTTGTTTTCCCATGAATTCAATTGGCTCTAATTGTTGTGCCCAAATACCGGTGATTTACTCCCCCGAAAGGAGGTGAAACCATGCCAAAGCGCCCCGAAGACATGCGCTTCTACAAGAGCAGCGATGCTCCCAAGGACCGTACTCTGTTCAATGGCCAGCTGCTCGACCAACGCCGTGAAGACGTCTACGTTGTCCTGCACCAAATGGGACTCATCCGCTGATGACCTTCAGCCATTCCGAAGGAGTTTCAGGTGCAACATATTCATGCTGAACCTCAAGGAGCCCACGCGGCTACGCGTGGGCTCCTCCCTCTTAACAGCGATGCTTCGCTTACTGCCTCTCAGGCTATAACCCCCTGATGCTGTAACTCCGAGCATGACGGTAAGCTCGATCCATGCAGGAGACGAAGCCGCACCGGCCGCAAAAACGTGCCCGCTTTGTGGTTCCCAGCCGCAGCGACTCCCTGCTTCGCAATTTCACGGAGCTCGTAGGCGGCCCGCTGGGGAAGCATTCCTCTCCCGGACAGATCTCCCCTGGACCATTCACTGTTGAACGCGTCCTCATCATCCTCACCGTCATCGCAGCGCTGCTTGCAGTTCTGGTGAAGGACTACTGCAGGGTGAACGGTTGGGAGACACCCGGGCAGTTTTACGCCACCTGCTACTCCGATTTCCCCGAACTCTTCAAAAATCGCGGTCTGGGGAATGGCGTCTTTCCTTTCTTCAGCCAGGGCAGTCTGTTCGAGTACCCCGTACTGATGGGGATCATTGCGGGCATCACGGCGCTGATGGTGCCTGGCCAGGGTCTTGGCAGCGAACGGATTCTGGGCTATTTCGACATCAACGCAACCCTGATCGTTGCCGTCTGGATTGTCACGGTCCTCCTGACAGCGCGGATCAACAAGCGTCGACCATGGGACGCAGCCATGGTGGCCGTGGCACCCGGAATCATTCTGGCCGGTTTCATCAACTGGGATATGTGGGCGGTGGGCTTGCTCGCCCTGGCGATGTATTTCTTCTCGAAGGACAAACTGATCCTGTCCGGGGTGTGCATCGGATTGGGTACGGCCACCAAGCTCTATCCTGTCCTGATCCTTGGTGCCGTGCTGGTGCTGGCCCTGCGTAGTGGCAAACTCCGGACGTTCCTGACGACTACCGGAGCAGCCGTAGCGTCCTGGCTGGCCGTCAACCTGCCTATCGCCGCCCTCAATCCCTCGGGGTGGCGCTACTTCTTCGAATTCACCCAGGACCGCCCTGCCGGGTACAGCTCTCCTTGGTTTGCCTACAACCTCGTGGCTGACCGCCTCCAGTGGATGCAGATGAATGCCGCAACCATCAACTCGCTGGCGCTATACCTGTTCATCCTGGCCTGCGCCCTGATTGGTGCTTTGACGCTATGTGCTCCGCGGCGCCCCCGAATCGCCCAACTGGCCTTCCTGATTGTTGCCGCGTTCATCCTCACCAACAAGGTTTACTCGCCCCAATTCGTCATCTG
This sequence comes from Arthrobacter sp. yr096, assembly GCF_900108925.1. Classification (NCBI taxonomy): domain Bacteria; kingdom Bacillati; phylum Actinomycetota; class Actinomycetes; order Micrococcales; family Micrococcaceae; genus Arthrobacter; species Arthrobacter sp. yr096. Next base: position 205,800 of record NZ_FNYI01000004.1, on the reverse strand, counting down.
GCTGATTCCCCTCCTTGCCTTGGCCCGGCCACGCTGGCGTGACTTCCTCATCTGGCAGGCCGCTGAAGGATTGCACTGGGCTGCCGTCTGGATGTACCTCGGCCAAGCGACCAGTGGTGGCTCTGTCCAGCACAACATCGACATGTCCTACTACGTCCTGGCCGTTGGGTTGCATATGACAGCCACCGCCTACCTTATGGCGCGCGTAGTCATGGACATCTGGAATCCGGCCCAGGACCCGCTGCGTATGTATGGCGACGACGATCCTCATGGCGGGCCCTTCGATGGTGCCCGGGATTGGCTCCGGATCGACCTCTTGCGGCCCTCGCTGTCGGTGCTGCCGTGGCGACCCGCGGCTGCCGTGAGGACCGCCGAAACCCAAGCAGCCCGGCGGGCGGAGGTGGACAGCGATGGCTGACGTCGCCGTCGTCGGGGCTGGTCCCAACGGACTGGCTGCGGCAGTTGTCATGGCCCGCGCCGGCCTGGATGTCCACGTCTACGAGGCTGCTGATGCGATCGGCGGTGGTTCGCGAACCCGCGAGCTGATGGAACCCGGATACCTCTACGACGTATGTTCCGCGGTGCACCCCATGGCCCTGGCGTCGCCGTTCTTCCGCGATTTTGAGCTTTCCCGGCGAATTGACCTGAGGGTTCCCGAAGTCCAGCACGGCACCCCTCTGGATGATGGCGGTGCGGCGCTTGCCTACCAGTCGCTGGAGCGGACGGTGCTTGGACTGGGCGTAGATGGTCCGGCGTACCGGCGGCTCATGGAGCCACTGCTGGCACGCGTGACCGGGGTGGTGGACTTTACCTCCAACCAACTGCTGCGAATCCCGAAGGATCCGTTGGCTGCCCTGAGGTTCGGGCTGGCCACCTTGGATCAGGGCACCCCACTGTGGGGTAGGCGGTTCCGGGAAGAAGCCGCTCCGGCACTACTGACGGGCGTCATGTCGCACGCGCTTGGTTCGCAACCCGCCCTCAGTTCAACCGGCGCCGGACTCCTGCTCAGCGTCCTGGCCCATGCCGGTGGCTGGCCAGTGCCGGTGGGCGGCTCCATGTCCATTGCACGAGCCATGGCGGATGACCTGACAGCACATGGCGGAACCATCCATGTTGGCGAGCGGGTGGATTCGCTGGAGCAGATCCGGCCCGCGAAAGCTGTTCTGCTGGACGTGGCTCCGCCAACCCTGGCGCGAATTGGCGGGACGGAATTACCCGACAACTACCGCCGGGCACTGGAAACATTCCGGTTTGGTAATGCGGCCTGCAAAGTGGACTTCATCTTGTCCGGGCCCGTTCCATGGCTGGACCCAGGATTGGCGATGGCAGGAACCGTGCATGTGGGCGGCTCACGGATGGCTATGGCCGAATCCGAGAATCTGGTGGCCATGGGCAAACACCCCACCGATCCCTACGTTCTGGTGTCCCAACCGTCCTTGCTGGACCCGACACGCGCACCGGAAGGCCGCCACGTCCTCTGGTCCTACTGCCACGTTCCCGCCAATTCCACCGTGGATATGGCTGAGGCCGTCACGGCGCGTATTGAGCGATACGCACCTGGGTTCCGCGATGTGGTGGTTGCTTCACAGACCACGACGGCGGCCCAACTGGCGGAATACAACGAGAACTATGTAGGTGGCGACTTCAGCGCGGGGATATTGGACCTCCGCGGACTGGTACAACGGCCTGTGGTCTCCAACGTCCCGTGGCGAACTCCCCTTCCCGGGGTCTATTTGTGTTCGTCGTCAACCCCGCCCGGGCCAGGAGTGACAGGAATGCCCGGATACCACGCGGCAAAATATGCGCTAAAGGACATATTTAACGTACGGGTACCCGGGCTGGGCCTGGAGTTGTAGTTCGGCCCTAGTTTGCGGCGGTGAAGCGTGCGCGGCGGTATGCCGGGGTTTCGATTTCATCCAGCATGGCCACAGCGTAGTCCTGCGTAGAAATGCTGTTGCCGGCCGGTGAATCCTTGGCCACGGTGTACTCGCCAGTCCGCTCACCGGGCTGGATCATCGGTGCGGGGGCCAGGACGGTCCAGTCGATGTTCTCCGGGGTCTGCTTCACTGCTTCGAATGCCTTGGCGGCCGTGGTGGCCTCGGCCTTGTACGCCTCCGGGAAATCCGGGGAATCGAGCAGGCGGACGCCATTGATCTCCAGGGTGCCGGCACCGCCGACGATCATCAGGCGGGTTCCCTCAGCGTTGCTGTAGGCGGTGGCCATGGCGTCGAGCCATTCTCCGTGGTCGCCGCCGGTGCGGCTGGGGCCCGTAGCCAGCACAACGACGTCGTGGTCTTTTGCGATGGAGGCAAAGGCCTGGCCGTCAGCCAGATCAGCGGCCTGCGCGGCGGCTCCGGGAACCTCGGCGCCCTGACGTGAGATGGCCGTGACCTGGTGGCCGCGGGTGATGGATTCGTTGACGATCTGGCTGCCGACCATGCCCGTTGCGCCGTAGACTGCGATTTTCATTGCTCTCCTTAGGGTTGCTATCCTTGCAATACAACAAAGGTATCTATTGGATACTGATAGCTTCAAAGGAACCTAGTTACCTCATGGATACTAAAGACCTCCCGGCCAACATCCTGGACCCCAACTGCCCTTCGCGTGTGATCTTTCAGCGAATCGGTGACAAGTGGGCCTCCTTGGTGATCCAAGTCCTCGGTGACGGGCCTGTTCGCTTCTCCGAGCTTCGCAAGATGGTCAGCGTGGTGACGCCCAAGGTGTTGACGCAGACGCTGCGCGCCCTGGAGCGGGACGGACTCATTACCCGCACTGTGCATGCGCAGGTGCCGCCGCGGGTGGACTACGAACTGACCGCGGTGGGCGAGTCCCTGTTGCAGCCGTTGTCGATGCTTCGCGAATGGGCGGAGAGCCACGTTCCCACCATCCTCGAAGCCCGCGACGCGTACGACGACGCACAGGACGAGTCCCTCCTCGGCTCCCCCAATTGAGGACAGCAGAGCGCGTTGGACGGCTCACACGCCCGCTGCCGTTCCAGGGTAGGGTCGGGCGTCTGGTTGTTGTGGGCGTCTAGTTGGGTTGGGCGGCCGGGACTGCCGCGCCGCTGATCCGGCCGTCCCGCATGGATGCGACCGCGTCCGTGAGGGGCAGATACTCGGTGTCATGCGTGACCATGACAGTTGCCGTCCGGAACTCGTCCGTGACCTGCCGCAGCAGCCGGACAACAGACTCGCTTCGCTGGTGATCCAGCGCAGCGGTCGGCTCGTCCACCAGCAACACCGAGGGGCTGCCCATGAGCGCCCGCGCGATGTTCACGCGCTGTCGCTGGCCGCCGGACAATTGGTGTGGCCGCTTGTGCGTAGCGCCGGACAGCCCCACGACATCCAGCAGCTCTTCGGCCTTGGTGCGCGCGTCCTTGACGGAGTTGCCGCGCAAGTGCTCACGGATCACCAACTGCTCGACGGCGGTCAGTGCCGGCAGCAGGTTGGGCTGCTGGAAGATGATGCCCACCTTGTCCCGACGCAACGCTGTGCGTTCAGCCTCCGTCAGGGCGGAGACATCCTGGCCATCGATAAGCACCAGTCCGGACGTGGGCTTGATGAGTGTGGCCGCAACGGCCAGCAGGGAGGATTTGCCGGATCCAGAAGGCCCCACCAGGGAAAGGAATTCCCCCTGGTGCACGGCAAGGTTCACGGCGTCCAAAGCCTTGAGGGTGGAGGTGCCATCCGGGTATTCGAGGGTGACGTTGACGAGCTTGAGTGAGGTAATCACGGTATATGCCTTTCCAGGAATGTCAGTATTAGTTGCCGCCGAGGGCCAGCAAAGGATCTACCTTGGTGACCTTGCGAACCGCGAGTACCGCTCCAGCCAGGCCAAGGATCAGAATTCCCGCGAATGGCACCAGCGTGGTGAGGGGTGTGATGAGGAATGGAGCGGCCTGGGCTGCGAAAAGTCCCCCGGCAAGTCCCAATGAACCGCCAACGGCAGCGCCGGCCAGCAACACCAAAGCCGCCTGGGCCAGGGCGTCCTTCAACACATAGCCGGAGGACGCACCCAGCGCTTTGAGCACCGCGATATCGCGGGTTCGCTGCACGGTCCATACCGTCAGGAAGGCCACGATCACCAACGCCGAGATGCCGTAAAGAAATGCCTGCATGAGCATGAGTGATCCGTTCTCGCTCTTGTAGGAAGCCAAAGCCTGGAAAGAACCCACCCGGTCCAAGCTGACCGTGCCCGCTGCCGCGTTGGCGGCGTCGATGTCCAAGGAGGCCCCGGCGTCGTGCGTTACGGCCAGAACCGTGGCAGTGCCCGGTGTCGCATGCGCGATGGACCGCCAGGTGTCCAGCGTGGTCCAGACGACGCCGGTGTGTGAATACCACTGGTCCTCAACAACCGCTGAGATGGTCAGATCGGTCCCGCCAACCCGGACACGGCTGCCGGCTGCCGACGACAAGTCCTTGGCCACGGATTCGCTGACCACAACGGTCCCATCCTCCACAGCGACGGGAGAGAGAGCCCCGCCAAAAACGGCCACGTTGGTTGTCCCGCTTGCAGTCCCTCCGGCACCGATGGATTGGAGCCGGGATTGGCTGATCCCCAGTGCCTGAGCGGAGCTGACGCCCGGCTGCTCCCGCCACGTTTCGAGTTGCGCCGTGGAAACTTCCGACTCGGTATAGGACGCCTTGGGATCAGCGCCGGCGGGTGCGCCGAAAACGATCTGCTGAACAGGCAATGCCTCAATGGCCGACGTCGACTGGTTGCCCAGGCCGGCCGTCAGCCCTGACAACATCACCAGCAGCAAAGTGATCAGGGCGACGACGCTGCCCATGAGAGCGAAGCGGCCCTTGGCGAAACGGATGTCGCGAATGGCGAGAAACATCGGATTCCTTCGGTTGGGTGCGGGCTTGATCCCGGCACTTTCAACTCTTCCGGCGAAGGACCTTCCAGGCATCGGGAGGCGGATGGATTCCCTGAATCCATGGGATGGATCCGCTGATCATCCAAATGGTTGATTCAGGCGTCGAGGCAGTGAATGTGAGGGGTCCGGGAGCGTGCCGGCGATACGCTGGGAGGCATGCAGTCCCCCACCGGCGCCGCCACCATCCTCCGCGTGCTGCGAGTGTGCCTGCACGTTGGTTTTGCGGCGTTGTTGCTGGTGGCCGTTACTCGGTTACTGGCGGGAGTGGGCGCAGCTGGGAGTCCTTCAACTGTGGCCGTCGTGGCCGGGTTGGGATTGTCCGCCTTGCTGGCACTGGTCTATCTCGCCGGGACCATCCTTGAGAAGCGCCACGCCGGTGATCCCGCGCGGTTCAACCCGACGCATTATGCCGGCTGGTGGCTGGGCGCCGTCATGCTGCTGTGGCTGCTGCTTCTGCTGGTCAGCGGCGACTTCGCCTGGGTGGCCTTCCCGTTGTTCTTCCTGCAACTCCACCTGCTCCCCCGGCGTTTAGCCTTGCCGGCGATTGCGCTGAGCACCGCTCTTCTGATCGGCGCCTTGTGGTTCCACAGCCGCGGCTCGGCCGACGGTGGACTGCAGCTCGCTATGGTCCTGGGCCCGGTGTTCGGAGCCGGGTTCGCAGTGGTCACCGGTCTGGCGTACCGGGCACTGTTTCTGGAGGCGGAGAACCAACGGGTGGTGGCCGACGACCTTCGCCGGACGCGCGCGGAACTTGCGCAAACCCAGCACGACGCCGGTGTGCTGGCAGAGCGCGAACGGCTGGCCCGCGAGATCCACGACACCCTGGCGCAAGGATTCTCCAGCATTGTCCTGATGGGCAGGTCTGCCGAGAATGCGTTGGAAAGCGGTGATGTTGAGGCCGCCAAGGAGCGCCTGAGGATTGTCCAGGACACTGCTTCAGCAAACCTGGCGGAAGCCCGCAGCTTTGTCCGCGGCCTTCGCTCTCCGGACCTTGAACAGTCTGGACTGGTGGACACGCTGCGGAGGCTCTGCGAAAAGACCGAGACCGAGGCCGCTGCCCGGGGGACCACGCTGCGTTGCCGCTTCGAACTGGTTGGTACGCCTGTGGAGTTGCCCAACACTTACCAGACCACCCTGCTCCGGGCCGCCCAGGCCTCCCTCGCGAACGTGTGGGCGCACGCCAAGGCGCGGGCCGTCGTCGTGACTTTGTCCTTCCTCGGTGCGGAGGTGACGCTGGATGTTTTCGACGACGGCATAGGCTTCGAACCGTCGACGGCGGCAGGTACAGCGCGTGGTGACGGCACCGGCGTCGGGCTGCTGAGTTTGCGCGAGCGGCTGGCTACGCTGGACGGCGGTCTCGAAATCGAGTCCGCGCCGGGCGAGGGGACTGTGGTGGCCATTCGAGTGCCCTTACCTGCGGAGGAAGGTGCGCCGTGAGTGACATCCGTGTCCTCTTGGTGGACGATCATCCGGTGGTCCGGGCGGGACTCCGGGCGATGCTGGCCGACTTCCCGGGCGTCACGGTTGTGGCCGAAGCTGAGGACGGTGATGCAGCGTTGCTTGAGCTGGGCAAATTGCACACGCTGGGTGAACCTGTGGATCTGGTTCTCATGGACCTGCAGATGGGTGCCGGCATGGATGGTGTCACAGCCACGCAGAAGATCAAGGCGGGCGAGGCCGGGACTCCCCCGCCGCCTGTCCTGATTCTGACCACCTACGACACCGACGCCGACATTCTTGCTGCAGTGGAGGCCGGCGCGAGTGGCTACATGTTGAAGGACGCGCCTCCGGAGCAGATCCGGCAGGCTGTCCTATCCGCGGCCGCCGGGCAAACGGCGCTGGCCCCGGAGGTTGCGGCCCGGCTCATGGGGCGGATCCGCAACCCCTCGCCGGCTTTGAGCGGAAGGGAAGTGCAACTGCTGGAACTTCTGGCCACCGGGATGAGTAACCGGGCCATGGCCAAGCAACTCTTCATCTCCGAGGCCACGGTGAAGACGCATTTGGTGCATATCTATTCGAAGCTCGGCGTTGACAACAGGACGGCGGCCATCGCCGTCGCCACCCAACGCAGGATCATCCGCGGGCGCTGACTCCCGACCCAACCCAGGTGGCATTAGTGCCGTTTTGAGCGCCAAAACGGCCTTGGTTGCGACTCACTGGGGTAAGCAATTTTGGTTAAACGGTTGACCTTTTGCCCGTAAGCAGTGACGATTAGTGCACGTTTCGCTATGAGTTAGATCATAAAATGTCACTCGTCGAAAGTTGGCCCCACATGTCCGCACCCTCCTTGGGTCTGTCCGGAGCTGCCCCCATCAGCTCCGGACGCACCAAAAAAGGTTCCTTGGCCAGGAAGGCCGCGTCACTCGGCCTTGCCTCCCTCCTTCTCGCGGGAGCCATTCCCGCACTGACCTTCACAGCGGCCGCGAATGCCGCTCCGGGTGATCCCGCGGCCGTCAAAGCCGTCACCCCCGAAGTACCTGTCGATGCCGCCGGAGCACCCCTGGGAGCGGTGACGAGCTTCACCCAGTCCGGAAACGTCGTCGACCTCTCCACTGATAAGGGCGCCATTCGGGTGACGTTCCTGGACGACGGCAACTTCCGTTTGGAAGCCGATCCCAGCGGAAAGTTCACGGATCCCGCCAATACGGACCAAGGCGACCCCGCCCGGACAGCCAACATTGTGGTGGGCAAAGACAAGTTCCCCGGTGTCGCTCCGACGGTCACTGACGGCGACTGGCTGGTCCTGAAGACTGCCAAGATCAGCGTTGAGATCAACAAGGCCACCACCCAGCTCCGCGTTGTGCGGGCAGACGGGTCTTTGGTCCTGGAAGAGTCAGCGCCCATCACGTTCGGCGCGAACTCGGCAACACAGCACCTCGTCCAGCAGGACGGCGAACAGTTCATCGGCGGCGGCATGCAGAATGGCCGCTCCGTCCACACCGGTGCACTGATCAACATCGCCAAGAACTTCGACTGGGACGACGACGGCTACCCCAATGCAGTGCCGTACTACATGTCCTCCAAGGGCTACGGCGTCCTGCGCGACACGTTTGCCCGCGGCTCCTATGACTTTGCCGGCCAACCCACCACCACGCACGAGGAAAAGCGCTTCGACGCCTATTACTTCGTGGGCGATTACAAGCAGTCCCTGGGCGCCTACACCACGTTGACGGGCAAGCCCATGATGCCCCCGGTGTATGCCCTCGAATACGGCGACGCGGACTGCTACAACCGCTCCAACCCGGGCTATTCGTCCTCCGGTTACGGCGATCCCGATGGCGCCAAGCAGAAAACCCCTGACGCCATCAAGACGGCGCGGAAGTTCGTTGAGAACGACATGCCCGCGGGTTGGATGCTGGTCAACGATGGCTACGGCTGCGAATACCAGCAACTTCCGGAAACAGTGAGCAACATCGAGGAAGAAACCGACCTCAAGGTTGGTCTCTGGACGCAGCGCTCCCTGACCAACCAGGAATACGAAGTGGGCGAGGCCGGCGTACGGCTCCGCAAGCTGGACGTTGCGTGGGTTGGCCAGGGCTACCGCCAGGCTCTCACCGGTTGCGAAGCCGCCCACGGTGGAATCGAACAGTACTCGAACGCCCGCGGCACCTCGCTGATGGTGGAGGGATGGGCCGGCTCCCAGCGCTGCGGCATGCAGTGGACGGGAGACCATTCCGGAAACCTCGACGCCGTCCGCTGGCAGGTCTCGGCCCTCACCGGCGCCGGGAACTCGGGTTTGGCATTCACCACGGGCGACGTCGACGGCATCTTCGGCGGCTCCCCCGAGTCCTACGTCCGCGACCTCCAGTGGAAGGCCTTCGCTCCGGCGCTGTACTCCATGTCCGGCTGGGCAGCCACTGACAAGCGTCCCTGGCTCTACGGTGACGAAGCTACGGCCATCAACCGCCAGTACCTGCAGCTCCGCCAGCAACTCATGCCGTTCATCTACACGCTGGCCCAGGAGTCGTCCACCAGTGGTGTCTCGATGATGCGGTCCATGGCCCTCGAGTTCCCCGAGCAAGAGTGGTCCTACGGTGCCGAGGCAAACAACCAGTTCATGCTGGGCTCCGATTTCCTGGTGGCACCGGTCTTTACCCAGACCGATGTCCGCAACGGGATATTCCTCCCGGCGGGCCAGCAGTGGGTGGATTACTGGACCGGCAAGCTCTACCAGGGCGGCCAGATCCTGAACGGCTACAACGCGCCGCTGGATAAGCTGCCGGTGTTCGTCCGTGCTGGAGCGGTGATCCCGCAAGGCATTGTGGCCCGCAACGCATCTTTGGTTCCGGAAGATTCCATGATCACTTTGGACGTTTACGCTCAAGGCCAGGACAGCTTCACGCTCTACGAGGATGACAAGGTCACCCGCGAATTCAAAGACGGAAAATCGTCCAGCCAGGTGTTCGCAGTGGACGCTCCGGGCAAGGGCAACAGCAGCGTCAAGGTCTCCATCGGCGAACGGAAGGGCGAATACACCGGTAAGGCTGCGGCCCGTCCTTACGAACTGAAAGTCCACGCCGGCGCAGCACCCAAGGATGTCAAGATCGGCGGCACCAAGCTGGCCCAGCACTCCACCCAGGCTGCCTACGCCGCAGCAGCAACCGGCTGGTACTTCGACGAGGCGAATAATGGCACCATCTGGGTGAAGACGGGCTCCATTGCTTCCAACCAGTCCGCCACGGTTCAGCTCCAGCAAGCGGGTCCCCTGGGAGGCAAGAGCCAGGAAGAAACTGCCGCCGAAGTCCGTGTGACCACTGGCCAGCAGGTCTTCCAGGACCAGGAGACCACGGTGACCGCGGCCTTCGTGAACACCGGAACCAAGGCCAAAACCAATGTGGTCCTGACCCCGGTTCTCCCCGATGGCTGGACGGTGGTCTCTTCCTCCGGTGCAACCGCCGCCAAGGTGGAAGGTGGCGCTACTGCAACAGCCACATTCGTTATCAAGCCGGGGACCAGCGCGAAGGCGGGCCAACAGACCGTGCGGGTATCGGCGTCGTACGCTGCATCCGGATCCAGTCAGTCCGTAACCGGCGGCAACCAGATCTATGTCGCCTACGGTTCCTTGGCAGCCGCATACAACACCGTGTCCGTCACCACCGTGGCCGGCAAGGCCACCGGAAACTTCGACGGCGGAGGCGCCACCTTCGCCGCCGAGCAGCTGGCTGCTGCCACGGTTCCGGCAGGCGGTGTCCGGCCCGGCAGCACAGTGACGGTGGACGCCGGTAAGCCAACGCAGGTTGACTACACATGGCCGGCGGTGGGCCCTGACGTCCCCAACTCGGTGGCGCTCTCCGCGCAGACCATCGCCGTCAAAGGCAAGGGCACGCACCTGGCTGTCCTCGGATCAGCCGCCGTGGGCAACGGTACGAGTCCCATACTCACCCTGACATATGCCGATGGAAGCATGGAAAAACAACCCATTTTCTTCCCCAACTGGTTGCAGCCTTCGGTACTGAACGGGGCCGTGCTTGCGGTCTCGGAGCTGGGCCGGAACAACGCCAACGGTCCGTCGCCGGAGTACACGCAGTACAAGTACCAGGCGTTCTCCAACACTGTCCGGCTCAACCCCACCAAAGAACTGGCCTCCGTCACCTTGCCCACCGAGACGCGGGTGAAGTTCTTTGATTGGAAGGTGACTTCGCAGCCTCTTCCGGACGTTCCGCACGGCTCGGTGTACGCCTCAGAAACCCCTTGGGTCCAGGCGCTTAACGGTTACGGTGTGATCGGCAAGAACGTGGCGAACAAGGACTCGGCGTCGTCTCCGGACAAGGCGTTGGCCATCAACTACACCGATCCGGCCACCGGTCAGCAGCCCGTCTTCACCAAGGGACTTGGCGTTCACGCTGCCTCCAGGATCACCTATTACCTGGGCGGCAAATGCACGTCCTTCAAGTCCCAGGTGGGGCTTGAAAGTGGGTTCGGCGGCAATATCATCTTCAAGGTCAACGCCGATGGTGTGAATAAATACCAGTCGCGCACCTACACGCCCGGGTTCGCTCCGGAATCCGTGTCCGTGGATCTGACCGGTGCAGCGTACGTGGAGCTGGTAGTGGATCCATCGGGTTCCATCAACGGCGCGCACGGCGTGTGGGGTGATGCCAAGTTCACCTGCGCACCGTAAGCAGCTTGTCCTGACAGCCGTCGTTTGCTGCCTGTTCCCCAGGTGGCAAGCGGCGGCTGTCCGTTTGCCGGGCACAACAAGAAACTGTCAGGGGAACGGGGCATAATGTCGCAAATGGGGAAAATGAAAATGCAGCAGGGTTTGGTCCTTGGTCTGGTAACGCTCGTGATGGCTGGCTCTCTCACCGCCTGTGATGACGGCCGCGCCGGTGCGGAGGGAGCAGCCAAGCAGCTCGCCTCATCGCTGTCGGCGCTCGACGTTGGTTCGCTCGCCGTTGCCGGCAAGGACGCTGCCGCGGCCAACGACGAACTGAAGGCCGTCTTCGGAGGGCTTGATGCCAAGCCATCGGTGCAGTCGGGCGATGTAAAGCTCGACGGCGACACCGCCACTTTCCCCTTGAACTACAGCTGGAACATTGGCTCGGCCAAGTGGGAGTACACCTCCGACGCCACCCTCAAGAAGTCCGGAGACAAGTGGGCCGTTCAATGGAATCCGGGCCTGCTGGCGCCGCAGCTCTCCGATGGCGAGACTCTCTCCGTCAAGACTGTCCCTGCCCAGCGCGGCCAGATCCTGGGCGCCGGTGACGCCCCGATTGTGGAGGACCGGCCGGTTTTCCGGGTTGGCATCGACAAGACCAAGGTTCCTGCCGACCAGGCGGATGCTTCCGCGCGTGCCATGGCGGCGCTCCTAGGACTGGAAGCAGAGGAGTACGCCAAGCAGGTTGCTGCCTCCGGGCCGCAAGCCTTTGTGGAAGGCCTTGTTCTCCGCGCCTACACCGCGGACATCACAGAAGCAAAGATCAATGCCATCCCCGGCGGCGTGAGCATCCTGGATTCCATGGCGCTTGCTCCCACCAGGACCTTTGCGCGTGCCTTGTTGGGCAGCGTTGGCCAGGCCAGTGCAGAGCAGATAGAGAAGTCCAACGGAGCTTTGCGGGCCGGTGACACCACGGGAACGGGCGGTCTGCAGCAGAAGTACGACTCCTTGCTGCGCGGCAAGGACGGCGTGGAGGTCATTGCCAGTACCCAGGCGAAGGCTGAGGGAGAGACTCCCGGCACGAAGGTTTTCTTCTCCTCCCTTCCCGCACCCGGAACAACGCTTAAAACAACCTTGGACCTGAAACTGCAGCAGCTCGCTGAAGAGACGCTGGCTGGTGTAGGACCCGCTTCAGCTATCGTCGCCCTCAAGCCATCCACCGGTGCGGTTCTGGCGGCCGCCTCCGGTCCGGGCAGCAACGGTTACAACACTGCACTCTTGGGCCAGTACGCTCCAGGATCAACCTTCAAAATTGTTGATTCCCTGGCGATGTTCCGCAACGGTGCCACCCCGGATTCCAAGGTGGAGTGCCCGTCCACGCTGACTGTCGACGGCCGCACGTTCAAGAATGCCGAGGGCTACCCTGAATCCTCGCTTGGTTCCGTCGCCTTGCGTGATGCGTTTGCGCATTCCTGCAACACGGCTTTCATCAATGCCCGCGAGACAGTCAGCCAGGATCAACTTGAGGCAGCCGCCCAAGCTCTGGGTGTGGCTGTGGAGGCTCCCAAGCTTGGCGCCGACGCTTTCCTGGGCTCCGTCCCAGGCGCCGCCGAAGGCACCGAGCACGCCGCTTCCATGATCGGCCAGGGCAAGGTGCTCTTCTCGCCACTCTCAGCGGCGGTCATGGCCGCCTCAGTTGCCAACGGCGCTCCTGTTTCTCCACAGTTGGTCCTCAACGCTGATGCAGCACAGAACCCCAGCGCTGCTGCAACCCCCACGGAGAGTGGCACCGCATCGCCGTCGTCCGAGTCGGATCCGGCAAGCGTTGCCCCGGCATCCACCAAACCAATCACCAAAGAAGAAGCCGCTGCGCTGGCCGACATGATGCGTGCGGTGGTGACATCAGGTCACGCCGGCTTCCTCGCGCAGGTTCCGGGCACCCCTGTGGGGGCCAAGACGGGCACGGCCGAATTCGGCAATGAGAACCCGCCCAAGACGCACGCCTGGATTGTGGCCACGCACGGGGATTTGGCGGTTGCAGTGTTCGTTGAAGACGGCGGACTGGGCGCAACAACCAGTGGACCTCTGTTGAAGTCGTTCCTTACTGCCGCAGGCTGACAGGGCCTGACGGCGGCACCAAGCACCGCCGTCGAGCACTGATACCGCGCCGTGGGAGGATTGAAACGTGGCCCATATTGACGTTTCCGGCATCGACTACTTTCTCTCCGACGGCACCCAACTGCTCAACGGCGTGACCTTCAAGGTCCCCGACGGCACCAAGACGGCGCTGATCGGGCCCAACGGAACGGGCAAAACCACGCTGTTCAAGATCATCTCCGGTGACCTCACGCCGGATGAGGGTGTTGTTGGACGCTCGGGGAACATGGGGATCATGCGGCAGTTTGTGGGTCAGGTCCGCGACGAATCCACGGTCCGCGATCTTCTGGTGTCCACGGCCCAGGCAGGCCTCGCAGCAGCTGCCAAGGCGGTGGAGGAAACCGAGCTCGCCATGATGGAGCACGATGACGAACCCACCCAGATGAAGTACGCGCAGGCGATCGTGGACTGGGGAGATGCCGGCGGCTACGACCTCGAGACCGTCTGGGACGAGGTCTGCATGGCAGCCTTGGGGATCTCGTTCGATAAAGCGCAGTTCCGCCGCGCCTCCACCCTGTCCGGTGGAGAGCAGAAGCGCCTGGTCCTGGAAGCCCTGTTCGCCGGCCCGGATGAGCTTCTCCTCCTCGACGAACCGGACAACTACCTGGACGTTCCCGGCAAACGCTGGCTGGAAAGCAAGCTCAACGAGTCCAAGAAGACCGTGCTGTTCATCAGCCACGACCGCGAGCTGCTCAACAACGCGGCCAGCCGCATCGTCACGCTGGAGCCCGGTATCAATGGCGCATCAGCATGGATCCACGGTGGCGGCTTCGGGACCTACGTCGAGGCTCGTGCCGATCGCAACGCCCGTTTTGAGGAACTCCGGAAACGCTGGGACGAGGAGCACATCAAGCTCAAGGAACTCGTCAATATGTACAAGAACAAGGCCGCGTTCCGCTCCGACATGGCCAACAGGTACCAGGCAGCGCAGACCCGCCTTGCCAAGTTCCTGGAGGCTGGTCCGCCTGAGGCACTGCCGATCGAGCAGAACGTCAAGATGCGGCTGAAGGGCGGCCGTACAGCCAAGCGGGCCGTCGTTGCCCAGAAGCTTGAACTGACGGGTCTCATGAAGCCTTTCTCGACCGAGATCTGGTTTGGCGACCGCGTTGGCGTGCTGGGATCGAACGGTTCAGGGAAGAGCCACTTCCTGCGCCTGCTGGCCACCGGTGGCACCGATCCCGAGCGGGAGCACCTGCCGGTGTCCGACGTCGTGATCGCGGAAGTACCGCACGAAGGGACTGTGAAACTGGGCGCCCGCATCCGGCCCGGGTTCTTCGCGCAGACCCACGTCCGTCCCGACCTCCTGGGCCGAACCCTGCTGGAGATCCTGCATCGAGGCGACGAGCACCGGTCCGGGCTCGCCCGTGAGGCCGCAGCCGGCGCCCTTGATTCTTATGGCCTGGCCGGTCAGTCCGAGCAGAAGTACGAGTCGCTGTCCGGTGGCCAACAGGCACGTTTCCAAATCCTGCTCCTGCAGCTGTCCGGTGCGACTCTTCTGTTGCTGGACGAGCCGACCGACAACCTGGACCTGCACTCGGGTGAGGCATTGGAGCGTGCCATCGACTCCTTCGAAGGCACCGTCCTGGCGGTCACGCACGACCGCTGGTTCGCCAAGTCCTTTGACCGCTTCCTCATCTTTGGTTCTGACGGCAAGGTCTATGAATCCGAGGAACCAGTCTGGGACGAGAAGCGCGTGGAGCGCGCCCGCTAACCACGGACCCTCTCTCACCTTTCGGTACTTTTCCGCGAACGCTCTCGCACTGGCTGCGAGAGCGTTCCGCTTTAAGCCACCAACGGTGAGAGAGCGTCGGACCCTTTAGCCACTAACGGTGAGAGAGCGTCGGACCCTTTAGCCACTAACGGTGAGAGAGCGTTGGTGAGTAAATGATCATTCATGATGATTAAGTGAGCATTTCTTGTTACGGTTGAATCATGGGAACTGCTGACCGCCACCGGCTCATAGGCGAGCTGCTGCGCACACGCGAAGAAGCCACCGTTGAAGAACTCGTGGAAGCTACGGGAGCCTCGGGTGCCACCATCCGCAGGGACTTGGAAGTCCTTGCGGCACATGGAGTCCTGAAGCGCGTCCATGGTGGTGCCCGCAGCTTGCTGGCACGCGGAGACAACCCCGGCTACGGTCAGCGCGAGCTGGAAGACCACCAAGCCAAGACGCGCATCGCCGGCGTTGTTGACCAGCTCATCAAGGACAGGGCCCATGTGTGGCTGGACAGCGGATCAACGGCCACTGAAATTGCGCGCCGGTTCAGTCATCGCGAGCTCACGGTAATGCCCATGTCGTTGCACAGTGTGGAGGCCCTGACGGCCAACGCATCCGGTCGGACACCTGAGCTCATCCTCCCCGGAGGCAGCCTTGTGCCGGGCGAGCAATCCTTCCGGGGACCCATGACCGAAGCCAACATCCGCTCGCTGAGGTTCGACACCGCCGTCGTGACCCCTTGCGCGCTGAACCTCAAAGACGGCCTGCTGGCCCACGATCTTGATGATGCTGCAGTGAAGCGCGCGGGCCTGGAATCCGCGGCCCGGGTCATCGTGGCCTCGTCAGGCAGCAAATGGAATGCCAGCGCGGTGGCCTTGGTGGCAGCCATGGATACCGTGGACGTGATCGTGACAGACCTCAAGCCATCCCCCGAAGATCTTGCCCGGCTCACCAAACTCTCCGTGGAAGTTGTGATTGCATGACCACCAGCATCAAAAGCACCAAAAGCGTCAACGCCGCGGCGGTGGCGACCTTCCTGATCTTCGGCATGAATGGTTTGGTCTTCGCCAGTTGGGCTGCGCGCATCCCGGCCGTCACTGAAGCTCTCAGCCTGACATCCGGCCAGATGGGCACCCTGCTGCTCTGCACCGCGGTCGGGTCCTTGCTGGCTCTGCCGTCGGCAGGCTGGGTGGTAGGCAGGATCGGCACCGCGAACACGGTCCGGGTAGCGGGAATCGTGGCGGGGGCCGCGGGTGCGGCCATTGCTTTCTCGCTGATGGCCGCGTCGGTTCCAGCAACGGCCGTTGCGTTGTTCTTCTTCGGCATCGGTATCGGCCTGTGGGATGTGGCCCAGAATATTGAAGGCGCGGATGTCGAGCACCGTCTCAAGCGCACCATCATGCCGCAGTTCCACGCAGCATTCTCAGGTGGCGCCTTTCTGGGTGCGTTGATCGGCGCCGGCCTTTCCCAGCTTGGCGTTGGGCTCCCTGAACACCTGCTGGTTATCGCTGCCATTGCCGTCACCCTTGCACTGACCGTCCCCAAGTACTTCCTGCCGCACCAGGTTGCGGAAACCAACGACGCCGGCGTGCCGGCTGAGAAGGGCCCCACGGCTTGGCGGGATGCCAGGACGCTGCTCATCGGCGTCGTGGTTCTGGGTGCCACCCTCACTGAGGGTGCGGGCAATGACTGGATCGCCAAGGCTGCCGTGGATGGTCTCGGCGCATCCGAGTCCACGGGCGCGCTGCTGTTTGCGCTCTTTGTTCTTGCGATGACCATCATGAGGTTCCTGGGAGGGAAGGCAATCGACAAGTTTGGCCGGGTCAGCGTCCTCCGGGCCAGCATGGCAGCAGCCGCAGTGGGCCTGGCGCTGTTCGTGTTCGCCGGCAATGTGATCCTGGCCGGTGTCGGCGCCGCACTGTGGGGTATCGGTGCTGCCCTGGCATTCCCCATGGGCATGTCAGCCGCGGCGGACGACCCCAAGCATGCCGCGGCCCGCGTGTCCGTGGTTTCCACCATCGGCTACATCGCGTTCCTTGCTGGACCGCCGCTCCTGGGCTACCTCGGCGACCACACAGGAATCCACTTGGCCTTGCTGGCCATCGGGGCGCCTATTCTGCTCGCTCTCCTGCTTGCAGGCGTCGCGAAGCCTTTGCCCGCCGAAGAGGCTTCCGAGCAGCATTCTCCATAAGGCATATCTTCCGGAATCGCCACCACATCAGCAGTACCACTCCAGCTGCCAGGCACGCCCCGCCTAGGACATCGCTGAGCCAATGGGCCGACAGGTAAGTGCGGCTGATCATCATGGCGACCACACCCAGCACCGCCAGCACGTTGATCCACCAACGTCCGATCAGGAACACCAGGACCATCAGGAAAGCCGTCGTGGCAGATACATGCCCCGATGGGTATGAGCCTGTGTCGGTCAAGACTTCGGCGCCTTCGGGGCGGCTCCGGCCGACCACTGCCTTGGCAAGCTGAGTGACGGCCAAAACTGAGATGCCCGAAGCCGCAGCGAAGACGGCTGCCATGGGGCGTTGAAACACCAGCAAGAAGACCGCGAGCAGCGCGTGGAAGATCAGTACTCCCACATAACCGGCCCAATTGAGGACCGCGTTCACGTCATCCCAGAATGGCGAGTGCAAGGTAAATGAGTATGCCTGCCATATGGTGTCCACACCGTTGAAGGCCGGCTCACCTTGCCCTCCCAGCAGCATGGCGGCCGGAACCGCGAAGGCGCACAGCAGGAGCAGGCCAGGGGTTATCAACTGCCAGTCGGGCCGTTGAGTCCGAAGGATGTCGCGAACCATACTACATCGTAGCCATGGCAGCCCGGCCTAAAACCTTGCCTGCTCCGGCGGTGGCACGCGGCTGGAGCAGGCAGCAAGGGTTACTGTGTTGGGATGCGAGGCTTCGTGGGCAAGGGTCCCAAACGGGTTGCACGGTTGGACCATTTCCTGGTTCGGGCCGTGTCCCGGCAACCCCAGGGCGATCACGATGTCTTCTTCCGCAGGCTCTCTGCCGCTGCCACCAAGGGGAAGCTCTGGTTTGGCATAGCCGGGATCATGGCCGCGTTCCCTGGCAAGCCACGCAGGGCAGCCGTTCATGGTCTCCTCGCGTTGGGTGTCGCCTCAGGCGTCACCAACGTCATCTTCAAGCGGGCTCTCCCCCGGACCAGGCCCCGTCCCGAGCATCTGCCCCTGTTCCGCTTCGTGAATCCCCAGCCAACCAGTTCCTCCATGCCTTCCGGCCATTCCGCATCCGCAGTTGCCTTCGCTGTGGGCACCGGAATAGTGTCCCCCGCCCTCGGAATTGCCCTTGCCCCTATCGCCGCGGGGGTGGCTTACTCCCGCGTGCACACAGGCGCTCATTGGCCCTCCGATGTGGTGCTGGGCTCCGCTCTCGGGGCGGGCGCAGCGCTGGTAACCCGGAAGTGGTGGCCTGCCAGGCCGCCGGAGCCAACGCCTCGCCGCACTCCGGTGGAGGCGCCCGCAATTCACGACGGCGAGGGCCTGAGCATTGCTGTCAACGTCATGGGTGGTTCCTACACCCCCGAGACTGGCGAATTACTGAGGGGTGTATTCCCAAAGGCGCATATTCAGGAAATTGCCGAAGGCGAAGACATCGCTGCAGAAATGGAGGCCGCAGCAACCCGTCCAGGCACCGTTGCGCTGGGCGTATGGGGCGGTGACGGGACGGTTGGCACAGCCGCCGCTGCCGCCGTCGAGCATTCACTCCCGCTCCTGGTTCTCCCGGGCGGAACCCTCAACCACTTCGCCCGCGATCTGGGCACCAGCTCGATCGACGACGCTGTGGATGCTGTGACCAAAGGGCACGCAGCCACGGTTGATCTGGGGCACGTTGTGATGCAGCGGGGGCTGCCTGATGTGCCGGAGACAACCGAGCTGGCCATGTTGAATACTGCCAGTGTTGGCGTGTATCCGAATCTGGTCCGCAGGCGTGAGCGCCTGCAGCCAGCGCTCGGCAAGCCGCTGGCTGGGCTGGCGGCATCGCTCCGCACATTCGGCGTGAACTCGCCCACCACCCTTACCGTGAATGGGGTGAAGCACAAACTGTGGATCCTGTACCTGGGCCGGGGCCGGTTTTACCCCCGTGACCATGCGCCGCTTCGCAGGCCTGTGCTCGACGACGGTGTCCTGGACGTTCGCATGATTACAGCGGACGAGCCCTTTGCCCGTCTTCGCTTGCTCTGGGCGGTGGTGACAGGAACCGTCGCGGCGTCCAAGGTCACCCATCTGACCGAAGCCACCACCATCACTGTTGAAGCTGTGGGGGAACCCTTGGTTCTGGCGGTGGATGGCGAACCGAAGCCCGGAGTCCGCCGTGCAACGTTTGCGGTGAAACCGCGGGAACTACGCGTGTACTCGCCATTGCCTGCCGATTGATGTGCCGTGACGCCCCGCGCGTCATCCGCGAGGACTACCCTGACTTGACCCTGAATCATCCCTGAGACAGGCGATTTACTTCCCCTCCGTGAGTAGCGTGGTGAGTACATTCAAAACTCACCTGCACACGCATGTGTGCTCCGAGGAGGGAACGCTTCCATGATCGAAGCAAAAGGCCTGACAAAGGTCTACGGCGAGAAGACCGCCGTTGGCGGTGTCAGTTTCACTGTCCAGGCCGGCCGCGTGACGGGCTTCCTGGGCCCGAACGGTGCCGGCAAGTCCACCACCATGCGCATGATCATGGGGCTTGACCGTCCCACGTCCGGAGACGTCGCGGTTAACGGCCTCCACTATGCGCAGCACAAGGCGCCTCTCCACCAGGTGGGGGCGCTCCTGGATGCCAAGGCCGTCCACACGAGCCGCAGCGCCTACAATCACCTGCTGGCCATGGCCGCAACACACAGCATTCCCACCTCTCGGGTCCACGAAGTCATTGAAATGACGGGCCTTGGTGCCGTGGCCAAGAAGAAGGCCGGCGGGTTCTCGCTGGGCATGGGGCAGCGGCTGGGAATCGCGGCTGCGCTGCTGGGTGATCCGCAAACCCTGATCCTGGACGAGCCGGTCAACGGCCTGGACCCCGAAGGCGTCCTCTGGGTCCGTAACCTTGTCCGGTACCTTGCGAGCCAGGGTAAGACCGTCTTCCTCTCCTCCCACCTGATGAGCGAAATGTCGCAGACTGCCGACCACCTGATTGTGATTGGTCGGGGACGGATCATCGCCGACGCTCCTGTGCAGGACATCATTGAAGGCGCCCAGCAAGCCAAAACCCTGGTGCGGACTGCCGCCGCGAGCCAACTGTCCGCCCTGCTCGTGGGAGATGGGGTCCGCGTTGATCAGAGCCAGACTGAAACACTTGAGGTAACAGGCCTGCAGCCGCGTGACATTGCCCAGGTAGCCCTGGACAACAACGTGTTGGTCTACGAACTGACCCCGCAGGTTTCGTCCCTCGAAGACGCCTACTTCAACCTGACCAAGGATGAGGTGGAGTACCACTCGCACATGTCCGGCGAGCCGGTCGCTGCTGCCCCGGAAGGAAAGTAAGGACGATGAGCACATTGACTGAAAACCGCACCAACGCGCCCGCCCACGCATCCGCAGGCGTCCGCGGAGTCACCTTCGGCGGAGTTGTGAAGTCCGAGTGGATCAAGCTCCGCTCCCTGACGTCCACCGTCATTCTTCTTGCCGTGACCCTGATTGCCACGGTCGGTGTCGGCGCCCTGGCCGTGCTCATCCGCTTTACCTTCCTGGATCAGATGATCCAGCAGGCAAAGGACGCGGGTCAGCCGGTTACCCCTGAGATGTTGACGCAGTCGTTCCCCCCGGGCTCAGGGTTTGACCTTTACAACCTGCCCAACGCCGGCATCCAGATCGGCACCCTGGTTCTTGGCTCCCTCGCGGTCTTGTTCATCTCTTCCGAGTACGCCACCGGCATGATCCGTTCAACCATGAACGCCGTTCCCAAGCGCATTCCGGCTTTCGCCGCCAAGGCACTGATTCTGGTGGTCATTTCCTACGTCATTACCACCATCGCTGCCGTGCTCACGTTCCTGATCGCCATGCCGGTGTTCCAGGGCCTGGACATTGACCTTGATTGGTCCACTGACGGCGTGATGTACAGCATCTTCACCGGCGGTCTCTACGTTGCCGGCGTGGCACTGATCGGCCTTTCGCTGGGTACTTTGCTCCGCAACTCGGCCGGCGGGGTGACCGTGCTGGTCGCTTTGTTCTTCGTGCTGTCGATTGCATCGGGCTTCCTGTCCTTGGTACCCGGTGACTTCTGGAAGTACGTTCCCCAGTACATCCCCAGTGAGGCCGGCGGCCGATTCCTCTCCATCGGCCACATTGATGGCATCATTGACCCTTGGCAGGGTGGCCTGATCTTCCTGGGTTACGTACTGCTCTTCTTCATTCCCGCCATGTTCGTCATCAAAAAGCGGGACGTCTAGGACGGGCTGCCGTCTAGGCTCAATCCATGACTGAAGCTTCACAGGTGAAGGACGCATCGGCCCCCGCGGCCGATGCGTCCTTCGCTGAAATTGCCCAGCGTCGCAGGGGCAGGATCCGCCGCTACTTCTACAAGCGGCCTCGTGCGATGGATGCTGTGGTGGTTCTCTGCTACGTGCTGTTGGCCCTGCCCACCATCGTCAGCTCCATCGTTGATGGCAAGTGGCCCGTGGCGGTGCTGCTTGCGTTGATCGCAGCTGCGCTGATGTTCAGGCGACGGTTCCCCCTACAGGTGGTTGCCGCCGTCGGCCTGTTGGAAGTTGCCGCCACCATCCTGAACCCCTGGGGCTCAAACGTCTCCGCCGGGCTGTGGTTCGCGCTCTATGCGTTTGCTTCCATCAAGAAGCGCGGGATCGCCTTGGTGGTTTTTGCTGCTGCAAGCCTGCCGCTGAGCCTCCTGTACTTATTCATGTGGACGTCGCCCAGTCAGATGGGCACGCTGCAGGATGTTCCGGAGAACTTCCACCTGATCAACAACATCGCCACCGCGATCACCATCATGCTGTCCAACCTCCTGGCCACGGGAATTGGCATTTCCGTTCGTCAGCGCAGGGAGCACGAGGCCGAGATCGCCGCATGGGCGGCCCGGACCACGCAGTTGGGCAAGGTCACGGAGCGCAACCGGATCGCACGGGAAATGCACGATGTTGTGGCGCACTCTTTGACGGTGATGATCAGCCTCTCCGATGGCGCGGCCGTGGTGGTCAAAAAGGATCCGGAGCGTGCCGGGGAAGTCCTCAGCGAACTGTCGCGGACCGGCCGTGCTGCCTTGGCAGACATGCGCCGCGTCCTGGGTGTCCTGCGCGATGATTCCGGGCGTCCGGCGCCACTCACGCCGCTGGAGTCAGGGCACAACCTCACCAAACTACTTGAGGGCTTCAGGACGGCGGGCCTGCCTCTGCATTATGCGCATTCCGGGCCTGCCCTGCCCGCAGATCCGGCGTTTGAACTCACCGTCTACAGGATTGTCCAGGAGTCGCTGACCAACGTGCTGCGGTACGGCCGCTCGCTGGGCCGGGTAGACGTACAGGTGGCTCGCGACGGTGATCGGGTCACCATTGAGGTGCTCGACGACGGCCGCGGAACCCGGGAGGCTGGCAGCGACTTCGTGGGCAGCCTCGGCACGGGCCAAGGCATCGCCGGGATGAATGAACGCGCCGGAATCTATGCTGGAATCGTTACTGCCGGTCCAGGTAAACGGGGAGGCTGGGCGGTCCACGCCGAGCTCCGCTGGAACGGTGACAAGGGGGAATCATGACAGGCGAGATCATCAAAGTGCTGCTCGTGGACGATCAGCCGCTGCTGCGAATGGGCTTCCGGCTCATTCTTGAAGGCGAAGAAGATTTCCACGTGGTGGGCGAGGCGTCGGATGGGATTGAGGCAGTCCGCCAGGTTGCGGCCCTCCAACCGGATGTGGTGCTGATGGACGTTCGCATGCCCACCATGGATGGGATTGAGGCGACGCGTCGCATTTCCGATTCCGGTTCCGAGTCCCGCGTCATCATCCTCACCACCTTTGACCTGGATGAATACGCCTTCACTGGTTTGCAGGCGGGAGCGTCGGCATTCCTGCTGAAAGATGTTGCCCCGTCCGAACTGGTCCACGCGGTACGGCTCGTTGCCAGCGGCGATGCAGTGGTGGCTCCGCGGGTGACCCAACGGCTCCTGGAGACGTACGTCCGCGGGGGCGTGGTCCCCGGCCACTCGCCAAGTCCGCACAGGGATCCGCTCCTGGATGAACTCACTCCGCGGGAAACCGAGATCCTCACTACCATCGCCGAGGGATTGTCCAACGCGGAGATTGCCCACAAGTTCTTCCTCTCGGAGGCTACCGTGAAGACCCACGTCCGCCGGATCCTCAGCAAGCTGCAGCTCCGGGACCGTGTGCAGGTTGTGGTGTACGCCTACGAAACCGGGCTCGTGGTGCCGAGCAACCCGGATTACTGACGCCGTCCCGTGCGAAGTCGCACGGATTCACAGCGCCTCCATAGTCTTCCCATGTACAACTCGTAGCCGGCGCGCGTTTCATGGATGCATGACTTCTCCTCAACAGCCCTCCACGGAACCTGCCGGCAAGGACCAGCCTCATCCCAATCATGACCGCGGCCTTGAGTTCGACCTCTCCACCCTGTTGAGTCGGCGCCGCACCCTGGGGGTTCTCTTCGGAGCGGGGACGGCAGCGGCCTTGGCGGCCTGCACCCCGGGAACGGGAGGCAGCAACGGCAGCAGCGCGACGCCGTCGAGCACTTCCAGCGCTACCGTCACCGCGACGGAAAGTACGACGGCGGCCGCGTCGCCTTCGGCGTCGAGTACGGTCACCCGTGCCCTCGCGGAGTGCGGTGTGGAGATCCCTGAAGAGACGCTCGGGCCCTATCCCGGAGACGGTTCCAACGGGCCGAACGTCCTCGAAGCATCAGGGGTGGTCCGCCGCGACATCAGGTCCAGTTTTGGCGCGTCCACCACCAAGGCCGAGGGCGTGCCCCTGACGGTGACCCTGACGCTGCTGGACAACGCGAACGGTTGCTCCCCGCTGGCTGGGGCTGCCGTGTATGCCTGGCACTGCGACCAAAACGGCAAGTACTCGCTCTATGATGCGGGCCTCGAGGACGAGAACTACTTGCGTGGGGTGCAGGAAACCGACGCCAATGGGCAGCTCACCTTCAGCACGATTTATCCAGGTGCGTACAACGGCCGCTGGCCACATATTCACTTTGAGGTATTCGAATCGATGAGCAACACTTCAGCTGCCGGGCAAGTGCTGGCGGTTTCGCAGATCGCACTGACTGATAAGGCCTGCAAGGAGGTGTATGCCACCGCCGGCTACGAATCCAGTGCCCGGAATTTCCCCAATACCACCCTGACCTCGGACAACGTCTTTGGTGATGACGGCGGCATATACCAATTGGCGACTATGTCTGGTTCCGTGGCGGGCGGCTACACGGCCGCGCTGAACGTCACCGTATAGGCCGATCGGCCGGGAAAGCGGGACTAGACTCGGGGGCATGCCTTCGAATGCCTCCGCAGCAGTTGACCACATCACGGATCTCGGCGCTTACGTTTCGGCGTCGCCTTCAAGCTTCCACGCGGTCCACGAAGCCGCGGGTCGTTTGGATTCGGTAGGTTTTACCGGCCTTGATGAACTGCAGCCGTGGGATGGCGGTGCAGGCAAGTTCTATGTGATCCGCGATGGCGCGCTGATCGCCTGGGTGACTCCGGGGAACGCAGGGCCCACCACCGGATTCAACATCCTGGGTGCCCACACTGATTCGCCGTCCTTCAAGCTCAAGCCAAAACCAACCACGGGAAAGTTCGGTTGGTTGCAAGCCGGCGTCGAGGTATATGGCGGACCGCTCCTGAACTCCTGGCTGGACCGGGAATTGCAGTTGGCCGGCCGGTTGGTGCTGCGCGATGGCACCCAGCACCTGACTGCCACTGGTCCGCTCCTTCGCTTCCCGCAGCTTGCGATTCACCTGGACCGCGGGGTCAATGACAATGGCCTGCACCTGTCCAAGCAGCAGCATATGAATCCCATTTTCGGCCAGGGCGATCCCGCCGGGGAGGATCTCCTGACGCTGCTGGCCGATCGTGTTGAAGGCGCCAGCGTTGATGCTGCTGACATCGGAGGGTACGACGTCGTGGTGGCAGACACGCAGGCACCTGCGGTTTTTGGGGCCAAGGGAGAGTTCTTCGCCTCCGGCCGCATGGACAACCTGTCCTCCACGCATGCCGGCTTGGTGGCATTGATTGCGCACGCTTCATCCACACCTGCTGATGGACCGATCGCAGTCCTCGCGGCCTTTGACCATGAGGAGATTGGCTCCAACTCGCGTTCGGGCGCTTGCGGCCCCATTCTGGAGGACATCCTTGTGCGCATCTCGGATGGCCTTGGCGCGTCGCCGAGCCAGCGGCGGCAGGCCCTGGCGGCGTCGTTCTGTGTTTCTGCGGACGCCGGTCACGCCGTCCACCCGAATTACGCGGAGAAGCACGACCCCGCAAACAAGCCCGTGCTGAACGGCGGTCCGCTGCTGAAGATCAACGCCAACCAGCGCTACGCCACGGACGCCACGGGAGCTGCTCTGTGGGCCCGCCTGTGCGATGACGCTGATGTGCCGTATCAGGAGTACGTTTCCAACAACGATCTTCCGTGCGGCTCCACCATCGGCCCCTTGACCGCAACCCGCCTGGGTATCCGGACGGTGGATGTAGGCATCCCTTTGCTGTCCATGCATTCTGCGCGTGAACTGTGCGGAGTGGAAGATCCCAGGAGTTTGGCCCGCGTGGCGGAGCTGTTCCTCCGGACCACCGTCTGATCGAAAGCCTCAAGCAGTCATTTCAGGGGTATTTCAAATGTTTCCTATAGGAAACATTGGATGCTTCTTGGGTTACATTTTGTGCACAGTTCCTGTTTCAGGGCCGTCAAAATGTTTGCTTGCACAGGATCGGCGTCGGGGTAGCAGGTTAGCGTGAATTAGTCATGTGGCCCGTGGCACACCACTGTGGCCAACCCCAAACCTAAAGGACGGCGCCGATTCATGCACGCTGACCAACAGCTTTCAAAGTCACTGAAGCCACGACACCTCTCCATGATCGCCATCGCGGGCGTCATTGGAGCGGGCCTGTTCGTTGGCTCCGGTGCTGCCATTCAGCAGGCCGGCCCGGGCATCCTCGTGGCCTACCTGGCTGCAGGCCTCGTAGTCATCCTCGTCATGCGCATGCTTGGCGAGATGGCTGCCGCCAACCCGGAGACGGGCTCGTTCTCCACCTACGCAGACAAGGCCCTTGGCCGCTGGGCAGGGTTCAGCATTGGCTGGCTCTATGCCTGGTTCTGGATCATCGTCCTCGGCATCGAGGCAACGGCGGGCGCCGCCATCATGCACCGCTGGGTTCCCGGCGTCGATCAATGGATCTGGGCATTGGTGCTCATGGTCCTGCTGACCCTGACCAACCTTGGCTCCGTGAAGTCCTACGGCGAGTTTGAGTTCTGGTTCGCGTCCATCAAGGTAGCTGCCATCGTCATCTTCCTCCTGGCCGGCATCGCCGCGATCCTGGGCCTTATGCCGGGCGTTTCCGCGCCGGGCGTCGCCAATCTCCTGGACCAGGGCGGTTTCATGCCCAACGGCCCCGGTGCTGTGCTTGCAGGCATCCTCGTGGTGGTCTTCTCCTTCTTCGGCGCCGAAATCGCCACCATCGCTGCCGGCGAATCGGAGAATCCCGTGGACGCCGTCAAGAAGGCTGTGAAGTCCACTGTGTGGCGCATCCTGATCTTCTACATCGGATCCATCGCGATTGTTGTGACGCTCCTGCCGTGGAACGACGCCTCAGTTGCCAAGAGCCCGTATGTTGCCGTGATCGAGCTCTATGGAATTCCGGGCGCCGGCACCATCATGGACATCGTTGTCCTCACCTCGGTGCTCTCCTGCCTGAACTCCGGGCTCTACACGGCCAGCCGCATGCTGTTCTCGCTCTCGCAGCGCGGCGATGCTCCCAAGTCGTGGATGAAGATCTCCAAGCGCGGCGTTCCGGCTGCAGCAGTCCTCGCATCCACCGTGGTTGGCTTCGTCACGGTGGGCCTGAACTACATCGCCCCGGACACTGTGTTCCTTTTCCTTGTGAACACTTCGGGCGCCATCGCACTGTTCGTATGGCTGGTCATTGCGACGTCCCAGCTGATCCTGCGTCAACGCATGGGTGCTGCGGCCAAGGACCTCGACCTCAAGATGTGGTTCTTCCCGTACCTCACGTGGATCGCGATCGGTGCAATCGTGGCGCTGATTATCGGGATGGTCATCATCGAATCCACTCGTGAATCGCTGTTCCTGTCCCTTGCTTTGGCAGCTGTCGTGGTGGCCATTGGCGTGTTCCGCTACCGCAAACGTGGTGCCACCCCGCCCGAGGCACCCACTGCGGAAGCCGAAGGCGCCACCATCGGTTCCGGTCCGGCGTCGTAAGCGCACTCAACGTAGCGGGGCAGCTGCCGTCAAAGTTCGACGGCGGCTGTCCCGTTTCGCTTTAACCGCAGCTCCGCAGCGCTTACTGTGCGAGGCCGATGACCAGGTTGATGGTGACCGCAAGGATGACAGTGCCGAACAAGTAGGACAGCAGGCTGTGCTTCAGGGCCTCGGCTCGGATCCGATGGTTGCCGAGGTTGGTGTCCGATACCTGATAGGTCATGCCAAGGCTCGTAGCGAGGTAGGCAAAATCCGTGTACTGGGGCGGGCGGTCCTGGTTGAAACTGATGCCACCCACCTCACCACCGGCGTCGGCCTCAGGGCTGTAGTAAAGCTCCGCGTACCGCAGGGTGAAGAGTGTCTGAACCAGCATCCAGGACAACGCCACGCAGGCGAGGGCCAGGGCCGCGGAGTACAGGCGGGCGTCCGTCCCCTCGGTGTGCGAATTGACGATCACGGCGGCAGCGGCGGCGATGCTGGCAAGGTTCGCGATCAGGATCAGAAGGTCCGTGACTCCCCGGGATGGGTCCTCCGAGGTTGCGTGCTGCTGGGTTTGGCCGGGATCCATCCGGGCTATCACCAGCCAAACCCAGGTGACGTAGATGAATGCAGCGGTGGCCCAGCCGACCGCTGGCGCGTCCACCCAACTGCCGGTGGAGCCCGTGGCGATGACTGCCAAAGCGGCTGCCACCACCATGACGATGAAGCGCAGCCGGGAGCGCCTCACTCTGACCTCTTTCATCTGCCCACCCTAGCCATTGGGGCCTTCGGTTGAGGACGCATTCGCGGCCTCGCGTTCCTTGGCCTGGAGCACCCCGTCCCGAACGCCGGCGCGGATCACGAAATACAGCGCATAGAGCGCAATCGCAGCGAAGACGACGGTCAGAACCAGGGTATTCAGGGGTGTGGCGTCCATGGCCCCACCCTAACGGGATGCCATCAATCTGACAGGAATCCACGGAATGCCGTTCCTCGTGTTAGTGTCTTTGTCGCTGTCGAGGAGAAAAACGAAACACTGTTTCTCCTGATCACCTTGCGCGGGTGGCGGAATGGCAGACGCGCTAGCTTGAGGTGCTAGTCCTCGAAAGGGGGTGGGGGTTCAAGTCCCCCTCCGCGCACAATGAACCCCCGGAAGGTCATCTTCCGGGGGTTTCGTCGTATCCATGGCCAGCCGCGGGCTTATGCGCCGGGCATGGGCGCATGCGCCGGGTGCGGGTCTACGCGCCTGGCCTGGGCGCAAACATGATGACTCCCACCCCAATGATGCAGATCGCAGCACCGATCACGTCCCAGCGGTCCGGGCGGAAGCCGTCAACCAGCATTCCCCAAGCCAGCGAACCGGCGATGAACACCCCGCCGTAGGCGGCGAGTACGCGGCCAAAGTGCGCATCCGGCTGGAAGGCCGCAAAGAACCCGTAAATCCCCAGCGCCACGATTCCCAGCCCGGCCCACCACCACGCCTTGCCCTCGCGGACGGCCTGCCAGATCAACCAGGCTCCACCGATCTCTGCGACGGCGGCCAACACGAAGAGAACGATGGACTTCAGGACGGTCATGAGTCCAGTATTCCGTGCTCCGTCGCCGGGTTATCCACATAGCCAACCTGGCCGGTTCCAGCCATCGGTACCCTCGAATAGCTTTGGGTGCAGGAGATGCACTAAGATATTGAAGTCTGTGTTGCGCCCTCCTTCCGAGTCTTCGGCGGGGGAGCGAGCCACAGCATCGCAAATGAACCTCCTGTTACGGAAATACCGTAACCGCTTAGCCCAAAGGAGGTGGGTTCACATATGCGTCCTTACGAATTGATGGTAATCATCGACCCCGAGGTCGAAGAGCGTACCGTAGAGTCGTCGCTTCAGAAGTTCCTCAATGTCATCACCACCGATGGTGGAACCATCGAAAAGGTTGACATCTGGGGCCGTCGCCGTCTGGCATACGACATCAAGAAGAAGTCCGAAGGTATCTACGCAGTGGTGAACTTCACCGCAGCACCGGCTACCGCCAAGGAACTTGATCGCCAGCTGTCTCTCAACGAGACGATCATGCGCACCAAGATCATCCGCCCTGAAGACCAGAAGGTCGTTGCTGAGTAATCAGCCCCTTCCAGATCTTTAACCCGCAGGAACGAACAAGGAGGCAGTAGATGGCAGGCGAAACCACTATTACGGTCATCGGTAATCTCACCAATGACCCCGAGCTGCGGTTCACCCCGTCTGGCTCAGCAGTAGCGAACTTCACCATCGCTTCTACTCCCCGGACCTTTGACCGCCAGTCCAATGAGTGGAAGGACGGGGAAACCCTGTTCCTCCGCGCATCGGTATGGCGCGAAGCAGCCGAGAATGTGGCCGAGTCCCTCACAAAGGGCATGCGCGTCATCGTCTCCGGCCGTTTGAAGAGCCGTTCTTACGAAACCAAAGAAGGCGAAAAGCGCACCGTAATCGAGCTTGAGGTCGATGAAATCGGCCCCAGCCTGCGTTACGCAAACGCCAAGGTCAACCGTACCCAGCGCTCCGGCGGTGGCCAGGGTGGCTTCGGTGGCGGTAACGCTGGTAACTCCGGTGGCTTTGGAGGTGGCGCTCCTGGTGGAAACCAGGGCGGTAACTCCGGTGGAACCTGGGGCGGCAACCAGCCCGCACAGCAGCAGGATGACCCTTGGGCAACGCCCGGTGTCAGCAATGCTGGCGGCTGGGGCAACGGCCCGGATTCCGAACCTCCCTTCTAAACAAAAAATAAAAGTCCGACGCCGGACGCTCACCGAAACTGCCGAAAGGCACCGTGGTGACAACCGCCGTCGAACACCACCATCCCGTGGATCAATATCCACGGGCTCCATAGAAAAGGAGCTCCACGATGGCTAAGGCTGAACTCCGTAAGCCCAAACCAAAGTCCAACCCCTTGAAGGCCGCTGACATCACTGTCATCGACTACAAGGACGTAGCGCTGCTGCGCAAGTTCATCTCCGACCGCGGAAAGATCCGCGCTCGTCGCGTTACTGGCGTTACCGT
Organism: Arthrobacter sp. yr096; assembly: GCF_900108925.1. Lineage (NCBI taxonomy): Bacteria > Bacillati > Actinomycetota > Actinomycetes > Micrococcales > Micrococcaceae > Arthrobacter > Arthrobacter sp. yr096. Next base: position 175,527 of record NZ_FNYI01000004.1, on the reverse strand, counting down.
TCAGGAACAGCGCAAGATCGCCCAGGCAATCAAGAACGCCCGCGAAGTTGCTCTGCTGCCTTACTCCGGCGCTGGCCGCGGCTAAGGGAAGGGATTAACTAACATGGCAAAGCTCATTCTGACCCACGAAGTAACCGGTCTCGGTGCTGCTGGCGACGTTGTGGAGGTCAAGGACGGTTACGCACGTAACTTCCTGCTCCCCCGCGGCTTCGCTCTGACCTGGAGCAAGGGTGGCGAGAAGCAGGTTGAGTCCATCAAGGCTGCCCGCGCTGCTCGTGCGCACGCTTCTGTTGAAGCTGCACAGGCACAGGCCCAGGCTCTGTCCTCCAAGAAGGTCAAGCTCGAGGTGAAGGCCGGCGAGTCCGGTCGTCTCTTCGGCACCGTCAAGCCTGCTGACGTCGCTGCTGCTGTTGAGGCCGCTGGCCTCGGCGCCATCGACAAGCGCAACGTTGAACTGCCGAACCACATCAAGTCTGTCGGTTCGTACACGGCCAACGTTCGCCTGCACGAGGATGTTTCTGCTGTCATCGACCTCGAGGTTGTTGCTGGCAAGTAGTCTCTGACTGCAAGAAGGCCCCCACTGCCGGTTTCCGGTGGTGGGGGCTTTTCTGTTCCCACAATGCCGTATCGGCAAGGGTTTCAGGGAGTGTGGATCTCCGTCATGGTGTGGTGGTATCCACTGCGGATCATCTCGGCGAGCACACCCCGGTCCACGTCGTCGAGCTTGTTGATGTAGAGGCACGCGGTGCTGGTTTTGTATTTGCCGAGTTCGGGAAGCAGGCGGTCGGCATCAGAGCCTTCCGTCACGCCGTACAGGACCAGGTTCGCTTTGCGCGGTGAGAAGCCGATAGCAGCGGAGTCACCTTCGCGGCCACTGTCGTACTTGTAGTGATAGCTGCCGAATCCAACGATGGTTGGACCCCACATCACCGCCTCCTGGCCCGTGAGTTCACGCATCATGTCCAGCAGTTCAAAGCCGTCCGCCCGTCGCACGGGATGCTCCACAGCTGCCAGGAACTCCTCCACGGAGACGTGTGTAGGTTGGGTCTTGTTCTCTGCCATGATGGTAGTTTCGCAGACGCGGGGCGGCCCTGCCAGCGTCCGGTGATAGCCTGCAGCGGTGACTTCAGTAGCCCTCCGCATCCGCCCGTTCCACCAGGTCGACGTCTTCTCCGAGGTGCCGTATCTCGGCAACCCGCTCGCCGTCGTCGTCGATGCCGAAGGCCTCGGTACGGAGGGTATGCAGCACTTCGCCAACTGGACCAACCTGTCGGAGACCACCTTCCTCCTGCCTCCTACGCATCCTGAGGCGGACTACAAAGTGCGGATCTTCACGGGCAGCGAGGAATTTCCCTTCGCGGGCCACCCCACACTGGGTTCTGCGCATACCTGGCTCCAGGCAGGGGGAGTGCCCAAGACTGAAGGCGTCCTGGTTCAGGAGTGCGGCGCGGGTTTGGTGAAGGTGAAGCACGACGCCGGTCGCTTGGCCTTCGCTGCACCGCCACTGACCCGGTTTGGTCCCGTAGGGGACGACGTTCGTGCACAGCTCGCGGCCGGTTTGGGGCTTCCATTGGATGCGCTGCTGGACGCCTCGTGGTTGGTTAATGGTCCGGAATGGATCGGGGTGCTGCTCAGCTCGGCGGAGGAAGTGCTGGCCATAGAGCCGGACATCGTCGCGATGGGTGACCTCAAGGTTGGCGTGATCGGCCCGCACCAGCCAGGTGCCGGCGTTGATTTTGAAGTCCGCACGTTCATCCCTGGCGATGCCATGGTGGAGGATCCGGTGACAGGCAGTTTCAATGCGGGTGCGGCTCAATGGCTGATCGGCAGCGGGAGGGCACCTGAGGAGTACGTCGCTGCGCAGGGCACTGTGCTGGGCCGAGCGGGGCGGATTCATGTCCAGGCTGCGGATGGCGAGATCTGGGTGGGCGGAGCATCCGCCACGTGCATCCAAGGCACGGTGCTGCTCTAATCGGCCAACCGGGCCGTCAGCCGCGCTTTGGCCGCGTCAGCACAACCACCAGGAAAATTCCGGCGCTGAACACCGCCTGCACCGCCACCACTGACCACGGAACGTATCCAAGGTAGAGGGCAACCATCAGCGGAACCATGGCCAGGATGGTCACGTCCAGTCCGCGCATCAGTGAACCCAGTTGAGCCCGGGGGACAGGACCGAACGGTGTTTCCACCGGCGGCGCCGACCAATCAGGCGCGGTCCTTGTGGCCGCCCGGAGGGTACCGGCGCCCATGCCCACACCAGCAAGCGCACCGACTCCCATCAGGGCTGGATTCGCGGCGCCGAGCAGGACCAAAAGTCCGCTGAGCAGGGTCATCCACAATGCCATCGCAGCACAGGGCATGAGCGTCCGGCTGCCGCGTACCAGCGCCGGGTGAATCGGCAGCAGGGCGTCGAGTTCAGGAACCAAGGCGGTCTTTCGGCTGACCGTTCCCATGCCTGAAGACGTGGCGCACCCGGCGATCATGATGACCGCCAACTGGGCGAACTCGGGCAGGCCACCGTCCACCAGGAGGATGGCGATGCACGCTGCAATCCACAGGACCGGCGGCAGGATTGGCGGATTGAGTCTGAGGAAGGCAACCACGTCCGCACGGATCAGCGCCGTGAGCGGGCCGTGCGCAGGCCGGGCGTAGAACCTGGCTGCCTTGCCGCCGTCGAGCCTTTTCTGGCTGCCACCGAGGGCGCGAAGCACCTCATTGGTGTCCATCATGAACAAGGAGGCACCCGCGTGCCCTGCCACTGCGCCGCCTCTAACCAGTTCGTCGCCACGTACCATCCCGACGCGAGGCACCACCAGCGCCACGAGTCCGACGGCGGCAGCGATCGCCACCGCTGTCGGGAGCGGCGACGGCCATAACGCGGTGAGGAGTGAGCATCCGAGGAGAATCGCCGTCGTGATTGCCTTCCCCAGGCGTGACTCCAGTAGTCCCAACTGCTGCACGGCAGCCAGGACTACGGCCAAAGCGGCGCCGGCGCCGAAGGTGAGGGCGGCGGGCACATGTTCCACGGGAGCGCGCCCAACGGCGGTCACCAAGCTGAAAGGGAGGTAGAAGACCGCCGCACCAGCTGTGGTGATCGCCAGCTTTCGGAGGAAGGTGGGCAGGACCATGGGGCGTCGATCGACGGGAAGGGTCAACCACCAGGTGGCCTCGGCTCCATTCGCGGTCATGGGGCCGAGCTTCCTGGCAAGGTTGCTGATCACCAGGAGGACCGCGAACGTCACGCTGGTCCACAGGACGGGCTCCGGGAGCACAAGCCATTGTTCCTGGATGATGCTCCCGGCTGACGACGCCCGGAGGGCAATCTCGTTGCGGAGAGCCAGCACGAATGAGGCTGCGATGGTCAGAGACACGGCGATGCCCAGCCCCCAGCTGTAGGCATCGACGAATCGCGTACCCCACGAAATCCGGCTGCGCTGGTAGCGCCGGGCAGATCGGCGGGTGAAGCGAACAATGTCAGTGGCCAGTTGGCGGCCTTGGCGGGTGTTTTCGAGTATTGGCACGTCAGGAGCCGGCAATGATCGAGGCCCCCTGTCCGGGATCGAACTCCTGCACTTCTTCGTCAATAACCAAACACGACGACGCCGTGGCGAGCAGCAGCTGCGGATCGTGGGTCACCAGCAGCACCGCACCCCCGCTTTTGGCATGCTCAGCGATGCGAGCTCCGAGGGCAACGCGCATCTGCGGATCGAGCCGCTGTTCGGGCTCGTCCAGGATCAGTAACGACGACGGCCGGATGAGTCCCGCAGCGAGCAACAGCCTGCGCCGCTGTCCGGAAGAGAGAGCATCGGGGATTGCATGGGACCTGCCCATCAGTCCAAAGAATTCGAGCTCTTCTTCAACGCGCGACTCTGGATCATCGAGGGAGTGCCCTCGGGCTATCAGGAGCAGATGTTCCCTGACCGTGAGCGATGGGAAGAAGAGGTCGTCATCAAACACCGCAGAAACCTGGCGGCGGAACGGCACGGCATCTGGATCGATCAGAAGGCCATGGACCTTCACGTCTCCGGCCAGCGAGGCCTGCCTTCCCGCGATGGTCCTGGCCACCGTGGATTTCCCTGCGCCGTTGACGCCGACGATTCCCAGGACTTCACCGGCCTCCACCGACGCGGAAACTTCGCCGCACACCGGAGCCCCGGCATAGCCCACCAGCAGGCCTTCGGCCTCCAAAACTGTCCCCATGGTGCAACCCTACCGGCGGGATTGGCGCCACCCCGCCGCAGCGTTTAGCGTGAGTCCTATGTCAGCATGCGATATCCGCGAGTACATCGGCATGCGAATGGCGTACTGGGCCGCTCCTGCGACGCGTGGAATGGAGGTTGTGGACATCCTGGGCCCACTGCTGAAGACCCTGCGGGACACCACGGGGGAGACGGCGTGCTTCTTCAAGGCCGAACAGCATTACCGGGTGTGCGTGGCCATGGCAGATACCCACCACGCACTGCGCCGCGAAATGCATTTGGGAAAGATCGTTCCACTCTACGCAGGCTCGGCGGGGAGCCGGCCTGGTAGGAGCAGTCACCATCAGCGGCCCAACCCTGCGCATGCCGCTGGAGACCTGCGAGTCTTGGGTGGAGCCTTTGCTGGCCACTGCGGAACACATGACCAGATTGATCGGTGGCCGGTTCACGGCGAAAGCTAGAAGGGAAGACGGACAGATGCGTGACTTTGAGACGTTGGTAGCCGAGGCTGTGGAGGCCGACGTCAACGGTTGGGGATTCGACTGGCTGGAGGGGCGGGCGGCGGAAGAGCGGCCTCCGTGGGGGTTCGCCACGTTGTTGGCCAGCCGCCTCACCACAGTCGGGAGCGCCCTGGACCTCGATACGGGTGGCGGAGAAGTTTTGTCCGAAGCCTCCGCATTCCCCGGGCGCATGGTTGCCACGGAGGGATGGCCGCCAAATGCGCAGCGCGCACGGGAGTTGCTGGGCCCGCGAGGGGTGGACATCGTTGAAACCGAGGGACCTGCCCTGCCGTTTCCCGATGGCTCGTTTGAGCTGGTGACAGCACGGCACCCCGTCCGTCCGGATTGGAACGAGATCCACCGGGTCCTTGCTCCCGGTGGCCACTACTTCGCCCAGCACGTTGGGGCGGCTTCCGCCTTTGAACTCATTGAATACTTCCTGGGCCCGCTGCCCGAACAGCGCAAGGGCAGGGACGCCCGAGCCGAGGCCGCCGCAGCGGAGGCGGCCGGCCTGACCGTAGTGGATCTCCGGATCGCCCGGTGCCGCATGGAATTTTTCGACGTCGGTGCAGTGGTGTGGATTTTGCGCAAATGCGTGTGGTGGGTACCCGACTTCACCGCCGAGCTCTATGGGGGCAAGCTCAGGGAACTGGATGCGCAGATGAGGGCGGGCCGGCCTTTTGTTGCTCACTCAACCCGGCATTTGATCGAAGCCCGGCGGTAGGACCTTCCCGGGGGCTCATCCCGGGTCTACCCGTGGCTCCACGGCTTTGCGAATAGTATGGGAACTTCCGAGGGGTAACAACCGCCTGTAAGGGACCTCGCAATGACCAGGAGCTTGTTATGGATTCTGCCCGGACCTTTGAGTCGATCGTCATCATCTTTAATCCCAACAGCACCGGTGATGCGCCTGAGCTGGCGCAGCAGCTGCATGATGACCTGAAGGGTCTTCTCACTTACCAGCCCCGGATCACCCTGCAGCCCACTGAGCACGCGGGCCATGCCGTTGACCTGGCGCGTGAAGCAGCGGCAGAGGGCGGGGATGTCCTGGTGGTGTCCGTGAGCGGCGACGGTGGTTACAACGAGGTGGTCAACGGGGTCATGCAGGCTGACAACCCACAGGCCGTCTGTGCAGTCCTGGCCGCGGGTAATGCCAATGACCACAGCAGGATCATTGGTACCAAACCGCTGGAACAGGCAATCGCCGATGGTCGCGTCCACAACATTGACCTTCTGCGCATCCACACCGGCCAGAAGGAAGGCGACCCCCACGAGTATGCCCACTCCTACATCGGTTTTGGGCTCACTCCGGTGGTGGCCACGGAACTCGAAAAAGGCAGCAAGGGTGCCTTGAAGGAAATGGTCACGGTGATCAAGACTTTCTCCGAGTTCAAGCCATTTGCCATTCGCCAGTCCGATGGGAAGCGGCGCAAGTTCGACAGCCTTGTGTTCGCCAACATTAATGAGATGGCCAAGTACGCCACCTTGAGTGAAGCAGACACCATTCCCTCGGACGGTAAGTTCGAGGTCATCGTCTTCCCGCACATGCCCAAGTGGCGTGTACTGCTCACTGCCTTGCGGGCAACCACCCAGGGCTTGGGCGACCAGCCCAGTGTGGAGAGCTACGAATTTACTACCCTCAAGCCGCTGCCGTACCAGATCGATGGTGAGGTAAAGAGCGTCGAAGCCGACGTCAAGGTCAGGGTGGAAAGCGCCCCATCGGCACTGGCAATCCTGGGATAGTTGTGGCCCGCTGCTGGTTCTTCTAGATTGGTCGTCATGGTGGCCGAAGAATGGGCGGAAGACTTTGAGCAGCTCGTTGACCTCATAGGTGGTACGGAGGACGTCAAGGCCTTCCTGGATGGCTTGACGCATTTCGCTGCGGGCACGGTCAGCCGGGCCACCAAGGCTCACATCGAGTGTGCGGTGACTTTGCGTCGACGTAAGCGCACCGCCACTATCGGGGGCAGCAGCGAACGGGCCGTGGTGTTGGACCGGATTGAGCAGGCGTTGGGTGAAGGTCCCTGCGTGCAGGCCCTGGACAGTGGCGTGCCGGTGCTGCTTGGCGACGTCCATTCGGACCCGCGCTGGCCGCGGTATTCAAAGGCGCTTATTGCCGAGGGTATCTACAGTGCCTTGGGTGTTCCCATGACCTTGCCGGACGATTCTGCGGCAGTTCTGAATTTCTTCGCGCCGCAGCCGGGCCTGTTCACCGAAGGCGTGGTTGGCGATGCCGTGCTGTTTGTTGAAATGGCGAGCAAAGCCATGCGCCTTGCCATCAGGCTGGCAGCATCGGACCAACGCGGCGATGACCTCAAGGCGGCAATGGAGAGCAGGACTGTGATTGATCTGGCCTGCGGCATGATCATGGCCCAGAACCGTTGCAGCCAAGCCGAAGCGTTCGACGTCCTTCGCCGGGCCTCCAGTGACAGGAACCAGAAGCTCTACGCAGTGGCTTTGGAGATGGTTTCGCGAGTTTCCGGACAGCAGCAACCGGCTGCCCACTTTGACGACTGAACGGTTACTGCTTGGCGCACGCCGCAGTGACGAAGTCGTAAATAAGGCCCCGTAGTTGGTTCGGGGCGGGGATCTTTACCAAACCCTGCCGTTCGCCCATCTTTATTCGTAAAGGCAGAAGCGTTCCCACCTTGTCCTCGGCCACGGCGTGCGGATCACACCGCGCGGGACGGATCCGCAGAGCCAGCTCGCGTCCGCTTCCGCCCGATGCAACCTCAATATCCCGTGGCCAGGGATCGGTGGGGGTCTCCGCCAGGAGCGTTGTTTGGTCGATCGACTCAACACTGAAGCCCGCCGTCGTCGCACCGGTCGGAGACGGCGAAATGACCAGACGCACGACGGCGGTGCGGGCGTCGGGTGCCACCTCAAGAGTGGGGTCCAGGGCCATGGTGGCGACGGCGGCAACGTCTGCCGAGAGGCACAGCTCGCCAGAGTTTCTGGCCAGGACCCCGAAGGGATCATCAGCGCCGGTGGTCGCCTCAGTGGACTCCTTGCCCGGCTCGGAGAAGCGGACTGTGGCACTGGGCCCTTCTGCGGCATCGGTTGATGCATGACACGCTGGGGCCGGCAAGCGGGCCGGGAGGCTCTTGGGCTGGCGGGGTGGGAGTTTCAAGGCTTCCGTCTGCTCCCAGGAGATGTCACCGTTGAACAGTGGTGAGGTCAGCCGGGCTCCAGTGACGGTCAGTTCTGCATCGGTGGTGTTGGTCAGTTGTATCAGGACGGCTTGTTTGCCGTATTGGTCCCGGGACTGGTTGACCTCGATGGTGATGGGCGGCGGTTCCGCACTGGTTGTGGCTGCGTTGTCGGCACCTGAACGATTACAGGCGGCCGTGACCAGCGTTGCCGCCAGGACCGTCATGCACGCCGGAATGGAGCGCCACCGTCCCGTCGTCACCTTCCGGCCCATCATGCGATCAGTGTAGGTGGCAACCGTTTTGGATGTCGGCACCATCACGTAAAGTCACGGATAGCTGGGATTCCCTTCCACAAGCAGTCAAAGACGAAAGGCGAGACGATGTCGTTCCAGGCCTACCTCGACGCCATTGAAGACAAGACCGGACTCACTCCGCGGCAACTCGTGGAGATCGCCGAAAGCAAGGGTTTCAAGGACCCTGCCGTCAAGGCCGGAGCCATCCTGGAGTGGCTCAAGACGGATTACGATCTTGGCCGCGGTCATGGGATGGCTTTGGTACACGTCATCAAGAAGGGGCCACAGATCGACAGCAAGCACGTGGGGTCGGACGGAACACACCGGGACGAGTCGGACACTCTCTGGTTGGACGGCAAGGCCAGTAAGCCCAACCCCTGAGGTGAAGCCTATGGCGAGTGAACAATAAGCATGCTTAGCTTAGGGTCATCGCCGCGGCCATCCGCGTCAGAAAGGGACCACATGTCCACAGTGACCCAGGTATTCGACGCTCCGGCGGCCCACGTTTGGAAAGTGATCGCTGACGGTTGGCTGTACTCCGGTTGGGTGGTGGGCGCCTCCAGGATCCGCGCGGTGGATGATCACTGGCCACACATCGGTTCCACGTTGCACCACTCCGTGGGAGCCTGGCCGCTGTTGATCAATGACAGCACCAGCGTGACAGCCATGGAAACCGGCCGGAAGCTGGAACTCCTCGCCAGAGGCTGGCCCATGGGTGAGGCCAAGGTGCTGATCACACTGGAAGACCTTGGAAGCACCCGATGCCGCGTCAGTATCTGCGAGGATGCCGTCAAGGGCCCGGGCAAGCTGGTGCCAAAAGCCCTGCGGGATCCCGTGATCGGTGTCCGGAACCGCGAGACGTTGAAGCGCCTGGAACTCATGGCCAAGGGTGGAGCAGGGCGGGCAGGGTGACCAAGCCGTGATTTCCCATGCCTAATTGCCTCCTGTGCCGGAAGGCTGAGCGGATGGAATAACCCAATCAAAGGCTTCCGCCTTGGAGCGGGCACCTTGGGCGGCCTTGGAGCGGTTGGGTTCGCCGAGCTCGGCGATCAACTTCTCTGACAGCACCACCAGTTCCCCGAACGTGTCCGGCGTCAGCCATTCCGGGCGCGTGGCAAACAGGATGTCCTCGCTGGAGGTGTTGCCGCTGGCGCCGGGAGCGAAGGGGCAACCACCCAGGCCACCGAGTGCCCCGTCCACCATGGCCGCGCCCGCTTGGATCGCCGCAAGGGTGTTGGCAACGCCCAAACCCCAGGTGTCGTGGCCGTGGTAGACGATCCGCCGGGCTGGGGACTCGTCCCGCACACGTGTTATCAGGCGGGCCACCTGTGCCGGAACGGCCTGTCCCAAGGTGTCGCAGATGACGATGTCCGTGGTGCCGTTGGCGCGGGGGTCGTTGGCGATGGCGAGGATGCGCTCTTCAGGTACATAGCCTTCAAACGGGCAGGTGAAGGACGTTGCGATGCACAACTGGATCTGGCCATCAACTGCCCGTGCATACTCCACGGCCTCGGGCAACGCGGCCAGGCTTTCGTCCGTGGTCCGGCCGATATTCGCCTTATTGTGGGAATCCGAGGCCGACAAGCAGTACTGAAAATTCCGCGCTCCGACGGCGGACGCCTTGGCAACGTGTCCGGGTGTTGCCACCCAAATCCAGCACTTTTCCAGTTCCTCGGGAGTGAGGGCCCGAACAACGTCGAGCGTGTTGGCCATGGTGGGAACCAGATCGGCGCGCGCCATGGAGCCTAGCTCGATTGCGGGCACCCCCAGGCGAAGCAGCTCCCGCACGGTTTCGATCTTCTGTTCCGTGGGCAGCAGTTTGCCCGTGAGCTGGAGACCGTCGCGCAGGGTGACGTCCCGAAGGAGGACGCTGCCCAGGTTCTCGGCAAGGGGACTTTCGTAGCGGTTCATGATCGGTCAGCCTCCTCGCGACCGGAGGCCGCACTGATCTGGGCGGCGTCCATGTTCAGGAGGCCGCCTAGTACTTCCTGGGTGTCTTCACCCAAGTCCGGGCCGAGGTTTCGGATGGGCAGGGACTGGCCGCCGATGACCGGGACGATGCCCGGGAATCCCACTCCGGGGATGACGTTCTCGCCGGTGGAAACGTCGAATTTCTGGATCATGTTGCGGGCGGCGTACTGGGCGTCTACGCTGATGTCCGCAGCGGTGTAGATGGGTCCTGCGGGTACCCCGGCGGCTTCGAGTGCAGCCAAGGCATCCGGGCCGTTCAGAGTCGCAGTCCACTGGCCGATTGCTTGATCAAGCGCTTCGCGGCTGGCCCAGCGTCCCGCGTTTGTCTGAAGGGCGGGGTCTTCAGCAAGATCGGGGCGACCAATGGTCTGCATGTACCGCTGGAAGATGGAGTCGCCGTTGCCGGCCACCACAATGCTCGCGCCGTCCTTGCACACGTAGGCATTGGACGGAGCTATCCCTTCCATCCGGCCACCAACGCGTTGGCGGTCCACTCCGTACGCCTGGTAGTCCGGGATCAGCGATTCCATCATGGAGAACATGGCCTCGTTCAGCGCGACGTCGATGATGCGCTCGGTGAGCGGAACAGCGCCGGCCGAGTCCCGGCGTCGTGCTTCACGCTGATACAGGCTCATCATGGAACCGAAAGCGGCGTACAGGCCCGCAATCGAGTCTCCGATGGAGACGCCCACCCGCACAGGTGCGCGGTCCGGGTCGCCCACCAGGTTGCGGAACCCTCCGTACGCTTCGGCCACGGCGGCGAAGCCCGGCCGCTCGGCCAGCGGGCCCGTCTGCCCGAAGGCTGAGATGCGTGTGACGATGAGATCGGGGTTCGCTTCGTTGAGGACTTCGGGGCCGAGGCCCCACTTTTCCAGGGTGCCGGGGCGGAAGTTTTCCAACAGGATGTCGCACTTGCCCACGAGTTCCAGTACCGCCTTCTTCCCGGCATCCGTGCGGAGATCCAGGACCACGGACTTCTTGTTCCGGTTGAGCGTGCGGTAGAGCATGGACGTGGTGCCCTTGTGCAGCCGCCAGTTCCGCACTTCGTCGCCGGTTCCTGGCCGCTCCACCTTGATGACCTCTGCGCCGAAGTCCGCCAGAAGCCGGCCGGCGGTAGGCGCTGCGATGTAGTTGCCTAGCTCCAGAACCCGAACGCCGTCCAGCGGGGCAATTCTTTGGTGTGTCATGGCCTTCTTCCGTGCGTGCTTCTGCGGTGGGGTTTTTGGCGAACACTCCCACTGTGGCTTATGTAAGTCCATCACTCACACTCTGGTCCAAAAACGACCGCCGGAGCCAGAGTTTTTTTGCGCTGATGCGGGCCGATCCCAAATCTAGACTGACAACATGACCCCAATGATCAGGCCGGCCAAGGAATCCGACGTGCCCGCAATCGTGGCCGTTGACATCGCTGCTGGCAGGGCTGACGTCGGAAACACGCGCGGCCTTGCCGCGAGCATGAAAGCTGCGGTGGCCGACGCAGCGTGTCTCCTCCTGGTGGCAGAGATGCCACCGGGCACGACGGCGGACGGCGCGCACGCCGTCGTGGCATGGGCCAAAACGCATTGGTGGGATTTTGCCGATGGCGCAGCTCCGGCCGGTCACTATCTGGCTGGCATCACCGTACTGCCGGCCTTCAGGCGCCGCGGGTTGGCGAGCGAGCTGACCGAGGCGCGACTGCAATGGATCTGGGAGCGGGCGGATGACGCTTGGTACGTGGTTAACGCTCGGAACCAGGCGTCGCTCGCCTTGCACTGGAAGTGGGGGTTCCGGGAAGTTGCGCGCGGTCCCGGTTTTCACACAGTAACGTTCGACGGCGGTGAAGGGGTCCTCCTCTCCGCGGCACGGCCGCTGCGGTGACGGTTGGGGACGCGACGGGGAGGCTCTTCGTTGGACAGCGGTTCCGCCTTAGCATGTTCCACAGGTACACCGACCGGGGGAGTGTGTGATGGGGCCGTTGGAATCGATCCAAGCCAGCGCGAGGCACAGTGAATTAACGGGGACCGCAACACGCCCCAGGGTTCCGCGGAAACGGACGTGGCGGCTGAGGAAACTTGATCTGGCAATCGTGCTGGTGCTGATCATCCTCCTTGCACTGTCCGCGACTCCATGGCCTTCGGCGATGCTCATTCGCAGTGTTTTTGAGCGCGGCGCGCAGTCCACCATCGATGAGATGACGCCGTATATCCCCGATACGCCGCTGGATTCCAGGGCGGGGGTGGTTTACAAGCCTGGATCGACGTTTGACGTCTTCAGCCCGGAAGGAACCACCACGCCGCTTCCCACTGTGGTGTGGATCCATGGTGGCGCGTGGATCTCGGGTGCTCAGCGCGACGTGGACCCGTACCTCCGGATTCTCGCTGCCGAGGGCTACACCACCATTGGCCTGAGCTATCCGATCGCTCCCGAGGCCACGTACCCCACTGCCGTAAAGGACATCAATGAAGCCCTCGCGTACATCACGTCGCATGCGGCTGAGTTGAACGTGGACGCCGGCCGGATTGTCCTGGCGGGCGACTCTGCCGGAGCGCAGCTGGCAAGCCAGATGACCACGCTGACGGTGAATCCCGAGTACGCCAAGTTGATGGGAATCGAGCCCGCGCTTCAGAAGTCTGACCTGGCGGCCACCATCCTTCATTGCGGTGTTTACGACCTCAGGGCCATGGCGGACCTTAACGGGATTGTTGCGTGGGGCTTCAAGACCTCACTGTGGGCGTATACAGGCACCAAGGACTGGTCCGCCACGTATGCCGGTGCCACCATGTCCACCATTGACTTTGTGACCGGCGACTTTCCGCCCACATTGATCAGCGGGGGCAACGGTGACGGCCTCACCTGGCTCCAGTCCGTGCCGTACAGCAACCGTTTGAAGGCAGCCGGCGTTCCAGTGACCGAGCTGTTCTGGGCGGCAGATCATCAGCCTGAGCTGCCGCATGAATACCAGTTCCACCTCAACTTCGCTGAGGCACGGGACACCCGGGACAAGACTTTTGACTTCCTGTCAGCCCACGCGGCGAGAAGTCAGTAAATCCGTATGATTGGAGGCTTCCCCGATCGTGCTGAGTTAAATATATCTCCATGATGGAACTATTCTTGAGTCATGACGTCATCGCCCAAAGCACAACCCGGCACCCGCAGGCCGGTTCTCTACTGGGCCTCCGCCGTGACAGCTGCGGCCTTGATCGTCGTGCCGGTGTGGATGCTGATCGGCAACCCGGCCGTCCTGCGTGGGCATCCGCTGCTGCCAGCGCTCCTGGCGGCGGCCGCCGTCGTAGGAATCTTGTGGGGTTTCATGCTCTGGCGAGGCCGGCGCGAACTCCGGAGGCGGTCCACTGTGCGTGCTGTGGGGGCGTGGGTTGGCAGGGTGGCCGTCCTTGCGCTGGTGGCCATGCTGGCGTGGCTGAATCCGTTCGCATACCAAGCCGGCAGTGCTGCGGTGGCATCGGCACCGGAGGTGTCCGTGACGGAGTCCGCAACTGCCATCACCATGTCTCCGGCGGGCTCTGCTGTTACCCAGGGCCTGGTTTTCTATCCGGGCGCCCGCGTTGAAGCCCGGGCGTATGCGGACATTCTCAAGCCGGCGGTCGATGCGGGATTCCTGGTGGTCATCCTGAAGACGCCTCTGAATCTCAGTCTGCTGGACGGAAACCAGGCCCGCGCCGCCATGGAAGAGCATCCTGGCGTCACAACGTGGAGCGTGGGTGGCCACTCGCTGGGCGGCGTCAGTGCCAGTTCCTTTGCGTTGAGCAATCTGGAGGTGAGTGGCTTGCTGCTCTATGCCTCATACCCATTGGACTCCCTTCGGGAACGCGCCGGACTACAGGTTCTGTCCATCTCCGGCACCGAGGATGGCCTTAGTACGCCAGCGAAGATTGACGCCTCCAAGGCGTTACTCCCCGCCGACGCTACCTTCTTCGCTGTTCAGGGTGGCAACCACGCTTTCTTTGGAAGCTATGGTCCGCAGCCTGGCGACCACGAGCCGACGGTCACCCGCCAGGCAGCGCAGGCGCAGATTTCAACGGCGACGGTGGAGTTCCTGAGGCAAGTCCAAGCGCGCTGAGGCTCGTCGGGAATACTTCCATCGCCCTTCCTGTTCACTGATTTAGATGCAAATGCATGTAGGCTGAATGAACGAGCAACAGGAGAATGCCATGGAAACCCGCCGCATTACCGTACTTTCCGCCGGACTCGGTGTCCCGTCGTCGAGCCGCCTGCTGGCCGACCAGCTGGCCGCTTCCGCGAGGCGGCAACTGCACGCGGCAGGCTATGAAGCGAAGATCGACGTTGTCGAATTGCGCGACCTTGCCGTGGATATCGCGAATAATTTTGTCACCGGCTACGCCGCGCCGCGCCTCGCAGAAGTGATTGCCGGCGTAGAGGATTCCGACGCCATCATCGCGGTCAGCCCCGTCTTCAGTGCGTCCTACAGCGGCCTCTTCAAGTCATTTATTGACGTCCTGGACCCCAAGTCACTGGACGGCAAGGCAGTTCTGCTGGGGGCCACCGGCGGTACTGACCGCCACCAGATGGTGCTGGACTACGCCATGCGGCCCCTGTTCAGCTACCTCCGCACCCGGATTGCCGCTACGGGCGTCTTCGCGGGGCCCCAGGATTGGGGAAACACCGACGACGGCGGCTCGCCGCTCTCGGCGCGCGTGGACCGGGCTGCGGGTGAACTCGTGCAGTTGTTGAGTGGTACCCAGCCGAACCGCAAGAGCGACGCACTGGAATCGCTGCCCTTCGAGCAGCTGCTGGCCGGAATCTCAGCCGGCAGGTAGATCCTTCCCGGTCCAGTTCCGGAAGAACCCGCTCTGCCACTCCTGAGTAGCCCGGGCCTGTCGATTCGACGTGGCGGACCATGGGGGATAAACGCGGAATCCGCGCTTCCCGCCTTTGCCCTGGACGGAGACGATCCCGTGCTTAAGCAAAGCCGCCTTGGGGAAGGCAAAGTGACCGGAGTTTCCGCCCTCCCTGACCGAAACCACCAGTGCGTCAGCGTCATTGGCGGACGGGTGGTCGGCCGGGAAGGGTTCTGTACCGCCGTCGATTGAACGCTGCCACACCGCAACGAAGAGGCCCACCTTGTTGGGCGTAAGCTTGCCGACGCGGAAACGGACCAGTGCCTCTCCGCAGGTGGACACGGCGGCACCATATTCGGCGTTCTCTGCTTCCGGGCAGGGTGGACAGTACCCCATGCTCAGCAGTTCCATGAGTCGGTGGGCCTCGGCTACATCCGGGTGGATCATCCGTTCAGTATGCCCGCGCCCCGTGTGATTGCTTCGAATGAGTGCGCGGCCGGCTCGAACTTATTCACGGGTTCGATCGTTGGGGCAAGCATGAAGTGTCCTGTGGATTCCATTGACCTGGTGATGAGCGAACGTAGCGGCGTGGAGATCGATTATTGCCCGCAATGCAGGGGGGTGTGGCTGGATCGCGGTGAGTTGGACAAGATCATTGACCGCGTAGCGGCCGAATCTCCAGCCCCTGTCCGGCCTGCCGCTGCACCAGCACAGCCGCCAATCGCCCCACCGCCGCTCTACAACCCTTTCGAGTCCCGTCCGCAGCAACCGCGTTATGACGACCGGGACCGGCGCGATGGCCGCGGTGACTATGACCGTAGGGATTACGACCGCAGGGGTGACTATGATCGCCGCGACGAGTACGGCCGGAAGCGCAAGAAGAAGGAAGGCTTCCTGGGTGACCTGTTCGACTTCTAGGACGCTTTAGTCGTCCAGTAGTTCAATGAACTCGCGGGCTTGCTTGATGGTGATGTCAGAGTGGCGCGTCAACGCCGCGGCCGCGCCCTCAACATCGCCACTCTTTGCCAGTGTCCGGATCCGTCCGTAAATCTCATCATTGAGCATGTTGCTGCTCACTTCCCGCGTCACGTCGCCCTTGCTGACAATCGCCCGGTACCGGTAGGGGAAGCGTTCGGGTTCGTCGTCATCGTCCGCCAACAGATCTTTGGAAGGCGCTTCCGGCATGAACGGCTGAGGGTGCGCGGCGAGTGCACCCACGGCGTCACGTGACGCGCGCAGTCCTTCGCCTGTGGCCTGCAAATAGAGCTTGATGGCAGCCATTCCCTGCCCCCTGGCGATCAGCGAGTAGAGCTGGCGGTGCTGTTCCTGATTGAGCTTGGCCGCGGATTCCCTGGCCAGTTCTACGGGATCCTTGGGAGCATTCGCCGCCGCGAAGCCGGCCTTGGTTTCAGCCGTGCGCTTGGTGAACGAGCGAATAAGCAGGAGCACGCCCGCTATGACCGCAATGAGGATCAGGAGCGGGATGAGGATGGAGTCCATGGCGTTGTCAGAGCCGATCTACGTAGTTCTTGGCGGTCAGTAAGTCTGAGTGGGTAGCCTGGCGCAGAACCTTGATGGCCTCGATCTTTTTCCCGCTGCGGACCAGGTTCTGCAACTCGAAAGCGAGCTGCGGGTTCAGCTGGCCATTGGGAAGAACGGCAGGCTGGTGACCAGCTTGGCCGGCGGCCTGCGACCGTGCAGCCTGGGCCTGGACAGCAGTTCGGTTCTGTTCCGTTTGCTGGCTGTGCTGCGCTTCGTTCTGGCTCGGCTTGGTAGTGGCTTCGATTCGGGCGCGCAGTGCCAAGGCGGCCTGAACCTGCGATGCCTGGTGGGCAGCTGAGCGGGCTGCCAGTTCGCGTTGGTATCTCTCCGCGTCCGAGATGCCGGTATCGCGCGGTTTGAAGGCCGCAGTAAGGGCCCACAGGAGGCCCACGAGGACAAGAAGCGGAAGGGCAATCGTCAACACGTCACCAAAGTTCATCCCCATGCTTAGAGCTTATGCCAGAAGTTGGTTATCCACAGCACATTCCATATTTGGCATAGGCTTCTGAGAGGCCGCTGTCAAATTGGGAGGCACTTTGTAAGATGCATCACATTTGCGGCATGTTTACTTCGGTTTTACCCGTCCGCCGGGCCTCCTGCGATCGTGGGTCTGTGGATGATTTCCGGCGAAATCTTTCTTTAGTCCACAGCGTGTGAGGAACGTTTCCGCAGGTCAGGCGCTAGTTTCTCCAAAAAGAAATTCTCTATCCACAGAGTAACGCACAGTCTGTGCACAACGTGGGGGTGGTATTCCACAGGTTATCCACAAGGGGTGTCAGGCGGCTCCTGTAACGTGTCTGAAGTGTCCATTTCGGGCACGAATATCCCCAGTGCGGTGTCTTGGGCATCGCGAATGACACAGCTCGCGACGAGCTGAGGAAATCGACTGTGGATAACTTGTGGATACGGAACGCTATATTGTCGGCCCTGCCTGAGATGGTCAGTGGCACCAGACGGATTCTGTAACCACATACTGCGCTTTACGGACCGTCGGGGAGCACAATCCCTGCAGCGGTACACAAATGGAGGACGGCTTTGTCAGTTACGCACTTGGACTCAATCGAGGGCACACGCGCTTCGGACTCGAGCCGGAAACCTCCACAGGACATCCCCGCTGAACAGTCGGTGCTCGGCGGCATGATGCTGTCCAAGGACGCGATTGCCGACGTCGTGGAAATCGTTCGTGGCCATGATTTCTATCGGCCGGCACACGAGACCATCTACGAATCCATCATTGACCTCTATGGTCGTGGCGAACCCGCCGACGCCGTCACCGTCTCCGATGAGCTGACCAAGCGCGGCGAGATCAACAGAATCGGCGGCCCGGCTTACCTGCACGAGCTGATCCAGACCGTCCCCACTGCAGCCAACGCCGGCTACTACGCCGAGATCGTTGCTGAGCGCGCTGTGCTCCGCCGCCTCGTGAACGCCGGCACCAAGATCGTCCAGATGGGCTACGGCCAGGACGGCGAGGTGGAAGACCTGGTCAACCAGGCCCAGGCCGAGGTGTACGCGGTCGCTGAGAAGCGCACGGCAGAGGACTACGTGGCGTTGAAGGACGTCATGGAATCCACCGTGGACGAGATCGAGGCCTCCGGTCACCGCGGCGAAGGCATGACCGGTGTTCCCACGGGCTTTTACGAGCTGGACGAACTGACGCACGGCCTGCACCCGGGCCAGATGATTGTCATCGCGGCCCGTCCCGCTGTTGGTAAGTCCACGTTCGCGCTGGACTTTGCCCGCTCCGCAGCCATCAAGAACAACCTGGCCACCGTGATGTTCTCCCTGGAAATGGGCCGGAACGAGATCGCCATGCGCCTTCTCTCCGCAGAAGCCACCATTGGCCTGCAGGATCTCCGTAAGGGCACCATCAAGGACGAGCAGTGGTCCAAAATCGCCACCACCATGGGCCGCATGAACGACGCTCCGCTGTTCATCGATGACAGTCCCAACATGTCCCTCATGGAAATCCGGGCCAAATGCCGCCGCCTGAAGCAGCAGCACGACCTCAAACTTGTCATCCTTGACTACCTTCAGCTCATGAGCTCCGGCAAGAAGGTGGAGTCCCGCCAGCAGGAAGTTTCCGAGTTCTCGCGTGCCCTCAAGCTGCTTGCCAAGGAGTTGCAGGTTCCCGTCATCGCGCTGTCACAGCTGAACCGTGGTTCTGAGCAGCGCCAGGACAAACGCCCCATGGTGTCTGACCTTCGTGAATCCGGCTCCATCGAGCAGGACGCCGACATGGTTATCCTGTTGCACCGCGAAGACGTGTACGACAAAGAATCGCCGCGTGCCGGCGAAGCTGACATCCTCATCGCCAAGCACCGTAACGGTCCCACCAAGGACATTGTGGTTGCCTTCCAGGGCCACTACTCACGCTTCGCCAACATGGCAGGCGACGCAGGAGCCGGTGGAGGCGGGTTCTAAGGGGTCAGTACTCGCCCTTAATCACGAAGTAGGATCCGCGAATGGTGCCGGCCAACTTCGACTTCTGGCGTGCGAATTTGAAGGTGGACGCCAGTTCTTCCGGCACCTCCATGCCGTCCGATAGCTTGAAGCCCACCGCCCGCTTCCCGTCGCCGGTGCTGTACATGACGTTGATGGCCAGCCCTGACTCGTAGAAAACGTAGGCCATCTGCAGGTCTTCCACTTGGAAGGCCGTGGCTTCGAGGGGGCGTGACTGGATCACGATGTCACGCTCTTCCTTGAGGATCCGGCTAACCCTCTCAACGACGTCGGGAACCTCGCTGGCCGGGCTCACCGCGAACTCATGGTCGTACTTGTTCTTGTAGTAGCGGGCCTCGTTGGCGCGCAACCCAGCGGCAGCGTCCGCCACGGGTGACGACTCCAATCCGACTGTCGAAACGTCCTTGAAATCAACGATGTAGGGCATTGGCTCTCCTGGTCCGCGGGCCTGTTTGGACCAATGCTACTGACCCCTAACCCCGGCAGTCTTTAATGCGTCCTAGCAGCCCTCGAAGTCGCTCAGGACCTTCACCTTCGCGGCGGATCCGGACGAAGGATCGAACACGTAGCCGATCCACTCCCTGGCCAGGCGGCGGGCCAGTTCCACTCCCACTACGCGCTGGCCCATGGTGAGGACCTGGCAGTCGTTGGACAGGATGGAGCGTTCTACGGAGAAGGAATCGTGGGCTGCAGTCGCCCTGATTCCCGGGACCTTGTTGGCCGCGATGGCCACGCCGATTCCCGTGCCGCAGAACAGGATGGCCCGGTCGGCCTTGCCGTCGCGGATCATCTCTCCGGCGGCGATGCCCACGTACGGGTACGGCCTGGCGAAGTCCTCGTCCGCGCGGTTCACTCCGATGTCGATCACCTCAGTGATCCGGGAGTCGGCCTCAAGGTCGGCCAGGATCCGGTCTTTGTAGTCAACGCCGGCTTCGTCGGCTCCAACAATAATGCGCATGAAAGGACTCCTAGTTGGCTGCGGCGGGTACGGGAACTGCTGTGAAGTGGGGCCCGACGGCGGTGAAGACCATGGCGAGGGACGTCGCCCCGGGATCAGGCGTACCAAGGCTCTTCTCGGCCAGTGGCCGGGCCCGGCCTTTGAGCGGGCGAAGTTCCGCTGTGGATGCTGCTGCCGAGGTAGCGTCGGCTGCGGCAGCTGCCCAGGCCTGCTCCGCACCGATACCGGAAGAAATCCGGTCCTCCAGCGATGCGGCGAACGGAAGCAGCGCATCCATCATGGTCTTGTCCCCGATCTCGGCTTTGCCCAGGCCCGCGATGCGGTCCGCGAAGGCGCGGACAGACCGGGCGAGTACGTCCGGCGTCGGGGTTTCCTCATCACCCAACCGCTCACCCATGGCGCGCAGCCCAGCACCCCAGAGGACGCCTGACGTTCCGCCGGCTTTGTCTGCCCAGGCATCGCCGGCAGCGGCCAGCAGTGAACCGGCTCCCGCGCCGCGTTCAGAAGCGACGGCTGCGGCGTCATAGGCTGCCGCGGATCCGCGGACCATGCCACGTCCGTGGTCACCATCGCCTGCTATGGCATCCATATCGCCCAAGACTGATTCCGAATCGCGAAGCAATACTGCCGTTGTGCCCAGGGCTTGAAGACACTGGGCGGCGTAGGCGCGGGACCCGGCTGTGGAGGAGTAGTCTGCGGCGGCCGTAGCATCCACCTCAGCTTCATCCGCCCCAACGGAAGCAACATCAAACCCCACAGCGCCGCGACGGTAGGCAGGAGTCAGCGCCGGAGCGGTCCAGTACTGCTCCAGCTCGTCATCCAGCCACGTCAGCGTCAGCGAAGCACCGGCCATATCCAGGCTGGTCACCAGCTCGCCCACTTCCGGCATAACCAGTGTGTAACCGGCTTCCCGCAGCAGTGGAGCCACGGTCCGCCACAGAACAAACAGTTCCTCGTGCTTGGTGGAACCCAGGCCGTTGAGGATCACGGCCAGCCGCTTCGAATCCGAGGAAGGCGTCTCGGCCAGCACGCGCCGCACCAGTTCCTGCCCAAGCTCGACGGCGGACGGCAGCTCGGTGTCGAACAATCCAGGCTCGCCGTGGATACCCAGGCCCAGGCCCATCTGTCCCTCGGGAAGGCTGAACAAGGGCTGGTCTGCGCCCGGGAAGGTGCAGCCGCTGAATGCCGTGCCAATGGTTCGCGTCAACTCATTGGCCTTGCGGCCCAAACGAACCACGGAGTCCAGATCCACGCCAGCCTCGGCGGCAGCGCCCATGACTTTGAAAACCACGAAGTCGCCGGCAATACCGCGGCGTTTCTCCGCTTCCTCGATCGAGGCGCTGGCGATGTCGTCCGTGACCAGCACGTTCTCCGTCGGGATCCCTTCGGCTTTCAAGCGCTCACTGGCCATGCCGAAGTTCATGACGTCTCCGGCGTAGTTGCCGTAGGTGAAGACGACGCCGGCTCCGGAGTTGGCGGCCTTTGCCACGGAGTACGCCTGCTGTGACGAGGGTGAGGTGAAGATATTGCCCACCACTGCACCGTCAGCGAAGCCCGGCCCGATGATGCCGGCGAAGGCCGGGTAGTGCCCCGAGCCGCCACCGGTGATGACGGCGACTTTCGGCGTGGCCGGGCGGTTGCGGCGGACTGCGCCGCCTTCCACCTGGCGGACGAGGTCCGAGTGGGCGTCACAGAAACCGGCGAGGGCTTCGTCAGCGAAGTCGGCGGGATCGTTGAAGATTCTGGTCATGGTGGGTCCTGGTTCTGGATTTTCGGACGGCGGGAGGGACTTAGTGGATGTGGCTGCCGCCGTTGATGTCGATGGTGGTTCCGGTGAGGTAAGCGGATTCCTCGGAGGAGAGGAACGTGATGACGGCGGCCACTTCCTCGGTGGTGGCGTTGCGGCCGAGGGGGATGCCTGCGTTGATCGCTGCTTCCTGCTCATCGGTGCTGCCGACGCGGATGTTGGTGTCTACGGCGCCGGGAGTGATGGCGTTGACGGTCACACCGGTCTCGCCAATTTCCCGGGCAAGTGCCTTGGTGAAGCCGAGGATGGCGGCCTTGGCGGCAGAGTAGGGAACCTTGCCGAACACGCCGCCGCCGCGCTGCGCTGAAACGGAGGACATGTTGACGATGCGGCCCCAGCCGTTGGCGATCATGTCCGGCAGGAAGGCTTTGGTGACCAGGTAGGTGCCGGTGGCGTTGACGTCCATGACCTTGTGCCACAGCTCAAGGGTGGTTTCCAGGAAAGGTACGGGGGAGGTGATGCCGGCGATGTTGGCCAGGGCGCCGACGGGTGGGAGATTTCCGGCACCAACTTCTGCGGCAACGGCGGCCTGGGCGGCGGTGACGGACGTTTCGTTGGCGACGTCGATTTCGTAGCCGAATGCCGGGACATTGAAGTCGTTGGCGATCTCTGCGGCGACCTTGGCTGACTTCTCGCCGTCGAGGTCCAGAATGACGATGCCCCAGCCCTGGCTGGCGTAACGACGGGCGGTGGTCAGGCCGATGCCGCGATCGGAGGTAGCTCCGGTGAGGACGGCGGTGCGCTGGATGGTGGTCATGGGTGCTCCTTGAATATGAGGTGACGCGGTTTAGATGAGGTCTGTGATGAAGCTGGCTGCCTTGGTGGCTGCCGCCGGGCGTTCGTCGTGGGTGACGTCCCGGGTTTCGAGTTCCAGGGAGAAATGGCCGGTGTAGCCAACGTCCCTGAGTGCTGCCAGTCCGGCAGCGAAGTCCGCGTTGCCGTTGCCGATGCTGAGGTTGATGTTCCCCGGCTGGTTGTCCGTGGCCGGCACGGCGTCCCGCAGATGGACGTGTTTTACCCGCGCGGCGAAGCGGTCCACGAAGTCCAGGGGGTCGCCTCCGGAAGCGACGATGTGGCTGAAGTCCATGACGATTCCGACGTCGGACCCTGCGAGCCGGTCGGTGAGCAGTTGCGCTCGTTCGGTGTTCCAGCACAGCCGGTAGTAGTGCAGGGATTCGGTCCACAGCTCGACGCCGAACTCAGCCGCGCGGACAGAGGCGTGGATTAGTTGGGCTGCTACGGCGTCGATGTCGCATTCGAGCGTGCTCACGGGTTCGTGGTCGATCGCGCCGCAGGGCAGGACGAGCGCTTTGGCGCCGGTCTTTGACGCCAGGGCGAGCAGCATCTCAAGGTGCCTCTCACGCGCCACGTGGGCTGCGGCGTCGAGCGTTGCGTTCAGATCGCCGACGTCGCCGTTGACCGAGCGGACGCGCAGTCCCGAGTTATTGACGACGGCGGCAACCGCCTCCACTGCCTCGGCGTCCAGTGTGTACGGCACATGGTCGCAGACGCCGGGGAGCGCGCCGAGGTCGATTTCCTCGAAGCCCAGGCCGCGCATGGTGTGAAGGGCTGTGGCCAGATCCTGGTGTCGGAAGCTGATGGACGAGCAGCCGAGTCGTTGATGAAACATCGTCGTTGATCCTCAAGTTGGGGCCCTCGCCAGAGAGGGACCTTAGTGATGGACACCACGTTAGCTGCGTTAACTGTCAACAGTCAACCTTCAAAGTTGACTGTTGACATTGCTGGTGTCCTCGGTCACAGTTGACGTATTATGTTGACTGTCGACAGTGGGGTTGCCGAAGAAGCGCCGCACTTTTGAAAGGGAAAGACACACATGAGCAATGAAGCTCTGACCATGCGTGGTCCGGTTCATGGAACCAAGGAAGCAAAGCGCGTCGCCGTCGGTTCCGGCGTTGGCGCAGTCATCGAAACCTACGACTTCATCGGTTTCGGCACCGCCGCAGCCCTGTACTTCGGTACAGCGTTCTTCCCGGGCGCCGACCCGGTGACTGGCACCCTCGCCTCCTTCGCGACCCTCGGCGTCGGCTTCGCTGCCCGTCCGTTGGGCGGCATCATTGGTGGCCACCTCGGCGACAAGCTCGGCCGCAAACCGGTGCTCGTTGCATCGCTCATCCTGATGGGCCTGGCAACCTTCGCAATCGGCCTTCTCCCCACGTACTCGCAGGTGGGGCTTCTGGCTCCCGCGCTCCTGGTTCTGGTCCGCATCATCCAAGGCCTGGCCTTTGGCGCCGAATGGGGTGGCGCCATCCTGATGAGCTACGAGCACGCTCCTTGGCGGAAGAAGGGTCAGTTCACGGGCATCGTGCAGGCCGGCTTCCCCGTGGGCCTCCTGCTCGCCAACCTCGTCTTCCTCAGCAGCGTGGGCCTCGGAAGTGAAT
Organism: Arthrobacter sp. yr096; assembly: GCF_900108925.1. Taxonomy (NCBI): domain Bacteria; kingdom Bacillati; phylum Actinomycetota; class Actinomycetes; order Micrococcales; family Micrococcaceae; genus Arthrobacter; species Arthrobacter sp. yr096. The sequence continues at coordinate 151,447 of NZ_FNYI01000004.1, read as the reverse complement.
GGGCCTGGCGTGTGCCGTTCCTGGCCAGCATCGTCCTGGTGGCTGTTGGCTTGATCATCCGCTCCAAGGTTCCCGAGTCCCCCGTGTTTGAGGACGTGAAGGCCAAGGGCGACATTGTGAAGTCCCCCATCGTTGAGGTCATCAAGACCGACTGGCGCAACATTGTCCGCGGCATCGGCCTCCGCATCGCTGAAACTGCCGGTTACGCCGTGTCCGTGACCTACATGATTTCCTACCTGCACACGAACAAGCTGGCGGACAAGACAGAAACCCTGGTGGCTCTCTGCATCGCTGCCGGTATTGGCATCTTCGCCACGTACTTCTGGGGCAAACTGACGGACCGCGTTGGTCGCCGGCCCGTCTACATCTGGTCCACCGCGTTTGCTGTCCTCTTCGGAATCCCGATGTTCATGCTGGTCAACACCGGATTGTTCCTCTTGATCATCGCAACCATCGTCATCGCCTACGCTGTCTGCCAGAACTCCCTCGCCGGCGCCCAGGGTGCATGGTTCCCGGAGCTCTTCCAGGCCAAGACCCGCTCCTCCGGCGCATCGTTGTCCTACCAGATCTCGGCCATGGTCTCCGGCTTCACCCCCTTCATCACCACCCTCCTGTTCGTCAGCATGGGTTGGATGGGCCCGGCCCTCCTGTTCAGCGTCTACGCAGCCATCGGCCTGTGGGCAGCACTGATCACGCGGGAAACCTGGGGCAAGCGTGAGCGTCAGCTCGCTGAAGAAGCCGCCAGCAAAACTCCCCAGACGGTAAACGCCTAAGCAACCCCTCGACGTCGGGCGCGTTCTCCCCATCGGTGCGCGCCCGATGCACGGAAGGAAACCAGTGACTCTCTCATCAGTTGAAGCGGCGCCCATGGCAGCCCCTGAACCCGGGCGCGTTGACCGCATCCGCGCCGCCGCCTACCGAATCCGTCATCACGCCCTCACCATGGGCGAGGTCCAGGGCCAGGGGTACGTTGGCCAGGCCCTCGGCGCCGCGGACATGCTCGCCTCCGTCTATGCGGACCAGCTGACGTACCGCGCCGAGGACCCGCATTGGGAGGGGCGCGACCGGTTCCTCCTCTCCACGGGCCACTACGCAATCGGGCACTACGCAGCGTTGGCCGAAGCCGGGATCGTGCCCGTGGCCGAACTCGAAACCTACGGTTCGGACGATTCCCGCCTGCCGATGTCCGGCATGTCCACCTACACCCCGGGAATGGAGATCTCCGGCGGTTCCCTGGGCCACGGCCTGACCATCGCCGTCGGCATGGCTCTTGGCCTGCGACTTCAGGGCTCCGCATCCCGCGTGATCAACTTCCTCTCCGACGGCGAACTGGACGAAGGCTCCACCTGGGAGGCCGCCATGGGCGCGCACCACCACCAGTTGGGGAACCTGACGGCCATGGTGGACATCAACGCCCTCCAGGCCGACGGAGCCACGGACACCGTGCTCCGCACCGAACCGGTCACTGAAAAGTGGGAATCGTTCGGCTGGTACACCCAGCGCGTGGACGGGAACGACGTCGGTGCGTTGCTGGCGGCGTTCGACAACATCGCCACGCGCTCCGCTGCTACCGGTCAGCCTTCCGTGATCCTCTGCGACACCAAGGTTGGGCGCGGCGTGCCACTGTTGGAAACCCGCGAAAAGGCGCACTTCATGCGCATCGAAGAACACGAATGGCAGGTCTGCCGCGAACAGCTGACCGCTGGATACGAAGGGACGGCTTCAGCATGAGCACACTTACGACGGCGGCCGGCGCCGCTGGTTCTTCCGCCCCCGTTCAGGCGGCCAAGCCGAAGTTGAAAACCTCCGCCATGATCGCGTCATTCGCTGATCCGGGACAGAAGACCACGCCGGCTCCGTTTGGCCACGCGTTGGTCAAGGCCGCCGAGGCCGATACCCGGATTGTTGGCCTCACGGCAGACCTCGGCAAGTACACGGACATGCACATCTTCGCCAAAGCCTTCCCGGAGCGGTTCTTCCAGATGGGCATGGCCGAACAACTCCTGTTCGGCGCTGCAGCGGGCATGGCTGAGACCGGCCTTATTCCGTTCGCGTCCACCTACTCCGTGTTCGCGGCACGGCGTGCCTACGACTTCCTGTGCCTGGACATCGCCGAGCCGAACCTGAACGTCAACATTGTGGGTGGGCTTCCCGGCCTGACCACCGGGTACGGGCCCAGTCATCAGGCCACCGAGGACATGGCGATCTTCCGCGGCATGCCCAACCTGACCATCGTGGATCCCTGCGACTCCATTGACATCGAGCAAGCTGTTCCCCAGCTCGCGGCGTCGGACGGACCCACGTACCTGCGCTTGCTGCGCGGCAACGTACCCACGGTTTTGGATGAGTACGACTATACGTTTGAGCTCGGCAAGGCAAAGGTCCTGCGTGGAGGCAACGACGTTGTGTTCGTGTCCTCCGGCTTGATGACCATGCGCGCCCTACAGGCCGCCGAAGCCTTGGCGAAGCACAACGTGGACGTGGCCGTGGTGCACACGCCCACCATCAAGCCGTTCGACTCGGCCACTGTACTGGCGGAACTGAGCACGGATCGTCTTGCCGTGACGCTGGAGAACCACACTGTTGTTGGCGGTCTGTTCGAGACTGTTGCGTCCGCCGTCGTCACCGCGGGTCTCGGCAAGCGGGTGGTTCCCATCGCGCTTCCGGACCAATTCCTCGACGCCGGTGCGCTGCCAACTCTGCACGAACGGTACGGCCTGTCCGTGGACCGGATCGTGGCGAAGGTGCTGGCGGAACTCGGCTGAGTTTTCTTTGAGAGTGCGGGACGGACATGACTGCCCGTCCCGCACTCCTGCCCGTAGTATCGACTGTTAACACCGGACTGTTAGCAGTCGCCCATAGAACCGAGGACAGACCATGGCCGTCACCGCATCACTGCTGGGACTCGAGAAGAAGAGCCTTCGCGAACAGGCGCTGGCCGCTTTGCGGACCGCGATCACCAGTGGAGAGCTTGAGCCTGGCCGTCACCTGGTTGAAACCGAGCTCTCCGAGATGCTCCAGATCAGCCGCGGCACCCTCCGGGAAGCGCTGCGTCAGCTGGAACAGGAAGGGCTGATCTCCGCCGGAGCCCGCGGCCGGATGTCCGTGCGGCACCTGGACGTCAAGGAAATCCGCGACATCTTCTCCGTCCGCGGTGTCCTTGAATCATTGGCGGCCCGGACGCTCAGTGATATGCCGGACAAGGAAGCTGCACTCGCGGAGCTGCGTGCCGCCGTCGACACCATGGAAAAGGCTTCGAAGTCATCACTGGAGGAGCGGATCGAATCCGACCTTGAGTTCCACCGCACGCTCTGCCGCCTGTCGGGAAACGAAACCCTGCTGCATTCGTGGGAATCCCTGGAGGGTTCCATCCGGATGTCCATCATGTTCGCGGGGCTGGAACGCGCCACCCGGAACATGAGCGTTGGCCGGCATCACGACATTGTGGCCGCCATTGAGACCGGGAATGCTGCGAAGGCGCGGGAAACCATCATCGCGCACATGGATGGCGCGGCCGAGAATTTGGTGGGATAGATTTGCGGCACCTGCTTGATTGAATCCTGCTCATCATCTGAGGGATAGCACGCTGGAAGGCGTGCTTTTCTTTTGCCTTCAAGGGCGCGTCCAATGGGGTCGTCAATAAAACCCTTCCCGGCATTCCGGCAGGCAAATTTTCTTTCCTGGAAAAGGATTATTGAATTGGTGTTCGTGTGGTTGAATCTAGAAGCTGACTATATGTGGTCCGGGGCAATCATCAGTGGACGGGTCCTTTGACGCCTGCGTGGTCACGACCATTGCTGCTGATGCACCTTCAGCAGAGACCATTTACGGAACAGGAGCACCACCATGACGACAGGGTCGGCGGCGAGCAATCAAGGAAGAGCCAGAGAGGTCGAGCTGGCAGGAGAACAAGCCAGGATTGCCGAACATAGCGAACTGAAACTCCGTGTTCTGGGGTCCCCTGTCTCAGTGGTGCTGCTTGCAGGAGTGACCGCGGAGCTTCGAGCGGAGTTGCGGCGGGCCTGGTCACGGTGCCTCGATCATTCCGGCGGCTCGGTTCCGACTCCCGGAACGCACTCCGTCGCGGGCCCGGAGCACTCAGAAGAACGCCCGTTCCGGGCGACAGTCTCATCAGTTGTTGGCACGGCCGTGGTTACCGGCCGCACCTTCAGGGACTTCGCGTCGGAGCTGACGAGCTCCATAACCTTGGCGGGCATCGCCGCGGGCAGGGGAAGCCTGGTGATGTTGCATGCCGCGGCACTGGCTGATGTGACAAACGGCCGCGCGGTGGCACTCGTAGGCCGTTCGGGCATGGGGAAGACCACCGCCACCAGGCGCCTTGGGGCGGCCCTTGGCTACGTCACCGATGAGACCGTTGCCGTGGATGGCTTGGGCGTGATGGTTCCCTACGCGAAGCCACTCTCCGTGATTATCCAGGATCCGGCCTCTCCCAAGCATCAGATCAGCCCCGACGACCTCGGCCTGCTCGTGGCGCCGGCCGCGCCAGCCCTGGCGTCGGTTGTACTGCTGGACCGGGATCCCGACGCTGCCGTTCCCACGGTCACCCCGCTGGGACACGCGGAAGCCATCATCGAACTTGCACCCCACACCTCGTCCCTTGGTGAGGTCCACCAGCCAATGCGGCGTCTTTGCGAGATTCTGGACGCCACCGGTGGCGCCGTCCGTGTGTCATACCGCGAGGCAGGAGATCTGGCCGCCGTCTTGCCTGCCCTGCTTGAGCGGCCAGCCATCTCCAAGACATGGGCGGCAGTCCTTGGTGACGGGTTGCAGTCCCCCGAAGGGCCTCTGTCCCGGGATGCCGTTCGCGCTGGGCTGCTCAGGAGATCCGAGTTGGTAGATGCCGTTGAGATTCCCCTGCCGAATGGGGAAGGGACGGAGCTCCTGGTCATGACTGACCGTGGCGTGGTCCGGCTTAGCGGAGTGGGTCCGGCGATCTGGCATGCACTGGCAACTCCCTGCGACATCAACGGCATCGCCGAGCGGATCGCCCCTGACATAGGACTTCCGGTCGGGTACAAATCCCATTTGCTCAGCAGCGTGGAAGAACTTCAGGCCCACGGGGTTTTGCTGGCGGCATAGCCCCTGAAACAGATGCCGGCTAATCCAGTGTGGAGAAGTCCCGCGTAGTACATTCCAAGCGGGAAAATGTCGCCAAAACAGCGCAGTGATAAGTTCCGATTGCACCGAATTTTCCTATTACAGATTTACTTCAGTCTGCTGGCGCACTGACTGGCTTGAAGGAGCAAACGATGACCTTGGATAAAGGCAAAATAAAAAATCCGGAAATAGATCGACGTAAAGTGATGATCGGCACTGCGTGGAGCATTCCGGTCATTGCAGTCGCTGCCGCAACTCCGGCAATCGCCGCCTCAGTCCCTCCCGTAGTTGTGACGCCCGGAACCGGAACCGTCATCAGCAACTGGAAGGGCGACCACCACTACGGAAGCTTCGAAGAGGACCTGGACCAAAGGGCCTACGACTTCCCCGTCACGGTTAAAGACGCGAACGGCAACCCCGTTGTAGGCGCCACTGTCACGGTCACCGTAGCGGGACAGAACGACGACGGTGACGTGCTTGGTATCTACGCCTACCCAGCGCCGGACAACGGCGGCCCCGAGTCGGACCAAAGCCGCAGCGCTACCGTTACCACCGGGGCCGATGGTGTTGCACTCTTTGCGGTGAGCACACAGAACCTGAGCAGTTCGGAGAGGCCGTCAACGGCCACTATGACCGTGACTGTGACCAGCAACGGCGTCACCACCGTCTCTGTCATCAATGTGGTTCTGACGGAATCCGACTAAAAAGTCGAAACGCCCCTGTTGCGGTTGTGGTCTCATTTTCGGCCAGCCGTAACGGGGTGGCGAGTGAGCTAACCCTGGACATGGGACGGTGCCCCTCAAGGCCCCGTCCCATTCGTTGAACCCGTAGGCCGCATCATGGGCCTACGGGTTCAAGCGTTTGTCAGCTGTGGGCAAGACACTGGCCTCGGGCCGAACGGACTGCGGCCTGCGGCCTGCCTGCCCTCTTGTTCACCATCTTCCAGCGGCCTGCCACTGAGCGTCCGTGTGGCTGTACCCAATCTCCTGAAGTGCATTTGCCAGTTCTCCGCGTGTGGCACACCTGAGGCCAGCGGCCGTGAGTTTCCTGCGGCCCCGGAAGAGATGGCCGCGCACCGTGGTCGTGCGGAGTCCAAGTGCTGCGGCCATTGTGGAGGCGGTCAACGCCCGGCGTTGCGCGAAGAGCTCCAGGACTTGTATTTCACGGTCTGTAAGCCTGGTTCCGATGCTCGACTCCGTAGGGAGTGGGGCTACTGAGCCAACCACAACCGCTTCGATCTGACGAGGAATTTCGGCAGCTGTGGAGTCGTCATCCAGAATTGCCACGGCGCCCTCCGCAGCCAGGGCGGACCGTTGAGCCTGGCTGACCCTGCCCAATACAATGCAGCGCCGGCCGGTTGCCGCAATGGTGCGCACCTTCAGCGGAAGGGGCACTTCATCGTCAAAGAACGCGTCCAGCACTATCCAGTGGGCTGCCCGTGGATGATCACGCGAAAATGAAGACCACGATGTATAGACCTTCCCCAGCGTTGTGGCTTCCGTACTGCTTTGCCACTCGGACATTATCGCGCTGGAGAGGACCGGATTCCTGTGAATGAAATCGACATCGAAGGTGTAGGCAACTGCTCCCATTTTGCCCCCGATCGATGGATAAGCCCGGGCTTCTTCGGCGCCAGCTCTTAGGTGTTGGTGATCTGACACATGAGTAAACTAGCCCGCTCCCCAGCTCCATCAGTGGCTGTCGCGGGCCCGGGCTCAGTGGTGCGCCGCCCAGGGATCACGCCGTTGCCTGACGCTGCTTGTGGGCCACCCTAGTACTTCGAGAGCAGGCAGATCGCTGCCTGTGCAGGGCTCTTCCATAATCAGACAGACGGAGCAACTCCGTTTTGTCAGGAATGAAGAATGACCGCACCCGAGAAGCCGCAGCGGGCCCCTCTTAGAGCCGCAGCTTAGGGCGTGCGCATCCGCAGGGCAGGCTTCGGCAGCGGTCACTTCAAGCGGGAACTGCGACCACAGTTCCACCGGAACCTTCAGCTAGCCTAAATGGAATTTGTGGTGTCGACTTTGATTAGAAACCCCGTTCAACGTGTGAGCAGCTCACGGCAGGCAAATGACAAGCTGGACGTGCTTGAGCGTGATGGGCGGGTCAGGGTGCTGCTGGTTGATTTTCTCTGCATCACCTGGGCCGTTGCTATCGCCGAGCTCCTTCGCTTCGGCCTGGAACGCCATTCTTTGGATGTTTGGTCCGTGCAGACGCCCTATCCCCTGGTCAGTGTGGTCCTTGATATTTTGTGGTGGATTACCTTGGGCGCATTAGGTACCAGGGAACCACGAATACAGGGTTTCGGCACTGATGAGTACAGACGAGTGACCACAGCTTCACTCTGGTTGTTCGGGGGGATAGCCATTTTCTCCTACGTGTTCCAGCTCGATACCGCCCGAGGCTACGTGGCAGTGGCCTTGCCGTTAGGCATCGTAACGCTGCTCATAGGCCGTTGGGCCCTGCGAAAAGGCTTGATCCTTCGACGAAAGTCCGGCCAGCACCTGCGCCGGGTTCTGGTCATCGGAGGGGCCCAGAGTGCCGCCCACCTTGTTCGGCAGCTGGTGGCCCATCCAGCGGCGGGCTATCAACCGGTGGCAGCGTACCTGACCGCTCCGGACGCAAAGGAGCCCTGGCCGGAAGGTCTTGAATTGCCCGTCATTGGTAAGGGCAGGGACCTGGCCGGAATACTGGCGGCTGTGGACGCCACCGCTGCGGACTCTGTGGCCATCTCCGGCGCCGACGTCGACCCCCCAACACTGAGGCAACTCGGTTGGACGCTGACGGCCCGGGACATCGGCATGTTCATGGCACCAGCTCTGACCGACGTCGCCGGCCCACGCATTCACATGCAGCCGTTGGCGGGGCTGCCCCTGATCCACGTCACCACGCCCAACCTCGAGGGCCCCAAGGCGCTGGCCAAGCGCGGATTCGACATCCTGGCGTCCTTGGCCCTCCTCATTATCCTGGCCGTTCCCATGTGCGTCGTTGCACTGCTGGTCAAGCTCGACAGCCCTGGCGCCGCGATGTTCCGCCAGACGCGTATAGGCCGATCCGGTGAAGTTTTCAGCATGCTGAAGTTCCGGTCAATGGTTGTCGATGCCGAGCAGCAATTGGCTCAGCTCGCCGCAAAGAACCAGGGAAACGGCGTTCTCTTCAAATTAAAGGATGATCCTCGCGTCACCCGGGTTGGCCGCTTCATCCGCCGTTACTCCATCGATGAGCTGCCACAACTTTTCAATGTCCTTTGGGGCGACATGAGCCTTGTAGGTCCTCGGCCCCCACTACCGGTGGAAGTGGAAACCTATGATGACTTTGCCCATCGTCGGCTCCTCGTTAAACCAGGCCTCACTGGCCCATGGCAGGTAAGTGGACGAAGCGACCTGTCGTGGGATGACTCAATTCGACTGGATCTCTATTACGTGGAGAACTGGTCCATGTTCCAGGACATGATTTACCTACTGCGCACGGTCAGAGCCGTATTCGGCAAAGACGGCGCATACTGACACCCGCGCCTGCCCTCAACGACTGCCAGTTGAGGGCAGGGGCGGCCTGTGGGATAACAGTGCTGCTCTGCCTGCTTGCCATGAGTGAGATCCTCGTATCTTCAATGTGAAGCCAGTCGAGGGATGCGTCTGCCGTCCCCGACGCCCAAGGCAGTGATGCGTCCGGCATAGGCGATGGGGGGAAGCCTCGCCGACAAGGGGGCCAGCCCGCCCGCTGAGGCTGGCGGCGCGGGAGCCGGGCACAAAAAAGTGCCGCGTCTGCCCCTTGGGGCAAGTCGCGGCACTTCGGGTGAAACCGGGTAGGTGAGGTAAGCGGGGGACTGTCAGACCCTAGCTCGGTGGGGCCGAGCGTCGGCCCCTCCCATCAGAGGGGGAACGCCATTGGCTTTCGGGGGCCAAAAATGACGGGGTGTCAGAGCTGTTTGTCAGGGAATTTGAGGGCCCGGCTATGGCATGGCCCAGGCCTGACAGCATCGCTTGGGAAGTGATCTCTGCAGCCTTGGCAGGTCCCTGCCACGGTGAATGTGCCTCGAAACCATTGCCGTCCACCGAAACCCCAGCATGTCCGGGTTGGGAGGTGGGGTTCATCCCTGAACGCGGTGGAATGGTGTCCCGTGACTCGTCGGCGCTGACGTACGCGCCGTAATAGCCATAGTTGAGATCGCCCTGTCCCTTGGTAGCCACGCAGTTGAGGATGACGCCCAGCACCCGCCCTTGAACGCGCGTCAGGTTGCTGAGGGCCCTGTACAGGGTGTCCCGGGTGGTCTTACGGGCGCGTGCAACCACCAGGGTGCCGTCTGCGACGCGGGAAAGGACAGCTGCGTCCGTGACAGGGAGCAGAGGCGGCGCATCAATGAGGACAATAGCCCGCTGCGCCAGGTCTTTCAGCAGGTGTTCCATCGCCCGTGACCCAAGGAGCTCAGAGGGATTCGGTGGTATTCGACCCGCGGTGAGGATTCTGAGCCGCGGATTCGGGCCCCATTCCTGAAGTACGTCGTCGATGGATGCCCGGCCTGAGAGAATATCGGTCACGCCTACATCCGGCAGGACATCGAAAACCTGATGAACCGTGGGCCGGCGTAGGTCGGCATCAACAACGATGACGTCTCTTCCGGCAGCGGCGATCGTCGCAGCAAGATTGCTGGTTACAGTGCTCTTGCCCTCGGAAGGCAGAGAACTGGTAATCAGAAGAATACGGGGTGGGTTGTCCACGTCAATAAAGTTCAGGTTGGTCCGAAGTTCCCGCAAGGCCTCAGCCATGGCATGGCCGCCAGGAACGCGGTGAACCACCGATGTACTTTCAAGGACGCTTGATTTTTCACTGAGCCGTTTGTCCAACGGCAAGGTTCCAACAACCGCGAGGCCGAACAAGCGTTCGATTTCGCTTGCTGCGCGGATCCTGCGGTCAAAGTGGTTGCGGGCCAGGGCATAGCCAAGGCCAACCAGCAAACCACCGGCCAAGCCAATTCCAATGGTCGCGGTCAGCAGGGGGGAAACAGGTGCCGAGGGCAGGGTTGCTTTCGCCAACGGGACGATCTTGGTGACAGGCTCTGTGCCCGGGCTGGCATTCCCCTTGTCCAATTCGTAGACCTGTGACGCCAGAGCGGCAACCCACGCATCAGCCACATTTTGGGCTGTCTGGGCATCTGAGGATCGTGCGGTGATTCGAATCTCAACCGAATCGAGGGGAACACTCACGCTGATGGATCTTGTGATGTCCGGTGCCGATTCCTTCAAACCCAAGGTCCTGATGACGCTTTCAGCGACCAGGATGGACTCGCCAACTGATTGATAACCCTTGGCTTTGGATTTGGCCAGGCTGTCCCCAGCGAGGGACAAACCGAGGTTCTCGGCCCCGGCGGCGACCACTATGCCGCTGGATTCAGCTGCGTAGACCTTGGGCTGCAGGGCATACCAGCCAAGGGATCCTCCCGTCATCAACACCGTGATGACCAGGATCCCGAGCCAATGTGAGCGGACTACGGAAAGGAGGTCATTGCCTGACATCCCTTGAGGTTTATCGTCCTGCAGCAATTGTGTGGTCCTCTCCATGCATGCCAGGTGCGTACTATTCCAAGACTGTTATGTCAGTCTCGGTACTGTCATGAGGCACTGAGAACCTCATATACGTCTGGCCTCAGTACCTAGGCTCAGCCCCCTTGGATGGCCCATCGGGTTGCGCAGCTGATGAACGCTCGTTGCTCTCGGCGAGGCCGTGAACGGACAGTTCGGTCAAAAAGCTCCGAACCTGCTCCGCCATGGAAGTTCCGTTCACGCCCAGGAAAGCCCTGTTCAACTCCTGGAGAATGTCGCCTTCAGTCCGCGTTCCATCAATGAGTTCCCAGATGGCGGCCGCCGAGCCCAGCAGAACAAGGGGGGAACCTTGATTCAGATTCAGGAGAGCCCAGCGCTCTTCACCGTGAGTGGGGACTTCAGCGACGGCTTTTGCCTTATGCCAGAACTGCGTCACGTGCATGTACCTGTTTCCTGGAATCCGGGGCGCACCCTTGGAAGCAGTCTTAACAACTGCCGGGCCCGCACTTATGGTCAATCTGCGCGGAGTGCCTTGTGACCCCGCTTTGAAAGGTTGCTTTCAAGGCGCCTCAGCGCGTCCAGCTCCGTATCCGTGATCGGCCGGTTCTCCGTATTTACGCCTTGATTTGTCAGTACTTATGGTGGGTCGCCACATTCCTCGACTCGTTGATCGCTGGGGGAGGCGAGGCGTCCGAACCGGCTTTGGTCAGATCGCGGTAAACGTCTTCAAGCTGCTTGGTAACGCTGTCCATGGAGAAGCGTTCCCTGGTCAGTTTGATGGCGGCAGCCGACGAAGATGCCAACAGACCCGGCTCCTCCAAGAAACGACGCAGGGCGGCAGAAAGGCTGTGGACGGATGAGTCGCAGACGATGCCCGCTCCGGACTCTGCAATGAAAGGGGCAAGTCCGCAACTGTCAGTCACAATGACCGGAACGCCCACGGACATTGCCTCCAGGACGCTCATGGGAAATGGTTCGTCAACTGACGGCAACACATACACCGATGCCCTTCTCATTCGGTCCAGAGTTTTGCTGGGTTGCAATGGCCCCTCAAGCCGGATCCAACCGGACGATCCCAAGGCCTGAATCTGACGTCGAACCTCCGGCTCCTCGCCTTCGTCCGGTCCCACCAGAGCCACTTCCATCGGCTTGTCGGTGGTCGTGGAGAGAAGAGTGGCTGCCTGGACAAGCACCGAAGGCCTTTTGCGTTTATGCAGTCGTGCCAGGTAGAGGAATTCGAAGGACGTTGTCTCTTTGTCTTCGGCGGCGTCAGCCCGGGGCACTCCATTAACCAGCCGTTCCAGGGTTCCGTGACGGGCACCCAGAAGCCCTCCGAGTGATCTCTGTTCTTCGGGCGTCAGCCAAAAGCATCGCTTGCTGGCCCGCAGCACGCGAAGTGTCACCAGGGTGTCCAGAATCCTGGCGAGCTTCTTATCGGATTCGTCGATCATCCCGTGGGTTTGGACCACAAAAGGAATGCCCCGCATGAGGCAAAGGAGGGCGGCCGGAAGCATCACCAAGTCCCGCGCAAGGTGGAGGTGAACAATATCTGCACCCTTGAGCGCCTGCCACAGCGCCGGCAACATTGCTGGAGCTGCCAGCCCGGCAAACCCGGTGCCGGGGATGATGCGGATCGCCCTGAAGAGGCGCGACCGCACACCGTCGCCAAAGTACGGTTGGTCCACTTCCCCGCGCACCCCGGCGAATACTTGAACCTGGTGTCCGTGCCTGGCAAGTTCCATCGACTGGTTTTGCGCAACCCGCACGGGCCCGCCGTAGGCGCCGTCCGGGCTGACCAGGGTTACCACCTGGACTATCCTCAATGCGTCGCTACCGATTTCTTCCACGGCCGGCCTCCTTGAGCGTGCGTTCGATCGCCGCGTAGTAGCGGTCCACCATGATGTTCTCTTTGTGCCGGTTCGCATGAGTCAGGGCGTCTCTCCGCCGGGCAAAGACGTCGTCCGGATTGCTGAGCAGTGCACGAAGGTGGCTGTGCAACGACTTCGAATCCAGTGGGCTGAAACCCACTGCCTGACTGCCGGCGGCGTCTGGCAGCCCGCCGTGGTTTGCGTAAATGACGACGCACCCCGCAGCCGCAGCTTCAAGAGCGACGGTGCCAAACGGCTCCGGCATTCGGCTGGGGATAACAACAATGGAATTCCTGTTCAGAATCCGGTTGGCCTCTTCCGGACCCTGAGAGCCCAGGAACGTCACTGCCGTGCCCAAACCGCTTTTCCCAGCAAGATTTTCGAGGCGCTCACGTTCCGGGCCGTCACCCACAATTGTCAGTGAGAAGCCTTCTATGTCCCCCACTAGTTCCGCTGCTGCCTGGATCAGGAGGTCAACGCCTTTATCCTCGCTGAGGCGCCCCAAATAGGCGATTCCCAGCGGAGCGCGGACCTCGTCGTCGAGCACTGAAAAGAGTTCATCACGGTAACTGTTCGGAATGACTTCGACGTCGCCTTCAACATGATCTGCCAGAACTTTGCTGTTGGCCACAATGACGTCCGCCCGCTGGATGATGCGGTATTTGGCGGCGTATTTGAGCCGCTGTATTCGGGTTAGCTTCTGCCCCGGCATGGTCACCCACATCCTGAGGGAGACCATCCACGGCTTGCGAAGCAGCGCCAATGGCCACCACAGCGAGATTGCGGGGTTGTTGTGGAAGACGACGTCGGCCCTGCGCACCAAAGCGAACAGGCGCCGTGGCGACGGTCGCCTGATGACTTCATAAGGGAAATCTCTTGTCTGGTCGGGTTTTGCGGTGTTTGTGATGACCGATACTTCAGCGCCGTGCCTCATGAATCCGCGCGCGAGGATGTCGGAAGTGATCTCCACACCGCCAACGCCCGGATAGAAGACATGCGCCACCACAGCGATCCTCAGCGGTCGTTGCTCGGGTGTTGGGCTATTTGCCACGCGCACCACTTCCAATTTCTTGGAGGAACCGGGCAATTCCTTCACGAAAGGGACCCCAGCCTGATGCTCGGGCGATCTCCAACGCCTTGGCGCTCCGCTCTTCAACCAGTCCAGGATTATCCAGGAATCGTTGCAGCTCGGCGACAATTTGTTCGGGCGCAAAACGATCCACTACTGCTCCCGCGCCCTGGACCACCAGATCATCGACTCCACTTCCCAGCGTCACCACCGCGGGTAGCCCCTGGCTCAGCCCTTCCAAGGCCGCGAGGGAACGGCCCTCCACGAGGCTCGGCAGCAACAGCACGTGATGCTTTCGCATTTCCAGGAGAATGTCACTCCGTGGCATGGTCCCGCGGTAGTCGACAGTTCCGAGCATGTCCTCGAGGGCAGGAAACGTCTCGCCCGGCAATTGGCCGATAGCCGTAACGTGCACGGCGGAAGAGAGCGCTTTTGCAGCGGACACAACGTCGGCAATACCCTTCATGCCTACTATGCGGCCTACGAACAACACCCTGAGCGGGCCGCGTCCGTCCCAGCTCAGCGGAGCCTGCCCAGGGTGGACGTGGGGGCAGCCGTAGGGAATCTCTGCGATGTGGCTCTCGACACCGGCCGCACGCAGGCTCTCAGTGACCTGAGCCGACGGCGAGATCAGCCGGGTTGCCAGTTGGAGCTCAAGGTCTTCCTTGGAATGGACCAGGCTTGGGGACAAATCCTGGCGTGCCGTGACTGCCCATCCAGGTGCGAGGCCCTCAAGATGCTCGGCCCAGTGCCTGGTAGTAGCCCAGTGAACGTGGGGAACTTCCAAAATCGTTTCCATGTCGCGTTCCCGGGCCGCCCTGAACACCTTTGAGGCGAAGGTTGAGTATCCGTAGACAGCACCCGGTTGAGGTAGCCGTTGGAGCGTCTTAATGGCCTTCGTCTCCACTTGGTTGGCCACCCAGTGGGCCGAGAGTGGACCCGAAGCTGAGCCGAGTCGTCGTAGCCCCGCCGGCTGCGCACGCAGCAGAAGGTTGCGGACGAGTTCACTCGCCGGCGTGACGTGCAGCTGATGGTCTCCGATCATGGGAAACAGCCGGCGTTCAACCAGTGACCTTGCGGGCCGGAGCCAGGACAGTGCCTCAGAATCTGTCCATCCGATCGAGGTGACAAAGGCGGACAGTTGGCGGTGTTCACTCAGCGCGGTCAGGGTCTGACGGACGTTTTCGTTCCCGAAGGGGTGCACAAGCACCGTTTCCATGGAACCCGCGGAGGTATTTGGCGTGGATCCGGTCATGGTTTGGTGGTGATGTCGTTTGCCGCATTGTCGGAGGCTATGGAGGTGACATCGGCAAGACTGAAGACCGCAGCCAATTGCGTATCGTTCTTGCCTTCGCTCACGTTCTCGTAGTGCAGGGCTTGCTCCTGTGATCGGGGGTAAATCGTGAGGTGTTGCCCGGCAGCGTCGACCACCCGGCGTCGATAACCGCTGCGGATCGCCAACGCATTCAGCCAGATGTCGTCCGCGCGGGGAGCCACGTCGAGGAATTGCGTTCCTGCGTCCTTTATCGCGGACTGCAGCCGGGGAGGTAGAAGCACCCCCGCTCCTCCCGTCAGGAAATTGGCGTGGCTGTTTGAACCAACTGGAGCCGGTGTCCACGAGTTGTAATCGGCAAGAGTTGCGTCTCCGGCATTAGTCTTCATGCGATGAGCCCTGTAGGCCGGGATCTCATGAACATGCCCTGAGGCGCGGATGAGGATCTCCAGCCAACGTCGCGGGTACATAAGGTCATCGTCGGCAAGCGCGAGGTCCAGTCCATCCCGGGCGAAGTCACGGCAATAGGGGAAGTACTTCTTGTGTGGTCCAAAGTCATCACAAAAGCGGATCTCCAAGCCCCGCCGTTGAAGGCGCTGAAGCATAGGGTAGGCCTCGGGCTGGAAGTCAGGCTCATCGACCCAAAGGATCATGCGGGCCGGCCTTACTGAACCTCCGGCAATAGACTCCAAGGCATGGGCCACGATTCCCAATCGACGCCCGTAGGAGGTCATGCTCACTACGACGTCCGCTGCCCCCGTTACTTTCTGCCGGCTTAAAAAGTTACGAACTCTTAGGCTGCTGATGAGCCCGATCTTGTACGCAAGCCGTGGAATCTTCGGCAGTAAACTGTCCAAGGCGAGCTGACGCCTCGGATTAATTGGAACGGGCATCTACTTCTTCCTGTCTGTCATCTTTGAAATCGTTGTGTGGACGAGCTGGAGATCGTGGCGCCTGAGGCCATAGAAGCCCCGCATTGTCATTCCAAAGTGCGTGCGCAGCCACACGATGTTCATAGTGCCGGCGACCGCACTTCCCGCCAGGGTGGCCAGAGCCGCCCCCATTGCACCCATGGTTGGTACGGTCACCATGAGGATGGCGGTGTTGAGCAATGCTCCAATGACCATGCCGCAGCTGCGGAGCCCCGGACGGCCACGTGCGCTGAGCCCTGCACCGGCTACAGAACCGGCACTCCCGAGGGCCACACCTGCAAGAATCACCCAGCACACTGCTACAGCTGCTCCGAACGTCTCACCGAAAAACAACGGGATGGCCCACGGAAGGGACACTCCGATTCCGAGGCTCGCCAAGGCTGACGCAGCCGAGGTTAAACGGGCGGTCTGTTGGAGTCGTTGTTGGTCCTCGCGCTGATGGGAGCTTTCCGCGTCAGAGGAAAACACAACATTGCGGACGGCGCTTGAAAGCAAAGCGGGAATCTCTCCCAGGCTGACGGCAACAGAGTAGAGTCCGAGCTGTGCCGCGTTTGCGAACGGAACCATCAGAAGCTGGTCGAGACGCAAGAGGACAACTCCCGCCAGGGAACCCACCCACAAGCGGCTTCCGTAGTTGAACAACCTGACTCTTGCAGCGGTGGCGTTTCTTGATCCGCGTCGGTACCTGATGAGGTACGGCAGCGTCACCAGCCCCTTCAGAAGGGGGAAGCCGAGCATCGCAATAGTTGCCGCCAAAGGGGTCAAAGTATTGGCCGCGGCCATCACGGCCAGAACAAGAAGGCGCAGGGCGGACAGGCCAAAGTCAATCAACGCTGACTGCTTCCACGCATGGTTTCCGGCCAATACGCTGTTAGGCACGGAGGCCCAAAAAGTCGGAACGGTCAGGGCCGCGGTAACAAAAATGAGTTGCCGGATTTCCGCGTTTCCATCCGCGAGGAGCGAGGCGCTCAGCGTCACGAGCGCTGCAGCGGCGATCCCCAACAGTGTGAGAATCCAAAAAGCCCGTCTTACGGCCCTGCGGGCGCCTCGCGCCTGCCTGGCAATGAAATACGTGAGTGCCTCGGGGATGCCAAGTGCTCCCACAGCCACCGCGAAGAGCATGGGAGCCATGCCGGCAGCAAGCTCCCCGCGTCCCACAACACCCAGCGATTGAGCCAGGATTGGAGCGGTGGCAAGTGACATGAGCGGAGTCATTGCCGATCCGGCTACGGCATAGAAGATCCGGCTTCCATGGCTTTCTTTTTGAGCGACGTCCGTGCCAGTGCTGCGGTCCAAACGCTGTCTCATGAAGCGGGTACCCGCCCCGCAGGAAAAGACGATGAACCGCCCTGACCGGGCAAGCGACGTGACGACACTCTCCGGGCGCTTTCCACCAAGCGGGGATTCCGGGAGGAACGGTAGCTCGCCATGGCCAGCACGAACCAGAAGAGGTGGATGTCGATGGAGTTGCCGCCGATGGAACTATAGCCGTTGATCGAAACGATGATCAGCGCCGCCGCAGCGACGCCCGGCCAGCTGTCCCGTTCTTTGATCTTGAAGTGGCCCAAAAGGAGGCAAGCCATGAAGACGAAGAACGCCACCACAACCAGAATTCCGAACATGAGGGCCATCATGAAGTAGCCGTTCTCAAGACTGGAGCCCAGAGTGCCCATGCCCTTGAGATCCCGGCTGCCCGGATACCCGCCCGTGAAGAACTCCGAAGTGTGCTCCCAGAACCAGTCGAAGGCGGCTACTCTCAGGGCCGCGGAGCCGTTGTCATCTTCGAATTTATGCAAGAGCTTCTCACCGGCGACGCCCTGGATGCTAACTAAAAGCGCGACGGCGACCGCCGTTGCAAGAAGGACGCTCCGAAGAATTCTGCGGCCCCCGATGATCACCAGAAAAACGAATCCGACGATCGTGAGGATGAGGCCCATACGACCGTAGGCAAGCGGCACCGTGACCAGGAGGACTGCTGCCAGCGCGAAGCGAAGGAACATGGACCGGATCAGGGCGAGAAGAGGCATGAGGGCCGCAAAGAAGACACCAACTTGGATACCGTGACCAAACGTTCCAATGGCAGCACCAAGCTCGGATTGAGTGCCATTCAGCCAGATTCGTGAGAAGTCGCTTTCCCACACCAGGGGCCGTCCTGTGGCCACCTGGATCTGAGACAGCACGGCTTCCGCAAGGCCCAAAAGGACAAACGTCACCAGGAAGACTTTTCCTGCTGCTGGTGCCGAGCGGATTGAATATCGCATGAAAACGAAGACGTAGTACGGTGCCCATACGATGCCCAGCACAAACATGGTTGTATCCAGCAGTCCTGCGCTGCCCGGATTTCCGACGTCGGTCATCATGACTGCCGCGATGCCACCGAGAATTGCTTGAGGCCATACTCCTGCAGAACGGATGACGCGTCCGAAAATGCTTGGAGCGAATGCCAGCTGGACCAGGACAAAGCAGAGAAACAAGTACATCGACGGGTGCAACCCGGGCATTACTTCGTTCTGAACCACCCCGGGAACCAGAATTCGCACCACAATAACGGCGGCCAGAACAAAGTGCATACGGCGAACAAAGACGACGCTGAAGACCAGGCAGAGTCCGATCCAGATGATCAGCGTGCTCACAGCGGCTCTCCACCCGTGCCGGCAGGTTTTGCGGCACCGCTCCGCGTGTGGCCGGTTGAAGCGAGCAGTCGTGTCCCGCTGGGCAAGTCCTTGACCACCAAAGCCGAGGCCCCTACCAGGCACGCGTCGCCGATGTTCACGCCACGCAGCACCGTGGCACGGGCGCCAATCCAGCTCCCGTCACCAATGACAATTGGTGCGTTGTCGAACTCAAAAGTGGGGGAATCGAAGGAGTGGCTGCCGGTGCAAAGGAGGGCCCCTTGGGAAATGCAGCAATCGGAACCAATGGTGACGGGCTCCAGGTTGAGGATCCAGGCATCGACGCCGATCCACACGTTGTCGCCGATGGCTAGTTTCCACGGCCAATGAACAGTAACTCCGTGGCGGATTTTCACGCCCTGCCCGATGGAGGCACCGAAGGCCCTGAGAAGGCGCACCCGAAGGGACGCGGGGCACCACCACGTGCGGAAGATCAGATGTTGAATGGCGAACCAGGCTGCTTGCCAGAGTAGTCCACGGCCTTTGTGGTAGCCGGCGCCGGTGAACCCGGAAAGATCCAACCGACTCATCCTCGGTGGTGTTCCAGGGCCTGGGCGTCGTCTGTGATCGGTGGTGAACACGCCACCGCCCTCGTCGTGGTGTCCATTTTGTCCTCAGCATTCTGTGATTCGGATACCACTAGATTGTGGTTGGGGGTTGGCTCCCCCTAGACCCAATGGGCCTCCCTTTCTAGGTGGTGGGGTTGACCGCCGGACAGGCCCTTTCAGATGCCTCCGTGGCGGCTCGCCACGCATTACGTATGGATGCCATGGCCACCTGCGTGGAGGGGCAAGCTCTAGCCCCGGAGTGGTCCTGCCGCCCCGCAAACCACGTATTGCCCGCGTGGTTTTCGCATCACCCACCACCCACACGCAGATGTCCCTGGCGGCCATACGTAATACCCGATGTAGCGCCACGGAGCCGCCGAGGTGCAGGCGGAACACCGATGGACTTCAGCGCTGGCCGCATCCACTGCTTCCCGTGCGGCGATAAGGAGTGTCATCAGGCCCAGGTGGCGGAGCGTGGGCTATGTGGGGTCCTACCCGACCACGTAGAAAGTCGGGTATTTCCGGTCTAGGGGGCATTGATCTCCAACAACAATCTAGTGGTATCCGAATCACAGAATGCTGAGGAAAAATGGACACCAAGACGAGGGTGGTGGCTTGTTCACCATCAATTCCGGGCCATGCCCGTGCCCTGGAACCCCAGATCGTGGCTCAAAGCCCAGTTCTTTACGAAGGACTGGAGATCCCTGACCAGACCAAGTTGCGGTCTCATGAAAAGGGCAGGCGGATCGTACTCATTGCGGGCATCGTACTGGGTCATGTTGTCACTCTGTTTGGGCCGCTGTTGCTTGGCCGTTGGCCTGTAGGCCCCCTGTGACGTGTGAATCCGTACCGCATCCGGCGTCCACCCCTCCATTGAGCGTCCATCGCATCGGCAAGGACTCATGAAGACGCTGATCGTGGGACTGAATTACGCCCCGGAACCCAGCGGTAATGCCCCCTACACCACCAAACTCGCTCAGGGACTGGCCGCGCGCGGGGTCACGGTCAACGTGCTGACTGGATACCCCCACTATCCGCAATGGAAGATCGCCGACGGATACAAAGGCCTCTCCATGGAGGAGAATCTGGAAGCCGTGCCCGTCAAGCGGCTCCGTTCAACGGTCCCGCGACGGCCCAACGGAATTGGGCGCTTCATCATGGAAGTTACCTTTGGGGCCCGCACTGTGCTTGAGCGCTGGCATCGCCCCGACGTGGTCCTGGTTGTCAGTCCCGCCCTCTTCTCTGCGGCGTTCGCCATTCTTCGAGCACGGATCTTCCGCGTCCCCGTTGGCATCTGGGTTCAGGATCTGTACAGCAAGGGGATGGAGGAAACCAGCGCTGCGCCATCGCCGCTGGCTTCAGTCATGAAGCGCATCGAATCCGCGATCCTCAAGGCTGCAGACGGAGTCAGCGTAATTCACGAACGTTTTCGTGACCACCTTGTAGATGAGTTGGGAGTGCCCGCGGACCGCGTCCGGGTGATTCGAAATTGGACCCACGTCCGCCACCACCATTCGTTCGACAGGTCGGCGGCCCGGGACCGGCTGGGCTGGGCGCCAACGGACTTTGTTGCCCTGCATGCGGGAAATATGGGCGTGAAGCAAGGGCTGGAGAATCTCGTCGCCGCCGCAGGTGTGGCAGAGCGGGGCGGAAGCGATGTCCGGTTTGTGCTGCTGGGCAATGGCAACCAACGGCGCTTCCTCGAATCCGAGGGATATGGCGTCGACAGGCTCCAGTTCCTCGAGCCTCTTCCGGACCGCGCCTACTCGGAGGCGCTGCGATCGGCCGACGTACTGATAGTCAACGAGCGTCCGGGTGTCCGGGAAATGTCGGTGCCGAGCAAGCTGACTAGTTACTTCGTGACAGGTCTGCCGGTAGTTGCCGCCACCGAGGCGGGCAGCGCAACCTCGCACGAGTTGTCGGCAGCAGGAGCCGGTGTCCGGGCCGAGCCCGGCACTCCGGAGGACTTGGTGGCAGCGATTGAACTCCTCCGCGAGGATCCCGGTTCGGCCAGGGAGTTCGGCGCCGCGGGCCAACAGTACAGCGAGAAGGTCCTTTCCGAAAAGGTGGCCGTGGACAACTACGCCGCCTGGTTGAGCGACCTCGCGTCGCGGAAACGCTCTCACTGATACGAGATTTGCCACATTCAGATGTACGACAAGAAGGAAAGAACTTTGGTCAAGAAAGCGCTTATCACAGGAATAACGGGCCAGGACGGCTCGTACCTCGCCGAACTACTGCTCTCAAAAGGCTATGAGGTGCATGGCCTGATCCGTCGCTCCTCGACCTTTAACACGGCACGAATCGATCATCTTTATGTGGACCCGCACAACAGTGACGCGCGCATCTTCCTGCACTACGGGGACCTTTCCGACGGCGCCCGCCTGGTGACGCTGCTGGCAGAAATTCGTCCGGATGAGGTCTACAACCTGGCCGCCCAGTCCCACGTCAGGGTTTCGTTCGACGAACCGGAGCACACCGGCAACACGACTGGAATTGGCACCATCAGGCTCCTGGAAGCCGTGCGCATGGCTGGTATCGAGACGCGCTTCTACCAAGCATCCTCGTCAGAGATGTTCGGCGCCACTCCACCGCCGCAGGATGAGGAAACCCCCTTCTATCCCCGCTCTCCGTACGGGGCCGCCAAGGTTTACAGCTACTGGATGACCAAGAACTATCGGGAGGCCTACGGCATGTTTGCCGTTAACGGCATCTTGTTCAACCACGAATCGCCGCGACGTGGTGAAACTTTCGTGACCCGCAAGATCACACGCGCTGTCGCGGCGATAAAGGCCGGCAAGCAGTCGGAGCTGTACATGGGGAACCTGCAAGCGGTCCGCGACTGGGGTTACGCAGCGGAGTACGTCGAGGGCATGTGGCGCATGCTCCAGGTGGATGAGCCTGATGACTATGTGCTTGCCACCAACGAGGGCTTCACCGTCAAGGACTTCCTTCAGTACTCGTTTGAACACGCTGACATGAACTGGGAAGACTACGTCCGCTTCGATGAGCGTTACCTGCGTCCCACCGAGGTGGAGGCCCTCATTGGCGACTATTCAAAGGCCAAGGCAAAGCTGGGCTGGGAACCTACGGTGAAGACGCCGGAGCTGGCCCGCCTCATGGTGGATGCCGATATTGAAGCCCTGAAGCACGGCGGAAATCCCTGGATCGATGCCGTTGATCTGAAGTCCTGGAAGGCCCTCGCCCGATGACAATGTTCACGCCAGGACAGCTTGATCGGGCGGCCCCCTTCTATGTCGGCGGGCATGGAGGATTGGTTGGTTCCGCGCTGTGGCGGAAGCTCAATGCCGAAGGTTTCACGAACACGATCGGGAAATCATCCAAAGAGCTGGATCTGAGGAATCGTACCGCTGTCTTTGATTTCTTCGAGAAGGAGAGGCCCCGCTACGTGGCGCTGGCCGCCGCGAAGGTTGGCGGCATTCTCGCCAATAAGACGTACCCGGTGGATTTCCTCAGTGAAAATATGCAAATCCAAGTGAATGTCATGGATGCAGCCCAAAAATATGGAGTGGAACGTCTGCTGTTTTTGGGTTCATCCTGCATTTACCCCAGGATGGCTCCCCAACCCCTCAAGGAGGAGTATCTCCTGACGGGTCCGTTGGAAGAGACCAACGAGGCATACGCGATTGCCAAGATTTCGGGAATCATGCAGGTGCAAGCCGTCAGGCAGCAGTATGGCCTGCCGTGGATTTCCGCTATGCCCACCAATCTCTACGGCCCTGGGGACAACTTCTCTGCACGCGGATCCCATGTGCTGCCGGCCCTTATCCGCCGATTTGACGAGGCCCGGGTTCGCGAAGAAACCACGGTAACCAACTGGGGAACGGGCGCACCACGGCGCGAATTTCTTCACGTGGACGATTTGGCTGCTGCCTGCTTGCACCTGCTGGAAAACTACGACGGCGCGGAACATGTGAACGTTGGCGTTGGCGTTGACATGACCATCAAAGAGCTAGCCGGAATGGTCGCCCGGACTGTCGGCTATGAAGGCGCCATTGAGTGGGACGAGACGAAGCCGGATGGTACGCCCCGGAAGCTCATGGATGTGGGAAAGCTTGAGTCTCTGGGGTGGACAGCCAGCATTTCCCTGCAGGAAGGGATCGAGGCCACCTACGCCTGGTTCAAGGAGAACCGGAACGGTTTCAGGGATTAGGCGGTGGCACCGCTTCACTTTTTACAGGCGGTGGCCGGCCGGTGCCACGTCCCTGCTTGGACGTTCATGACCGCATTGGGCGGCGACTGGGTATGAGATCGCAGGTTCAGGCAGCATCTCCGGCAGAAATTCTCAGGATGGACGAGTCCATCAGGCTATCGGCGGCGCTGGTGTCCCACGTGGCAGAGAAAAGCAACATCCGGGTTCTTCTCATCAAAGGCCCAGCAGCCACGATGGTCGATGCCCGGCCGGAAAGGCAATCGCTCGATCTGGACGTCCTTCTCCTGCGCTCTGATCTGGAGACCCTGCTGACCGCGCTTGAGCAAGGTGGGTGGGAGGCCAGGATTCGGGAAGTCTCTGACGCGTTCCCTGACCATTCGACCACTCTTTTCAACGCAGGGTGGCCCTCCGACATAGACGTTCACTGGAGGTTCCCGGGGTTTTACGAGGATGAGTCCGTGGTTTTCGAACGTCTGTGGCTTGCGAGGCAACGCATTGAGCTAGGCGGCCGTCCGGCATGGACTCTGTCCCGCAACGACGCACTTCTGGTCACGCTGCTGCACGCATTGCGAAGTCCAGCCAAGGGAGTCCTCCATGGCGACGTCGCCTTTTGCGTAGGACACATATCAGCATCGTCCCGAGAACACTACGACAGGGCTGTGGAGCTGGGCGCATCGGGTCCACTGGGCCCGGTGTTTGCCGCCTTGCCGGAGACCCGGGCCCTTGACCTTGGAGAGCCACCTCTTGATTGGGTTCTGCGGACGACGGCGCAAAGGTCCGCCACGTTACGTCTCTTTCATCTCATCCAGATCCCGTGGACCAAGAAGCCGGCTGCGCTGTGGCAGGCGCTGTTCCCGTCCCGGGACTCCCTCAGCTGGCATGACCTTGAACTTCGCAACACCAGTTACTGGCAGCAATCGTCCTTTAGATTCCGTCGACTGTGGCGGAGCTTCACCGAGGGGATCCAAACCCTGAAGGAAGTACGCGAAATCCGTGCCCGAATCCGGAAATAGCCGGATAAGCAGGGTGCACTGCGGCCCCCTTAGATCTGATCAAAGTTTTCATTCCGAAAAGCGAGGATTCATGCGCATTACCGTCATCGGCACCGGCTACCTTGGTGCCACCCACGCCGCCTGTATGGCCGAACTCGGCTATGAGGTGCTCGGACTCGATATCGACCCGTCGAGGGTGGCATCTCTCTCAGAAGGACTGCTGCCTTTCCATGAGCCAGGCCTGCCCGAACTTCTCCGAAAGCATGTGAACAGCGGACGTCTTCGCTTTACTACTTCCTACGAGGAGGTGGGCGCCTGGGGGGATGTGCACTTCATAGGTGTTGGAACGCCCCAGCGCACCGGCGAGGGTGCTGCCGATATGCAGTTTGTTGACGCTGCCACGATTTCTCTCGCCCGGAATATCACCAAGGATTCCCTCATCGTCGGGAAGTCGACGGTGCCGGTGGGAACCACCCGGCGCCTGAAAACCCTTGTCCGTGATAACAAACGTCCCGGGGTTTCGGTGAGCCTTGCCTGGAATCCCGAGTTCCTCCGGGAGGGCTTTGCCGTTGTGGACACGTTGACCCCTGACCGGCTGGTCATTGGTGTGGAGTCGCGTGAGGACGAGGAAATTCTGCGGGAGGTTTATGCGACCGCCATAGCATCCGGCGTACCGCTGATCGCTACGGACTTTGAGACTGCGGAGCTCGTTAAGGTGGCTGCAAACGCGTTTCTCGCAACGAAAATCTCGTTCATCAATGCTTTTTCCGAGGTAACGGAGGTGATCGGTGGCGACATTCGGACGCTTGCGGACGCCATCGGCCTCGACGCGCGGATTGGCCGCCGCTTCCTGAACGCTGGCATCGGGTTCGGTGGTGGATGCCTGCCCAAGGACATCCGGGCCCTTCAAGCCCGCACTGTGGAACTCGGCTTGGAACGCAGCATGCGCTTCCTCGATGAGATGGATGAGATCAATTTGAGGCGGCGGGAACGGGCAGTCCATCTGGCCCGATTGATGCTTGGTTCACTATCGCAAAGCAGGATCGCCATCCTTGGCGTAGCGTTCAAACCCAACAGCGACGATGTCCGCGACTCTCCAGCCCTGGATGTTGCCGGCAAGCTCTTCGACGAAGGGGCGGAGGTGTTGGTGTACGACCCCGCGGGCAACGCCAACGCCTCCAGACGATCGCCACAGCTTACTTACGTGACATCGATGGTGGACGCCGTAAAGAATGCGGACCTGGTCCTTCTTCTCACCGAGTGGGACGAGTTTAAAGCCCTGACGCCGGAAGTTCTTTCAGCACATACGGAAACCCGCAGGATTATCGACGGGCGGAACATACTGGATGCCGCAAGGTGGGAAGACGCTGGATGGTCTGTTGGATCGCTTGGACGACGCTTTCCGGTGAGCGAGGAGACCGGGAGGCCAGCCAGTACGGCACTCCAGCTGAGTTTGGGTCCTGCCGCGGGAGGTTAAACCGATTGCCTCACGGTAGCGCGGTAACGCCGGCTCACCGCTGTTCGGCTGGCCTGCGGGGGGATTCCAAGCTTTCGCCGTACCGATGCCAGTTGGTTCCGGAGCGTTGAGTCGGCAATTCCCAAACGCCTGGCCACTTCGATCCGGGGGAGTTCCTCGTCCCCCAGGAAATAGGCGTTGGCTGCGACTTCCTCGGCAGTGGTCAGGGGTACATAGTCCCGGCCGGAGGCAGGATCAAACGGCAGATGCGTACCGCCGTCGGCAACGCTCCTGACTGCTGCCAGCAGGTTGGGAAGCGTAGCCGTCTCAGGTACGTAGCCCCGTACGCCGAGGTCCATCAGACGTAAGACGTGGGAGCTGTGGAGAACGCCACCGTATACAAGAACGCGGTAGCCGTCACGGACCAGGTCAACCACGTTCTCTTCAAGCCCGGGCAATGTCCCATCCACCACGGACAAGTTCCTTGAGGACGCGGGGTGCAACGAGCTGGTGACCCATTGGATGAGTGCAGTGAATTGCCGCTGCTGGCTGACGACTAGTATTTGGGGCAACTCTGTAACTCCTGTCTTGGTGGATCTACTGCTCAGGGCCCGCAGGCTGTGAACAGGGTCCGGAATGTGTAAGGCCCCGGCACATGGTCGAGGCGCCTTAGGCGGAAGTTGGGGAGACCCCCGGGGAACCCGATGCCATGGGCTTCGGCGCATTTCGAATGAGATCGGCGAGCTGCTTTCGAGTGGTGGTGTCCGTCTTCCGCAGCGCATTGGATATGTGGCTTTCCACAGTCCGGATACTGATGCCGAATTGCTCGGCGATGTCCTGGTTGCTCTGCTGCCCGGCGACGAGGGCAACTTCAATCTCCCTCAGGGTCAGGGACGAACCGGGTGGTTCTGACCGGAAGTTCAACAAGGTCCCCGCCATACGGAAGCGGGCTGTGAAGTCCTTGGCTGCCCGCCTGATTTCGGCCGCGGCACCGGGCTCTCCGCTGAGCTGGCACCGCTGCTCCGCACCCCTAAGCACCATGGACACCTGGAACGTGTCGCCGTCCAGCACGTACGTGTCGAGCAGGTGCCGGAGCCGGGGAAGGTCCATCTCGATGGCCGCGTCAGCGATGGTGAGGAGCTGATGGTGGACTGTGATCCCACGATCTTCCAGGATCTTCCCGACGAGACCCCGGATGCGGGGGCCAGGGAGAAGTCCCAGGGCGAAGAGCCCCGTATGCATGGCTTCGAAGATAAAACCGTGCTGAAGGGACCTCTCGATGCTCCTGCTGGCGCGCTCATCGAAGGCTTTGGCGCTGGCTGGCCGGCTGGCGGCGAGATCGTGCAAACCCGTTCCGATACCAGGGACGGGGCCAATATCCCGCCCGTGTGCCTCTGACGTGGCTCCGAGGGCGCTCCTTGGCACCGCATCGCGCAACGATGACAATCGCAGCATGGCACTGTGCAACGAGTCCACAAGGAATCCCGGTTTTCCCAACGAGAAGGCGCGGCCCATGAGGTATTCCGCCTCGTCAAACAAACCGTGATGGAGCAGGGACAATGCAGCTATGTAACTTTGGCTTACAAAGGCGAACTGATCGACGTCCTGCAGGGCCTTTTCCCGGCAGTCGAGTGCCATGACGAGTGCTTCCTCCTCACGTCCGCTGGAGAGCATTGCCATTCCGCGAATGAAAGAGTCGAAGCGCCGGCAGTTGCCGGTACCTACCGCTGAATCCAGTGCGCCGAGTGCTCCTTGGGGGTTCAGGCGGTAAAGCTCCAGCAGTCCCCTGACGGCTGGGATGATGCTGCCGTCCGGACCCTGCACTGTTGGATCGGGGAGTTGCTGGTCCTGGTGGCTGGAGATCCTGCCGTTGGACGTGGCAAGGAACATCAGGAACGCTTCCGCCTCGTGCCGTAATTCCGGTTGACTGGAAGATAGCGCGTGCATGGTGGCTATCGCGCCGGGCAGGTTCTTTTCACGTGAGAACTGCCACCAGGCCAAGGACATGGTGAAGAAAAACAGGTCCGTTGTTTCACCGCGATCGGAGTCAGTCCGGCGGAGAACCTCCTGGATCCTGTGGGGGTTGGTTGGCGCCCCCCAGTAGACATTCAGGACCGCGACAGCGTTGGAGAGGCTCCGATCCCGTTCCCACGCCTGATAATGCTGTTCTTCAAGAGAGTGGAGCCTCTGCTGAAAATACCGGGTGGCCGCCGCGTGGTTGCTGCCCATTTCAGCGCGTAGCACCACCATGGAAGCGGACAGCAAATCATCGGCCGCCTGCACATGATGATCACCCGGTTCTTCAACGACGTGATCTGTCACCGCGCTCTGGAGAATCCTGCGCGAGCTCAGCGTGTGGGCGCGAAGGTAATCGTCGACTATCGGTGGGAAAACAGCTGCCAGGAGATTGTGGTCCGGACCTTCTATGACTGAAATCAACCCGTTGTATTCGAGAGTGTCCAGCACCTCCTCACCCACGGCAGCAACAAGGCGGTCAACGGGACTGGGACCAAGGAGCGACATTTTGTTGAGGGCCCGGACTTCCTCCGGTCGCAACCCCTGAAGCAGGGCTTCCACTGTGCCGTGGAGGTGTTCGTTCATCAGTTTGGTGCCGTTCATGCACCAACGGCCATCCTTGAGAATAAGGCGTTCACTGAGGACGGACGTTTCGATGATTCGGACGGCCAGCCGCAGATTGCCTCCCGACTTGTTAAGAATGCCCGCCACCACGTTCACGTCTGCGGGGTGACCCAGGGTGTTCATGATGAGTTTGCTGATCTGTTCGTATCCCAGCGGCGTGAGCGACACTGTCGCTTCAGGAATGCTCACCAAGTGGCCGGAGCTCTTGGCCTGGAACGGCCTGTCATTCATGGTGGTGATCAGAGGGACATTGCTCCTGCTGCGCAGGACATCAACCACTGCCGATGACTCCCGGTCCAGATTCTCGAGATCGTCGATCGCTATCAAATGCACGCCGGTCCTGGCCATCTGCACCGACAGAAGGTCCACGATGCCGAGGATTCCGATTGTCCTGGAACGGAGGTCCAGGCCCAGGGAAAGAATGCCGGCAAAAGGCACAGCGGCCAGAGCAGGCGCGGCGAACATGGTGTAGACCGTGGCCCCGTCCTCTTCCAGCTTTGCCACGACGTTCTTGAGCAGAGTGGAACGGCCACTCCCGGGCGCACCGACGATTCTTACGCCCAGCCCCTTTGCAACGTAGTCCAGGACACTGTTCATCTTCTGCTTATACAACTGCTGACCCCTTATGGAAGCGGCTGTTCGACCACGTGATGTTGCCAAAAAGCCTTGCTGCTGTTCGATGCCTGATTCGTCCGAGAGGCATCGAAGATGAGGAAGCCCACCCCCATTGCCGTATTTGTTCAAACTTCAAGTGTCCAGTCGCCCCGATTCGTGTTGTGGAATAGCCGGGGTTCTTTCCTGGAGGGAGCGGTGCCGTGCGCAGGGATTTGGTCCAACCCGGCCGGATGAATGCGGGCGAAGACGGAAATGCAGCAGCCGATTTGGCATCGACTCACTCTTTCGTGAACACTTTCGTCTTGGAACGGTTTCACTCTGGAAATCGCCCCAGCATGTCCGGACTGTTCCATCACCATTGGGGGGCGCTTGAGTCACATCCATCAGCAGCCCGAAGCACGGGGGCGCACGGATGCCTTCGGGATATTAGTGGTTTGTACCGGCAATATCTGCCGCTCGCCCTTGGCTGAACGTCTCCTCCAGGCAGGACTGGACGAGGCATCGCCGGGAGCGTTCGAGGTATCCAGCGCCGGCACTTTTGCGCATTCAGGCAATCCGGCCCAACCCGGATCGCTCACCATCGCAGCACAGCTGGGAGTTGGCCTGGAGGACTTTCGGGCGCGCCAGCTCGAGGAAGAACACATTGCCAGAGCCGACCTTGTGCTGGTGCTTGCCCGGTCTCATAGGCCAGAGGTGTTGGCCCTTTCCCCCTCGGCCTTGAAACGCACGTTCACCTTGCGGGAATTCGCCCGGATTCTGGACCACATGCCATTGCGCCTTCAACGGGAAGGAACCTGGCCCGGATTGGTGGCCGAGGCCTACCGTGGACGCCAGCACGCGGCAGCCAGCGTGGCAGAACATGACGACGTGACCGATCCTTACAGGCTCGGCCCCGGTGCCTATGATCAGATGACGCAGGAAATGTTGCCTAGCCTCAGCACCATTATTGAAGCTGCCGTGGCCCTGCGCGCCAAGTAGGTGGGTCCCCTAGCTTCCAGCGAGCTTCGTCAGATGATCCGGCAGCCTGTTCCCTGGAGCCCGTCCGCGGATTTCCAGCAGTTCGCGGGCGTGTGCGTGCAGCTTCACATCCTCGTCGGACACCGGTACCCACGCAGGGATGGGCACCGCAGTCCCTGTTTCGTCACGCGCCACCATCACCGTGAGGCAGTACGTGGTCAGGTTCAACTCTCCGGTCTTGGGATCCCCCGAGCGGACATGCACCGCGACGTGCATGCCCTTGGCGCCCGTGTAGACCAGGCGAGCCTCCACCTCGACGATGTGCCCGATCAACAGGGGCCTGTAGAAACGGACACCGCCGGAGAACACCGCAACGGTATCCTTGCCGCAGTAACGGGAGGCGCAGACGTACGCAGCTTCGTCGATCCACTTCATCACAATGCCGCCGTGGACCTTGCCGCCCCAGTTCACATCAGTGGGGGACGCCATGAACCGCAGGACGACGCGCTCGGCGGTCCCGGCGTCGGTATATTCCTGCGCGTTCATCGCGTTGACGATCTGTTCACGAACTTCGATGCGAGCCAGAGCGTGGTCACGCTGCTCGATCTCCGCGGGCGTGGACGGCTCAAATTGGGGAACCGGAATTGGCTTGCCGTCCGGACCCACGGCGACGAAGATCACCATGCACTGACTGTGCATGGTCTCCGGGCCACCTTTTGGATCCCGGGAGCTGACCACGGTGTGGATGTGCATGGAGGAGCGTCCCGTGTACACGATGGTGGAGGTCACCTCCACCATGTCCCCGCTGTTCACCGGATCTGTGAAGTGGATGTTGCCCACATAGGCCGTGACGCAATAGCTCTTGGCCCAACCCACCGCAGCCGCATAGGCAGCCTTGTCCACCCATTCAAGGACGGTGCCGGCATCCACAGAGCCGCTGTGCCCGACGTCGGTGGGGGCCGCAAGGAAGCGGAGGGTCACGGAATTGCCGGCAGCGTCGCTCATGCTGGAAGTTTACTGTCGGCGGGTTTCTGTTACGCCAGTAAGTCGGTCCCGGCTGTCCACCCCGGCAGACACTCACGGTCCTCGCTGGATCCCGAGGGTGGCAATAAGGTCCTCGTGCACTTCGAACCAGACGCGGTGGAAGGAATCGCGATCGGTGGCGGTAAACCAGGCCGGATCCTCTACAGCCAGCTTGATGGCGCGGAGCAGTCGCTCAGAGTAGCCGGCGAACCTGGGCAACAGTTCGGCCAGCCGGGTTTCCAAAGGACGCCATGCCGCCAAGGCGCCTATCAAAACATCCACGGCGTCACTGTGGGCGGAAGGCTGCAACTGGATGGCGCTGCAGGCACCGACGACGCCTGTGTTGAACTCCGCGAAATCGTCATGCACGGCCAGCACCGTGCTCCACGCACCCGCGTGGTCCAGTTCATCAGCCAGCAGCCGCTCATTCTCAACCCGTCCCAGACTCGACAACGACCAGCCGCCTTCCCCGGCGAAGGTACTGCGCAGAACCAGGCCGTTCACCCCGGCGTCGATGAGTTGGGACTCCACCTCACCGGAGTCCTGGGCGAAGCGCTCGGCAACCGCCGCTGTGTCTGCGAACCCAAGAAGACGAACAGCATGCAAGGTAAGGAGATTCACGGGGCGTCCATCAGGGTGACTGTTCCCCGCGCTCCGTCCACGGCCACGGGCTGTCCATTGGCGAGCAGCACCAGGGCGTCACGAACGCCCAGCACGGCAGGGATTCCGAATTCCCGGGCGACGATTGCGGCGTGCGACAACGTTCCACCAGTCTCCGTGATTACCGCCGATGCCATGCCGAACAGGGGAGTCCACGCGGGGTCCGTGGTGCGGCATACAAGGACGTCGCCCGATTGGAAGCGGCCAAAATCGTCGGGTCCGTGAATGGGCCGGGCAGGGCCGTGGGTTGTGCCCGCGCTCGCAGCTGTTCCGGTCAGCACCACAGTCATGGTCAGCCTCTGGCCGGTGAATGTGGACGGTCTGCGAGCCGGTCCAGCCGTTGCTGGGCAGCCTGCGCTGAGCGCAGCCCCAAGCTCTCCGCAATCTGCGGCCAGGTCAGTCCCTCGGCCCGGGCAAGGAACAAAAGTGCGGTCTCGACGGCGTCCATCTCGTCTCGGGCGGCAGCCACCAGCGCGAGGGCGGCCCGGAGATCCGAGGCATCGGGAACCCTGTCCTGTCCCCGTGAACGCCATAGAACGTGCTGGATCAGGTCCATGGCGGAAGGTGGCTGCTTCCCGTGAAGCCAGGGTCGGGCGGGAAGTTCCGAAGCGCCCCTTTCGAGGAGCAGCTGGGTTGCCTGTGAATGGAGTTCGGCCAGCTTGGCATCGTGGGCGTCAGTGGTTTCGATCATTCGCATAGCTTTGGGTATCAACAGTTTGTTGTCA
This sequence comes from Arthrobacter sp. yr096, assembly GCF_900108925.1. Lineage (NCBI taxonomy): Bacteria > Bacillati > Actinomycetota > Actinomycetes > Micrococcales > Micrococcaceae > Arthrobacter > Arthrobacter sp. yr096. The sequence goes on along the minus strand of NZ_FNYI01000004.1, from coordinate 119,185 downwards.
ACAGAGTGTTGATTAGGGCTATGGCGTTGCTGAGGGAAAAGCGCTGCCCCGGCACCATCAGGTCCCGGGGCAGCGCGCAACGTCGAGCCCGAAAGCTACTTTCCTCCCGTATATGCAATTTTCGGCATAGATGGGGCTTCCATGCCTACGCCGATATAGAAGCCCGGATGTGGTGGTTGGTTGTACGCGATGTTCTCGCGGGCAACCGATGTCCGGTACACAGGATCGTGCATCAACGTGCGGAGACGAACATCGGTCCCGGACGTGGTGGTGTAGATCCGCAGCTCGGTGCTGTCAGCTGAGCGCCACGCGATCTCCTCGCGCCAGTCACCCAGCAGATCGGCCTGGATCGCAGGGGTTCCCTTGGTGCTGTTGTTGGTCTTTGCACCGGTGGCAGTCAGCAGGCGATCACTGGTTTGGGTGTTCCAGTTCCACTTGCTGATGCTCGGGGTGCCGCTGTTTGCGGCAGCATCCCAGTCGTGGTCCACGATCTCCCGGAGCAGGTCGCCATCCCACCAGGCCAGGAAATTGGCAGCCGGGATGTTGGTGGACAGCAACTCACCCTTGGCCGAGCGGAGTTCGCCGACTGGCGAGTTCCACGCAGCGTCGCCGCCGATGGCCCACGCTTCAGCGCCCAGGTAGCGGGGATCGATGTCGCCGGCAGCGCCGCGCCCCGTGTCCTTGACTGCAGGGATGCTCCAGAGGACTTCGCCGGTGGCGGAGTCGCGGAAGGTTGCACCGAGGTTTCCGCTGGAGCCCATGTCCTCGTGGACTGCGAAGGTCTCCAAGCCAGGACGCGACGGATCCAGGTCACTGGTGTGGATGGCGTCGCCGTGGCCCAGGCCGGTGGTGTAGAGCGGCTGCCCATTGTCGTCGATGGTCATCGAACCGAAGATGAACTCATCCTTGCCATCGGCGTCGACGTCAGCAACTGACAGGTTGTGGTTGCCCATGCCCCGGTACTGGTCACCGGAAACGTTGGAATCGAAGACCCAACGCTTCACGATCTTGCCGCCCACCAAGTCATAGGTAGCCAGCACGGCACGCGTGTAATAGCCGCGGCTGAACATCATCGAGGGATGCTCGCCGTCCAGGTAAGCAACGGCGCCCAGGAAACGGTCCACGCGATTTCCGTACGTATCTCCCCAGGCGCCGACATCCCCGCGCGGCGGGTCGTAGGCGACCGTGTCCATGATGGTGCCGGTCTGTCCGTGGAAGACGGTCAGGAACTCGTCGCCAGTGAGGACGTAGCCGCTGCTGTTCCGGTAGTCGGCATTGGCATTGCCGATCACCGTACCGGCAGCATCCCGGGTCCCATCGGCGGTTTTCATGGCCACTTCGGCCTTGCCGTCACCGTCGAAGTCATAGGCGAGGACTTGCGTGTAGTGGGCGCCGGCGCGGATGTTCGGGCCAAGGTTGATGCGCCAGAGCTTGGCGCCTTCCATGGTGTAGGCGTCCACGTAGACCGTACCTGTGTAGCCGGCCTGCGAGTTGTCCTTGGAGTTGGACGGCGACCACATCTGGATGATCTCGTAACGCCCGTCGCCGTCCAGGTCGGCTACGGTGGCGTCACCGGCCGAGTAGCTGTAGGGCTGCCCGTCCTTGGTGTAGTCGTCCGCCGGTTTGTCCAGTTTGATGGCGAGGTAATCCTGGGCCAGCGGGCTGAATTCCTTGGTCTCCTTCTCGCCGCTGCTTCCACCTCCGGCTACCTTGATCACGTACTTGGAGGTGGCAGTGCCCGTAGCGTCCAGGTAGCTGGTGCTGTTGGTAACGGGTTGGGCCGTGATCTTCTTTCCGTCGCGGAAGACGTTGAAGCCGATCTTGTCCTCATCCAGGCCCAGCATGCGCCAGCCGATCCGGATGCCCTCTGCCGTGGGAACGGCGACGGGTGCCCGGTCAAGCTTTTCCATCTGACGGTCCAGGACCACCACATCTTCGGTACCAACGGTGGCTGACGGCACGGATTCGCCGCCCGGATTCAACGCGGTAACCCGGTAGTAGTACTTGATGGTGGTCAGGACGGTGGTGTCGGTGAACTTCTTATCGTCGGTCTTGCCAACGTAGGAGAAGGCCCCGTCAGGTGCCGTCGAGCGGTAGACGAGGTACGCCGTCGAGCCCGTAACCTCGCCCCACTGAAGCGAAACGCTGGTCTTTTCCACTTTCTTGGTTTTCAGCTTTTCCGGTGCAACGGGTGCAGCGGTGGCGGGATCGATCAGCGGAACGTCCAGGGTGTTGGATGGAACGGACTCCAGGCCGGTTCGGTCCACGGCAGTGACGTAGTACTTATAGGAGAGGCCGGCGATTGCGGTGGTGTCCGAGTAGGAAGGCCCGGAAACGTTTTCGGCAATCCGCTGGGGAGAGGACTCAAACGGTGCCTGGCGGAACACTCGATAAGTGGCGGCATCGCCCACGGCATCCCAGGCGAGTCCGACGGCGGGTGGCTGGGCGGACGCTTCAACTGACGTGGTCTTGAGATTGGTGGGGCCCACCAGGAGCGGGGTGACCTCGAGCCCGTTGAGGCGCTGGCCTGAACCGCTGATGCTGAGATTGAGCTGACCGTCGGTCACCAGGACCTCATTGATGACCTTGGTGGCGGAAGCAGCTTTGCCCGAGGTGACAGTGCCGAAGCCCTTGCCTTCCACCGCGATGTCCGTTCGCGTGGAGCCGATCCAGTCGCTGTGGTACGTCTTGAGGGCGTAGGTGCCGTTGGGGACGTCCAGCTGGAACTCGAAGCTGGCGCCGCTCAGCACGAAGTCGCGGAGGAGATTGGTGGTGGTTGCGCCACGGTCGCGGTCGCTGAGCACGGTGGTGTCCTTGAAGCCGTAGCCACGCTCAGCGGAGTAAGCCATGGTGCGGTTGACCTCCGTGTAGCCGGGTTCAACAGGTGCGCCGACCGGTCCGAAGTCGAACTTGTAGGTGGCCTGTTTGGTGGTCAGCGCCAAAGCATCGCTGTACTCGGAGAGGCCCTTGCCGTTCATGGCGGCCACACGCACCGCATAAGCGGTGCCTTCCTCGAGGCCGTTCAGGGTGGTGGTGGGAACCGTGGAGGTGGTGGCCAGTTTGTAGGCGGAATCCGGTTCGGTGGCCAGTTTCCGGTAGATCTTATATACGTCCGCGCCTTCAACCTGCTGCCACTTGAGCAGAGCGCCGGCGTTGGAGACGCTGCCTGCCACCAAGCCCTCCGGCTTGGCAGGAACGTTCGACGGCGGCGTGACCTCCTGGACGCGCGACGCCAGCGGAACGCTGAGCTGCTTCATGCCGCCAGCCAAGAGGCGGGCGATCTGGATGGCGCCGTACTCCTGAAAATGGGTGTCATCAGCCGTGCCGCTTGGACGCCCCGGGTACACGCCCGCGTCGACATGGAGGAAGACCGATTTGGTCTCTTCCAGGCCAATTGCGTCGTAATAGCCGCGGCTCAGGGCCGAAAGATCCACCAGCGCAACGGACTCCTCAGCGGCAAGCTCCTTCATCTTGTCCACGTACTCGGGAAAGCTGACGCGGAACGTGCCGGTGGCTGCATCGAAGTCCCTGCGTCCCACCGGCGTGACCAGGATGGGGGTGGCTCCGCGTTGGCGGGCACCGTTGACGTAGGTACGGAGGTACTCCTTGTAGTCGGCAGGTGACGCGTAGCGGTCGTCCACGCCGATGGTTGCATCGTTGTGGCCAAACTGGACCATGAGGTAGTCGCCGGGGTTGATCACACGGAGGATCTCGTCCAGCCGTCCTTGGCTGATGAAGTTTTTGGAGCTGCGGCCGCCGATCGCGTGGTTGTAGACGGCAACCTTGTCATCCAGATAACGGTCGATCATTTGTCCCCAGCCCGCTTGGGGTGCGTAGCCGGGATCGTAGGTCTGCACGGTGGAGTCGCCGGCCAGATAGACGCCGGGATCCGTGGTGGCAGACCGTGGAGCGCGGGCTGCGATGACCAGGGAGTTGATCTTGGCAGCGGTGCCGGTGATGTCCAGATTGAGCTGGCCGTCCACCAAGGAGATGGGGAATTCCATCTCAAGGAACTGGCCGGCGGGTTTGTCTGTGGCTTGGACCTTGGCCATCTTCTCTGCCGTGATGGCGATGTTCGTGGACTCAGTGGCGTCGCCGGCGATGAGCTTGACGGTGTAGTCGCCATTGGGAAGGTCCACAGTGAAAGAGCTGCCCTGGACTTGGACGAAGTCGCTGCGGAGCGCATCGGCCGTTCCGCGGTCGCTCCCGGATGTGACGGCAGTGTCAGTGAAACCAAACTTGGTGGTGGTTGTGTACGCAGTGTCGGCGTTGACCCGGATGTATCCGTCGGCCACGGCACCCGGGCCGAAATCGAACTTATAGCCGCTTCCAGCGGCGGGAAGGGATGTGTCAGCGTGCACTGCGGGCATACCCGTAAAGGCCAGGGCGACTGAGGCGACGGCGGCAGTCAGGGCCGCAGTGCCCGTCCTGACCGCGCGTTGAGGGGGGTGTTTCACGAACATCTCCTTTGATGACGCGTGGGGGTATTTCCCAACCACACTGTCGGACTTTGTATCGTTTCATTAACCGGCAAGACGCGTCCGCTGCTGCTTGGCGGGAGGCCGTTGACTGAGGGATGCGGGTGGAGGGCTCGGAAAACGCTTGCCCGGTGGGGATATGTTTACCAGTCTGTGAAATGACTCGTCAAGGAATTGACGGGAGAATTTGTTTCTTTGTGTTCGTAACCGTGCAATATGACATGGGTATCTTGGCGGGATTTGCAGTCTAAATGAGAATCAATATCATTTAACCCATGCCTCATCACTCAACCCCCATGACCCCTGCCCCGACCACGCTCGGAGGCCGCTTGCGCGCCGCGCCACTTGCCGCCGTCGTGCTTTCAACCCTGCTGTTGACGGCGTGCGGCGCCCCTGGCGGCCCGGCTGGGAGTGCGGCCGAGGTGTCGCCTTCCGCCAGTTCCGACCCGAGCCCCACAGAGGCCGGCGCGCCGACTCCGCGCCTCGTTTACACGCACGACGCCGGCATCGCGGTTCTCGATGCTGCTTCTCTCGAGAGCGTGGGAAGTGTGGAAATGTCCGGTTTCAACCGCCTGAATCCGGCAGGCGACGGCAGGCACGTTTTCGTTTCCACCGGCGATGCATTCCGTCTCTTCGATGCCGGCGCCTGGACCGAACCCCACGGCGATCACAGCCATCACTACGTGACAGATCCCAAGATGACTGGGTTGGCGTTCGAGGCAAGCAAGGCCGGCCATGTGGTGCTGCACGCGGACAAGACCGTGCTGTTCAACGATGGTTCGGGCAAGGTGGAGAGCTTCAAGACGTCCGCGCTGCCCGCTGCCGTCGAGGACGGCAAACTGCCCGCCACGGACACGTATGTGACACCGGAAGCGCACCACGGCGTGGCCGTCGAGTTGGCGGACGGCAAGCTGCTGGTGACCCTCGGCAACGAGGAAAGCCGTTCCGGGATTGCGGTCCTTTCGGCCGGCAAGGGGCAGGACCGCACGGAAGTTGTGCGCAACGAAGACTGCCCTGGCGTTCATGGCGAGGCTGTTGCTGCGGGTGAAGCCGTGGTGGTTGGGTGCGAGAATGGGATGCTGATTTACAAGGACGGCGCCATCACCAAGGTGGCCAGCCCCGATGCTTATGGTCGCTTGGGCAATCAGGCCGGCTCGGAAAAGTCGCCTGTCATCCTGGGCGACTACAAAGTGGACAAGGCCGCCAAGCCGGAGCGCCCTACACGCATTTCGCTGGTCAATACCCAGACCGCCACCATGCAGTTGGTGGACATCGGCACCAGCTATTCCTTCCGTTCCCTGGGCCGTGGGCCTTCGGGTGAGGCGCTGGTGTTGGGCACTGATGGCAGCCTCCGCGTCATAGACCCGCTCTCCGGCGCTATCACGTCCACCATTCCCGTAGTTGCGGCGTGGGAAGAGTCCGCCACGTGGCAGGACCCGCGCCCCACGCTGTTCGTTCAAGGCTCGACGGCGTTCGTCACCGAGCCAGCCAACAGCACCATTCACGCGGTGGACCTGAAGGCCGGCAAGGTTTCCAAGTCGGCTCAGCTCGAGCATGTCCCGAACGAGCTCACGGGCGTGACGGGCTAGTCCCCTTAACGCCGGACGCTCTCTCACCTATCGCTCCTTAACGCCGGACGCTCTCTCACTTTCCTGAAGAAAGTGAGAGAGCGTCCGGGTGAAAGGGCAATTAGGTGAGAGAGGGTCCGGGGGTGGGGGGTTACGCGAGGACGCGCAGCTTGGATCCCGAACGGCCGAACAGTGCGGCGTCGGCGGAGATCCTGCCAGCACCGGCCAGCGCGAGAGCCAGGGCGGCGCCCGCGAAGAGGAGCACCAGCTCGTACCCGCCATTGCCCACAAAGACTCCGGCCGGGGCGTGCACCAGGAACAGGGCGCCGAGCATGTTGACGGCGAGGAGTGCTGCAAAGACCCGGGTCAGAAGGCCGATGATCAGGGCGATGCCGCCCACGAGTTCCAGTGTTGCGACGATCGGTGCTACTGCGGAAGCGCCGGGAACGCCCATCTGGGCGAAGGACGCCTGCGTTCCGGCGATGGTGAATTCGTTGAACTTCTGCCAACCGTGCGCGGCGAAGAGAAATCCTGCAATGACGCGCAGGATGGTCAGGGCTGTGGTGGTCAAGCTGGACTTGTTCATATCTTCAACCCTTGCGGACATAAGTTGAAGTGTCAACTAATCGTGGCTTTTTATGACCAAAACCGCAGCTACCTGCGGGGCTTTGCCTGAAGCCAAGGCTGCAGGAGCCGGGTAGTCACCGGAAGGAAGATGTACGTCATCAGCGGCGTCAGAATCACGATGTTGAGGAGCACCTGGAACACCAGAGGCCAGCTTTGCGTCAGAGGGTGCAACAGGAAATTCGCCAGCAGGCTGAGGGGGAAGAACGGGAGGAAGATGCTGATGGCCTGCTTCCAGCGCGGCGGTACCACCGTCTCGGGGACTACGACGGACACGTCGCCGGGCCGCGAGAACCATCCCTCAATTCCAGTGTGCCGCTCAACGCGGGTGGTCTCCATCATGTCCCTGGCACTATCTATCCACCAGCGACGCTCCTCGGAGTTCTCCCACTCCTGCAGCGAATCGGCGTCGGCGAAGCGGTAAAGCATGTGCCATTCACTGGAATCCACGCCATTGCGCACCCACCCGGAGCCGAGATAGCCGGGCCATTCGCGGGCCAGCTCCTGGCCGGCATGGGCCCACGCATTCGCCTGCCGGGTGTAGCCGGGCAGGATGGTGCGGGCGACGGAAACGGTGACGGGATGCTCGTGTGACACGGCCCCAAATGTACCCGGCCCGTGGCGGACTAGGCTTGTTTAGTGCCTCAAACCACAACCACCACACCCCGCTCCAACGCCCGCGAGATCCTGCGCCTGGCCGTCCCCGCTTTCGGCGCACTGATCGCCGAACCGCTTTTCCTGCTGGCCGACTCCGCAATTGTGGGCCACTTGGGCGTGGACCAACTGGCCGGAGTTGGCCTCGCGTCCACCGTCCTGCACACCGCGGTAGGACTCATGGTCTTCCTGGCGTACTCCACGACGCCGGCAGTGGCCCGTGCGATCGGCGATGGAAAATTGGGGAAGGCCTTGGCGGCAGGGCGCGACGGCGTCTGGCTGGCCTTGCTGCTGGGGCTGGCGCTCGCGGTGGTGGGCTTCGTGGCGGCCGAGCCCCTGGTTGGGTTCATGGGCGCAACGGGGGACGTACGCGAGTTCGCCGTCGATTACCTGCGATGGTCCATGCCCGGCCTGGTCGCAATGCTCCTCATCTTTGCGGGCACCGGTATTCTTCGCGGGCTGCAAGACACCCGGACGCCGCTGCTCGTGGCCACGGCCGGCTTCGCCCTGAACATCGCGCTGAACTGGTTCCTGGTGTACGGCCTGAATCTCTCCGTCGCGGGCTCGGCAATCGGCACCAGCATCGCCCAGTGGGCCATGGCCGCCGTCTATCTGGTGATGGTCAGCCGAAACGCGCGGCAACACGGAGTGTCCCTGCGGCCCGATTGGCATGGCATCCGGGCCATGACCAAGGTTGGTTCGTGGCTCATGCTCCGCACCCTCAGCCTTCGTCTGGCCATCCTGGCCACTGTCCTGGTGGTGACCGCTCAGAGTGCCGTAAACCTGGCGGCGCACCAGTTGGCCATGACCATTTTCTCCTTCCTCGCGTTCGCCTTGGATGCCCTGGCCATCGCCGCGCAGGCCCTGATCGGCAAGGAACTCGGCGCCAGGAACGCCCACCGGGTCCGTGAGCTGACCCGCACCATGGTCCGCTGGGGCCTGGGGTTCGGCGTGATCACCGGCGCGCTGCTGGCCATAGCTGCCCCGTGGGCGGGCTACATCTTCACCCCGGACGAGGGCGTCCGCTCAGCTTTGACCGTGGCGCTTTGGGTCCTTGCCGTGGGACAGCCCCTGGCCGGGTACGTCTTCGTCCTGGACGGTGTCCTCATAGGCGCCGGTGACGCGCGCTATCTGGCGATTGCCGGCGTCGTGAATTTAGCGGTCTATTTGCCGCTGCTGGTGGTTATCTACCAAGTAAGGCCCGACGGCGTGGCGGGGCTTCTGTGGTTGTGGGCCGCGTTTGCGCTGGGCTACATGCTGGCCCGCGGGGTGACTTTGGGGCTGCGAGCACGGACCGATCGGTGGATGGTGCTGGGTTCGCACTAAACTGGACGGGTGACTCTCCCAGCGACTCCTGCCCAGACCCCTCCTGCCTCCGCGGACGTGCTCTGGAAACCCGTGCTCATCCGCGCCACGGTTGCGCTGGTGTTTGGTGCGGTCACTATTTTTTGGGCGTCCCCGTCAGTGCATGTCCTGGCGTGGGCCGTGGGGCTGTATCTGATCGCAACCGCTGCAGCCGTGTGGATGTCCCGCGCTCTGCCCATCGCCGTGCCTGCGGTTGTGGCGCTGGGCGGCGTTGGTGCCTTGATCACTCAATCTGATGCCGGCGTATCCCTGTCGGCGATGTTTGCGCTGCTGGTGCTGGGCCTTCTGGAGTTCATGCATGGACTCCGAAAACGGGATCTGGTGGCCCGGGACTGGCTCATTTCCGGCGTCATTGCCGTGGGCACAGCTGGGGCGCTGCCGTTCTTCACCTCGCTTGGGGCCCACGCGCTGTTGGGTGTTGCAGGCGGTGGAGCGATCATTTCAGGCGTGCTGTGGATACTCTCCGGCCTGACGCTGCGGCACGACGCCCGGATTGCTTCCGGCCTTGCTGCTGAGGCTGCTGCGCCGGGTGCTTCGCCCGAGGCCGTAAACTAGTAGCTGGACGTTCTACTCGTCGTAGAACTTTTGCAGACCGGCGGACACGAACCGCCATCATTGGAGGAATGACCGTGGCAGACCAGACACCAGGAGAACCGCGCAAGATGCGGACCTCGGTCAAGGGACCCCTCATGTTCTCCGCGTTCTTTGCAGTACTGGCTTTTGTTGCCGTGCTCATCTTCGCCTCCGGCGGCAGTGCGCGGGCACCGCGGTTCGACCTCGCGTTCACCGGCGCCGGCATTGCGTTCATCGTGAGCCTGGTTGTGGCTGCCATGCTGTCCATGAGCCACAAGGAGAATGCCGACCACCTCGGCAAAGGATCCGGTATCAACCTCAGCTCCAAGCGCGGCCACGGCGGCCCGGGTACCCCGGACTCACCGGACGAGACGGAAACGCCCGACGCCGGCCGCTAACCTTCCAGCGCTTCCTCACCTCGGTGGGGGAGCGCTTTTTTGTGGGCGCCAGGGCCTCACGAAGCCGCTTTGGCAACTGCTTCCCGACGCCCGCGCTTGCGGGGGCGGGTAGCCAGGACGATCAGGACCGTGGTGCCGATCAGTGCCAAGGCCCACCAAGGGAACCCGGGGTCCAGTGCCTGGCTGGGAAACGACTGTGCTGACTCTCCGGACGGTGGATCGGTTCGTTCTCCGCGGACCAGAAGCCTGTGGCTGTTGATGCCCTTGGGGGTGCAGGTGACCAGGGTGATGAGGTCTGCACCCGGAACCTTTCGGAGATCGTCGGTATCTTCGGGTGGCACCGTAAGGACCTGATCCACCTTGTAATAGAGCGTCTCTCCGAGCACGTCGACTGAGAAGACGTCCCCGGTGACCACCTTGTCCAGGTTGTCGAAGAGAGTGGCATTGACGAAGCCTGAATGTGCCGTGATAACGCTGTGCGTGTCCTTCCCGCCAACCGGAAGTCCCGAGCCAAAGAGGTGTCCGGCGCCCTTGGAAAGAGTCTCTTCGTCGGTGTCATGGAAGATGGGCAGGTCAGCGTGGATGGAGGGGATACTGATGCGTCCCATCATGCCGCCCGGACCCACGTCCAGCAGTTTCCTGTACGCCTCGGAACCGGCTCCCACCACGGTCTGCTCGCCCTTTTCGTTCAAGGAGTAAGGGTCACGGAGAGGGCCCGAAGGCAGTGCTTGGTTGAATCGCCGCGCTTCATCCAGAAGCGCCTCCTGGGTGGAGGGGGCCAGATTCTCCACAGTGTCCGCATAACCGCTGATCTCAGTGGCGTGGACCCGGTCGGAGAACCATGCTGCAGCAGTGGGATACAGCAAAACACCCACGCCCATGGCTGCGGCCACGACGATGAGAATGCGCTGCAGGTTCCATGCGGCGCGGAGTCTTTTCTGCAGTGAAGCTCGAGGCGGTGTCATCAGAATCCTGGAAGTGTGCTCTGGGGCAAGCGGAGTGGGGAAGCACGCCTTAGGGCGTTCTTCCCCACTCCGGTGTTCAAGCTGCGGACCTTGGGTGGGCCCTCAGTTACTGGTTGTTGGTGGTGCTCCGGCGTGAGCGAACCAGCAGGAGCCCGGCGCCAACCACCAGGAGTGCTCCGGCTGCGTAGAGCAGGCCGGTTCCGGCGCCACCGGTCAGCGGCAGTTCGAAGCCGCCGTTGGAAGGAATGTTCTTGACCTGCACGTCGACGCCCACCGTGGTGCTTGTGGAGTTGATCAGGAAGGAGACCGGCTCAGCAAGGAGCTCGAAGCCTGCCGGGGCGGTGGTCTCCACCAGGTAGTAGGTGCGGTAATCCGCGGAGCCGGGTGCTACAGCAGCGCCGTTGGCCCAGTCAGAGTAGCGCAACCCGGAGATGGTGAGGGTTCCATCAGCGGCCACGGTGAAGATGGTCTGGCCATTGAGCGCGATCGGGTTGGTGCCGGCCTGTGCGTCAGCCTGGTTGGCGTAGACGGAGAAGGAAGCACCGGCCAGTGCCGCGCCGTTCTCGTTGACCTTCTGAAGAGTCATTTCGCCCCACTTGGTAACAACCGGGGGAGTAACAATCGGACCGCCGGGCTGGCCCGGGGTGCCGGTGAAGCTGCCGAGGTTCGGGTAGACCAGCGCTTCGTTCTCGATCTCGCCGATGGTGTTGACGCTTGTATTCACCACAACCTGAACGCGGGTGCCGTTGTGTGCGGCGAGCACGGCGCGGCCGGCCGGGGTAAAGATGACAGAGACGGTGTTGGTGTTGGCATCGAATTCAACCGTGTAGTGCATACCTTCGGTGATAACCGTGCCATCAACTAGGGTGGCGGAGGCATCCAGGTAGGTCAGTTTGGTGTCCAAAGCATCCACGATCTTGTAGCCGTCAATGACGGCTTCGTTCGGAATGTCACCTGTGATGGTGAAGTCGATCTGGTCGCCGAGCTTGACGTCGGGAGCATCAGTGACGGTCTTCTCCGCACCCGTGATGGAGTTCTTGGGGTAGACGTGGACGTCGTAGATCCAGTTGTCCTTGTTGTCCGGGTCCGTCAACGGTACGGAAACCAGGAACGGAGCCGATGGGGTTACCCCGGCCGGGTAGCCCGTTTCACTCACCAGGTAGAGGCCGACCGGGAGATTGGCGAAGGCGGCGGTCCCCGCTGCATCGGTGGTCTGAGCCTGACCGGTACCCAGGGTGAACCCGGCACCCGCGATGGAACCTTCCGGGTTCGCCGGCGTGAAGACGCTGCTCAGGTTATGCGCTGCGTCCCACCCTGCGTTGGTGGACAAATCGATGGCATTGACCTGCTGGACGGTGAACTCGATGCCCGCCAAGGCCGTTAAGGTACTTGTGTCCACCTCGGTGCCGTTGTTGGGCAGCCCCGTGGGGGTGGTGGGGCGTTCGAACTTGTGGACGGTGATGGAACCGGTCTGGTCGCCATCAACCAGGGGAGCGGCCGATGCCGGAGCTACGGAGAACGACACAGCCAGCACCGCCCCGGCAATAGTGGCGGCGGCGGTCTTCCAGAGACCCCGGGGGCTTGAAATACTCACTTCTATCCTCTTTCTAATGTTGTGTAGCGATGCTCGGAGCGAACATTTTTGGGGAGACGTGGCCCTACCGGGCGGTGGGACCACTTGTGGGTCAGGCAGATGCGCGGATGCGCGTGCGCCTGAAGTTATTGGAGGCAAGGACCAAGGCGACCAGGAGCAGTGATGCCCCACCTGCCGTCAAGGGCCACCAGCCGGCACCGCCTGACTCCGGCAGCTTCAAAGCCGGGACGTCGCGAACGGTGACCAGGAAAATGCCGTTGGCGTCACTGTCGCTGGCTGTGACCACTCCGGAGCCGCTTCCTTGGCCGAGTGTTACGGCACCGTTGGAAGCAACCGTGAACTGCACAGCCTCGGCCAGCAGGTTGAACCCTTCCGGAGCCCGGGTTTCTTCGAGCCAGTAAACGCCTGGTTCGATGCCTTCGAGCTGGAACTGCCCGGTGTGGGAAGCGATGGGCACCACGGTGTAGCTCGTGTTGACCGGCCCCGGAGTTCCTGCGGCGTCGTTACGGATGGCCCATGTGGAACCCGCCATGGGAACCCACACCTCAGCGGAGGACTCCCCAACCTTTTCGATGAGGATCTTGGCCGGCGTGTGGTGCATGGTGGAGCACTCGGGTGCCAATGGCGTGCTTCCCGTGGCGCACCGGACGGGTATGACGCTGCCCGTGCCGGTTGCGACGTTGACCAACTGGGAACTCCAAGCATCCTGCTTGACCGTCACGTTGTAGCTGAGTGTTGCGGTCTGGCCGGCAGGCAGAGTGAAGGGCTGGGTTGTCAGGATGGTGGATGGTGCCACGGGATTCGCCACAGCTACGGGGGCTGCGGTGCCAATGGTGAGGGTGGCGGACCCTGGCGCGAAGGTTGCCTGACCCAGGACATCGGACAGGTTGTCGGTGAGGACGACGTTGTTGATCTGGCCCCTGGTGCTGGTGGCGGTCACGGTGTAGGTGATCGTGGCGCCGGGTTTGACCGATGTGGTGCCAGGTGTGCCGTTTACTTTTGCACTCTTGGCGATGGTCCACTGCGGATCCTCGGGGGTTGTCACCGTTGCCGAACATCCCACCCCGGGGAGTGGCGGGCAGGCCGGGTCCACGGTGGGGACCTGGGTGGTGGAACCTGGCACTGGGTCGGGGCCGCCGCCAGGCATGTTGGGAACAGCCGTTTGAGCAGCGGGCACGATGGTGGCTGTGTTGACGATGTCTCCAGTAGTACCCGCCGCCACTGTTCCGGTGACCGTGTAGGTCAGTGTTCCGCCAGTGTTGATCCGGACTGTGCCGGAAATGCTGCCTGATCCACTCGGGGCATTGCAGGACGTTGGCCCGGCAGGAGGCAGGTTGGATGTACCTGCCGCCGTGACAACGCAGGTCCAGGCAGAGCCTGCGAGGCTACCCGGCAGTGGGTCGGTAAAGATGGCATTGATGGCGTCGCTGGGACCGTTGTTGTGCGCAATCACGGTGTAAGTGATGGGCTGCCCCGGGATGTAGGCCGTGATATTGGCCTTCTTTGTGATGGATAGATCCGTCAACGGACGAACGGTCAGCGGTGCCGTGCCGGGCGGGTAGAGGCCCGTAATCGTGGGGAAGTTGTTGGTGCAGTTGGTGATCGTCGTAGCGTTATTGGCCACGCAGCCGGAGTTGTTGTAAAAACCCGGGGTGTTGCTGGTAACGGTGACCGTGATGGTGCACGAGGCAGTGCCCTGGGCCAGGTTGCCGGTAACATCCACGGTTCCACCGGAGACCGTGCCGGCAGTTCGGACGCACGTGCCACCGAGGGGGCCCACGGCGGTTAGCCCAGCGGGCAGCGTGTCAACGAAGCGCCATCCATTCTTGGCCATCAGGTCGCTGGTGTTGGTCACCGTGTAGCTCAGGACCGTGTTTTGGCCTTGGTACATGCTGGTAGGAGAGAAGGCCTTATCCAGTTGCGGAGTTACGTCCACCAGTTGGGGGAGGTCAAAGCCGACGTCGTTGCCCGTGCCTGTCGCCTGCAGGTTCCGTACCCTGACACCCAATGTGGGTGCCGTGCCGGTGAGGGGGACCTGGATGGCGCCGGACTGCAGTTTTGCCACGCTGTAGTTGACGTTGTTATACGAAATGACTTGCCTGCTGGGATCGGAGCAGGGGTCCAGGCTTGAACCCACTACTGTGGGTACCCCGTTGATCAGAATGGAGAATTCCTGGCTGGCGTGGTTGGAGAAGCAGTTCGTCTCCGCGAAGATTCCCGAGATGGCGTAATAGTGGCCGGCGATGGTGGGAATGCTGTTTTTGGTTGTCTGCAGCTGCAGTCCTGCGGCTTGGGTTCCGTTGGTGGTGTTGGTGTACTCGCTGAGGATCTGGTTCTGGGCTGCCTGAGCATCGGACATGCCTTGGTATTTGCCCATCACGTACGCCATGTCACCCAGGAACCCGATGGCTCCGTTGCGCCCGCACTGATCGTTGTTGATGATGGCGCCGCCGTTGGCAGGCAAGGGGGTGCCTTGCCGCAGAATCCAGCCGTTGCAGGCCTGCGCGCCCGGCAGCCAGGCCGCATCTGCCGTGTACTGCTCGTTTTGGGCCGCCGTCCCGCCAACGTACGTCCCGAGCGGGATCGGGGCAGTTGCCGCGTTTTGGTTGGAGAAGTCTTCGCTGTAGACCAGGGTCCCCGGTTGGGTGACGCCAGGGGTGCCGGGCGCGGCGGCCGCGGGAGCAGGCCAGCTGGCCACGCCGTACGCAGAGATGCTGACCAGAGCCAGGAGCGCGCACATCATCAGGCCAAGGGCAGGCCTGGCGCCATGTCTCGCCTTGGCGTGAGCATGGAAATGCTCGAGTTGCTTCTGCATGTGGATTCCCTTTTCCCTTGACGCGCGTGGTCGCGCAGCTCGCGCCGTGAGTCCGCCGCTGCTTAGTACTGGGGGATAGGTGAAACTACATTGAATTTCGTGACGCCAGATTCTGCGTGATCTACATCACATGCAAATCAGGGTGTGCCAGGGTGGCGGGATTGGCTTGGCCTCGCCACAAGGCGTGCCGCCGCATTGTCCCGGTGTTGTTCTAGTCAGCCTCCGCCGCTTTCCTTGCCCGGTATGCGGCAACGTGGGCGCGGTTGGCGCAGTTGCCGGTGTCGCAGTAGAGCTTGGAGCGGTTTCGGCTGAGGTCCAGCACGACGGCGTCGCAGTCATCCGCCGCGCATACGCGCATCCGGTCCATTTCCTTGCTGCGGATTACGTCAATGATGGCCATCGCCGCTTCGGTTCCCATTCGATCCGCCAGGGGCGCCTCGGGGGTGGTGGCGTGGAGATGCCAGTCCCAATGGTCGTGTTTGACCAGTTGGGGCAGGGCCTTGGCATCGGTGAGCAGCTTGTTGACGGACTTGGCTGCCGTGTCTTCGTCAGAGCTCCAGAGTGCTGCAAGTTCGATGCGAAGCCGCTTGATGCTGCGTAGCTCTGCCGCGCTCCCGGACCTTGAGCCGGTGAACTCTTCGGCGTCGAGGAAGGCATTGAGGTCGGCCGGGGTGGTGAGTGATTCTTCACCATTGGCCGCGGTGTTGATCAGATTGACGACGCTGCGAAGGGCTACCTCGGTGTCAGGCGCAAAAAGCACTTTGACTCCTTACATGTTTCGGGAGTACTGTCATGACCATAAGCCCACTTTACTCCTGACAGGAGGCTGCTGTGTCAGCTCCAACGACGAAGGCTGATGCAAAAGGTTTCCTGGCATCGGGACTCGGCATCGCGCTCTTTTCTTCCGCTGTGTTTGGCACGTCCGGATCGTTTGCCAAGTCGATGCTGGAAACCGGGTGGTCACCCGGTGCCGCAGTTGCCGTGCGCCTCACAGGCGCCGCGCTGATTCTGGTGATTCCCGCCGTCGTGGTGCTTCGCGGACGCTGGCACCAGCTCAAGGACAACTGGCTCACCATCCTGTTGTTCGGGCTCATCGGTGTGGCGGGCTGCCAACTGTTCTACTTCAACGCTGTGGCCCGGCTGTCGGTGGGAGTTGCCCTGCTCCTTGAGTATTTGGCGCCGGTGATGATCGTGCTGTGGCTGTGGATCGCAAGCCGGCGGCGGCCCCGCGCGCTCACCGCGGCGGGGGCATTGCTGTCCTTGGGTGGCCTGGTTCTGGTGCTGGACCTGACCGGCGCAGTGAAGGTCGACTTTGTTGGCGTCCTCTGGGGCATGGCGGCTGCCGTGTGCCTGGTGATCTACTTCTTCATAACGGCAAAGGAGAATGAGACTCTTCCGCCGCTGGTCCTCGCATCTGGTGGTCTCCTTGTGGGTGCGCTGGTGATGTGGCTGGTTGGCTTGCTGGGTCTGCTCCCCATGACGTTCAGCAACGCTGACACCACACTTGGTCCCTGGACTACGCCTTGGTGGGTATCCGCTGTGGGACTGATCGTCCTGGCCACTGTCCTGGCATATGTCTCCGGAATCATGGCGGCCCGCAGTCTGGGTTCCAAGGTGGCGTCCTTCGTCTCCCTGACTGAAGTGCTTTTTGCCGTGGTGTGGGCTTGGTTGCTGCTGGGTGAGTTGCCCGGCCCGATCCAACTGCTGGGTGGTGCTCTGATTGTTGGCGGCGTGGTGCTGGTACGCATCGATGAATTGCGCGGAGACCGCCGTGCCGCCCCGGCTTTGGATCACGTCAACGACGTCGAACCAGTCCCGTCCGGGCCCGTCACCAAGGCTTCACGGAGCTAGGCGAAACTTAAAAGCGAAGGGCCCCGGACGCTGGTGCGTCCGGGGCCCTTCCCAACTGTCTTAGTTGGAAGCCTGCTGCTGCTGCTCAGCGTTCTTCTGAGCGCGATCGCCGGCTTCGCGAAGTGCGTCGGCAACCTTCTTCAGGTTGGAAGCGTGCTGGCTGTCCCACTCGCCGCGGAACTTGTCAGCGTCCGGGCCCTTCCAGTCGGTACCGTCGAGAGCACCCTTCAGCTGTGAACGCTGCTGCTCGATGTTCTCGGCGCCGGCCTTCAGCTTGTTACCGAGCTGACGAAGCTGATCAACATCTGCACCCCAAATAGCCATGAGATTCTCCTTCATTTGTTCGGACCCGAGCTCTTCGGCATCCCCAGCGGCCTCCGGCTCATCCGGAAGATCCAATAGCTAAAACCTATCCCGGGATTCGCAAACCCGTCGATGGGCACCCCTCCCCATGCAGCACTGCCCATAGTTAGCATGGGATTATGTGCCGCAATATCAGGACTCTTCATAACTTCGAACCGCACGCCACGAGCGCCGAAGTGGAGGCCGCTGCCCTGCAATACGTACGCAAAATCAGCGGATCCACCAAGCCGTCCAAAGCCAACGAGGAAGCCTTCGCTGAGGCTGTTCATGAGATCGCGCATATTACGCAGCATCTCCTGGACTCATTGGTGAGCCATGGCCCGGCCAAGAACCGTGACGAAGAAGCTGCCAAAGCGAAGGCCCGGGCCGCCGTCCGGTTCGGGACGGCTTAGCCCAGACCCCATCGCCCTCAGGTGCTCTACTTCCCAAACGAGCGGAGCCGTAGGGAGTTCGCGACCACCAGGACCGAGCTCGCCGCCATGGCAGCGCCGGCAATCATCGGATTTAGGAAGCCAAGGGCCGCTACCGGAATGCCGATCGCGTTGTAGAAGAACGCCCAGAACAGATTGGTCTTGATGGTGGATAGTGTCTTTCGGGAGAGCTCAATGGCCTGTACCAGCTGACCGAGATCGCTACCCATCACTGTGAGGTCTGAGGCTTCAATCGCCACATCGGTGCCCGAGCCCATCGCGATGCCCAGGTCCGACTGAGCCAAGGCTGCGGCGTCATTCACGCCGTCGCCAGCCATGGCAACCGTTGCGCCGGACTCCTGCAGCTTTCGAACCGCCGCCACCTTGCCCTCCGGCAAAACTCCGGCGAAGACGTCGTCCGGTGAAATTCCGACGGCGGCAGCCACTTGGGCGGCCACAGCGGCATTGTCGCCGGTCAACAGGATGGGGCGGATGCCCATGCCCTTCAACTTTTTGATCGCCGCGGCCGATCCGGGCTTGATGGTGTCGCTGAGGCTCACAATTCCTGCGGGTTGGCCGCCGACGGCAACCCAAATGGCCGTGGCGCCACCGTTTTCTTCAGCAGCCAAGGTTTCCCGTTGGCCGGGGTCGAGGGTGATGCCGTTTCCCTCGAGCCAGCCAGAACGCCCGACCACAACCGCGTATGCGCTGCCGTCCAGCACAACAGTTCCGCGCACTCCGCCGCCGGGAGCGGAACTGAATCCTTCAACGGCAGGGAACGCCCCGGCGTCGGGCATTGCGTCCTTCGCGGCGGCCGCAATCGCGTGGGCGATAGGGTGCTCGGACGCTGACTCCACGGCGCCGGCAAGCGTCAGAACGGTGGCGGGGGTATGACCGTTCAGAGCGACGGTGTGGTCCACGGCGAGCTTTCCGCTGGTCACGGTGCCCGTCTTGTCCAGCAGGATGGTGTCCACGTGCCGGGTGTCTTCCAGAACTTGAGGGCCCTTGATCAGGATCCCCAGCTGCGCGCCACGACCCGTTCCGGTCAGCAGCCCCACGGGAGTCGCCAAGCCCAAAGCGCAGGGGCATGCGATCACCAAAACAGCAACAGCGGCGGTGAAGGCCGCATTGAGATCGCCTGAGAAGAACAGCCATAGGAGGAACGTCGCCAGTGCGATGACCAGCACGATCGGTACAAAGACAGAGCTGATCCGGTCTGCAAGCCTGGCGATGGGAGCCTTGCCGGTTTGTGCCTGGCTGACCAAGCGACCCATCTGCGCGAGTGTTGTGTCCGAGCCAACCCGCGTGGCGCGAACCAGCAGCCTGCCGGAGGTGTTGATGGTTGCGCCTGTCACCAGGCTGCCCGGGCCAACTTCCACCGGCACAGACTCGCCCGTTACCAGTGAAGCGTCGACGGCGGATTCTCCGTCCGTGACCACGCCATCAGTAGCGATCTTCTCTCCGGGGCGAACCACGATGACGTCGTCCACCAGGAGCTGATCAGCGGGAATCTTCTGCTCAGCACCCTCCACCAAAATCGTGGCATCCTTGGCGCCCAGGTTCAGCAGGGCTTTCAGCGCATTACCGGCCTTGGCTTTCGCGTTGGCCTCCAGATACCGGCCCAGAAGCAGGAACGTGGTGACCACTGCGGCGACCTCGAAGTACAAACCGCCGCCTGACATGCTTTCCATGCCGGGGTGTTCTGTCATCCGGGGATCTGCGAACAACTGCCACGCAGAATACAGGTAAGCGGCGATGACGCCGATGGAAACGAGCGTATCCATGGTGGATGCGAAGTGCCGGGCATTGATGGCCGCGGCCCTGTGGAACGGCCAGGCCGCCCAACTCACCACGGGCAGGGCAAGGACTCCGACGACCCAGCCCCAGTTGGCAAACTGGAGGGCGGGAATCATCGAAATGGCGAACACCGGGACAGTCAGCAGCGCCGCCGCTATGAGCCGCGGCCGGAGCGTTGACGCAGAGGGGCCGTGATCCATGTGATTTTCATGGGCGGCGTGTTCTGCATCCGGAGTCTGGTTGCCGTGGTGCTGGTGTTCACTGTGTTCGCGGGTGTGTGGCGCCGGGGCTTGGCGGACAGTGGCTTTGTAGCCCGTCGCGTTGACCGTGTCCACGATTTGCTGGTCAGTCACGGTGGCCGGGACGGTCACGTGGGCTGATTCGAGGGGCAGATTGACGCTGGCCTCTACGCCGTCGAGCTTGCCCAGTTTACGTTCCACTCGATTGACGCAAGAGGCGCAGGTCATGCCCTCGATGTCGAGTTCGATGACCCGGTGTGCGGGCTTGTTGAAAGTGTCCTGGCTACTCAAGAGGACTCCTACGCGTCGTTGGCTACCACCAGGTAGCCGGCTTCTGCCACGGCCTCGCCAATTTCCGACGGTGAGAGCTCGCTGGTTGAGGTGATGGTCACGGTGGACAGGCCACCCGGGTTGAGGTCTACGGCGACGTCCTCAACGCCGCTGAGGGCTTCGAGTTCTTCGCTCACGCTGGAGACACAGTGGCCGCATGTCATGCCGGAAACGTTCACGTTGGTTTGGATGGTTTGGCTCATGGCGTGCTCCTTGGAGGTGAGTTGAATGGTGTGGTGGTTGGTGGCGGCATTACCGCAGCAGGCGCCCGATGGCATCGGTGGCCTCCTTGACTTTGGCGTCGATCTGCTCGGCGCGGGCATCGGGATCAGGCTCGGAGGCTGCTCCCACGACGCAGTGGCCGATGTGCTCCTCAACAAGCCCGAGACTGACTGCGTGGAGGGCCTTGGTGGCGGCCGCAACCTGCGTGAGGATGTCGATGCAGTATTTGTCATCCTCCACCATGCGCGCGATTCCGCGGACCTGGCCCTCAATGCGTTTCAGCCGCTTGAGGTAGGCGTCCTTGTTGCTGGTGTAGCCATGCGGCGCGGCGTGCTCCAGGTCCACCTCGATGATGGGCGCGTCCGGGTGGCTCATGCTCAGATCTGCAGTGCTCATGTTTTCAACATATACCCGGAGGGGGTATGCGTCAAGTACCCCCAGGGGGTATCTTCACTTCATGTGGAACCTAAAGTCGATGTCCCTCAAAACGTCTCTTGGTATAGACCAAAATGCTTAAAAACTGGATTCTTGTTTTGCAATGCAAACCTTTTGACGAATGTGCTTCCGCCCACACCCGCGCGTTCATAGTGTTTGGTCTCATAGCCGCGGAGGGGGAAATCCCGCGGTATCCACCTTTTCTCCATGGAGGACACTTGAAACTCGCACGCTCCGCCGCGGCCATTGCCATCGCAGCGCTCGCATTGACTGCCTGCGCTCCACCCACCTCCAACAACGCAGCCTCCAGCTCGGACGAGCAGACGGGCACCGTCCGTGTCTGGCTCTTCTCCGAGGTCAACCAGGACCCCAAGTCCGCGGTGGTCAAGGAAGCCGTTGCTGAATTCGAAGCGGCACACAGTGGTGCCAGGATCGATGTCCAGTACATTCCCGTTGACAGCCGCGCCGAGCGGTTCAAGGCAGCGTTCAACGATCCTTCCAGCGCCCCGGATGTGGCCGAATTCGGCAACACGGACCTCGCCAGCTATGTGGCGTCCGGTGGCCTGGCCGACGTCACCGGGGACATCAAGTCCTGGGATGAAGCCAAGGACCTGGACCAGAAGATCCTGGACACCACCGAAATCGACGGCAAGAACTACGGTGTCCCGTGGTTCGTGGGTGTTCGTGCCCTCTACTACCGCACGGACCTCCTCCAGCAGCTCGGCCTTGAGGTTCCCAAGACCCTGGATGAGGTAGAAACCGTGGCCCGCGCTGTCCGCGCTGCAAACCCTGAGCTGCTGGGCATCTCCGTTGGCGGCGCTGCGCAGTTCTCCGCCATGCCGTACTTGTGGGCCAACGGCGGCGAGATCGCCACGAAGGAAGGCGAGAAGTTCGTTTCCGGCCTGGACTCCACAGAGTCACGCGAAGGCGTTGCGGCTTACACCCGCCTCCTCAAGGACGACATCTGCCCTGCCCAGACCTGCGCTGAGTTCGGCGGCAATGCCAGCGTCCAGCAATTCATCGCCGGCAAGTCGGCCATGACCATTGGCGGCGACTTCAACTACAAGGCAGTTGCTGCCAGCGCCATCAAGGACAAGTTCGCGGTGGTTCCGGTTCCCGGCAAGACTGCCGGTTCCATTGCTCCGGCTTTTGCCGGCGGCAACAACCTGGGTGTCTTCAACAGCAGTGAACGCCGCACCTTGGCAGCAGACTTCGTGAAGTTGTTGGCCAGCAAAAAGTACCAGCAGAAGATGTTTGACTCCATGGGCAACCTCCCCACGTTCAGCGACGTCCAGAAGTCTGTGGCGGAGACCAACAAGCAGGTTGAACCGTTCATCAACACCTTGGGTGCCGGTACCAAGTTTGTCCCGGTGACGGAAAACTGGTCCACCATCGACGCCCAGGGTGTCTTCACCGGTATGTACCAGAAGGTTGTCACGGGCAAGGCTGACGTGAACGCCGCTACCACGGAGGCCGCTGCCGCCATGAACACGGCATTCGGGTCCAAGTAATGCGCTACGCCCCACAACAAAGTCCAACAACCAAAGGCGCATCATGACAGCGCTCACTCCCGTTCTGCCCGAAGCGCCGCAAGGCGGTACCCCGGGCAAAGGCTCGACGACGGCGGGACGCACGTCCCGGCGTTTCTCCAACGGAAAGCGCGGACTGGAGCCCTGGCTCTACCTTGCGCCGGCCTTCATCGTCCTGATCGCACTGCTCGGCTACCCGATCTTCCAGCTGATCAACGTCTCGCTGTACGACTACCGCCAGGCCCAGGTCAGCGGCAAGGCGCCCCTGAACTTCGTGGGCCTGGAGAACTACCAGAAGCTCTTCGCGGACCCGCAGTTCTGGACCGTCCTGGGCAACACGGTGGTCTTCGCCACCGCCTGCGTGGTCTTCACCTTGCTGGTGGGCAGCTCCTTGGCGGTGCTGGCAACACGGCTTCGCCCGTGGGTCCGCTCGCTGCTGTTCGTGGTGTCGCTCGGCGCATGGGCCACTCCGGCAGTCACGGGCAGCGCCGTGTGGTTGTTCCTGTTCGAGCCCACCCTGGGTTTGGTCAACAAGACGCTGGTGGCCATCGGCCTGACTCAGTTCGAGGGGTACTCCTGGACCTACGACAAATGGTCGGCCTTCGGGCTAGTCGCCAGCGAAGTGGTGTGGTGCTCGTTCCCGTTCGTGCTGGTCACGGTTTACGCAGGCATCCAGGCGATCCCCACCGAAGTCATTGAAGCCGCCAGGATTGACGGTGCGTCCATGCCCCGCATTGCCCGCAGCATCATGCTCCCCATGCTCCGGCCAATCGTGATCGTGGTGACCATCCAATCCATCATTTGGAACTTCAAGATCTTCTCGCAGATCTACATCATGACCAACGGCGGTGGCATAGCCGGCCAGAACCTGGTGCTGAACGTCTATGGATACCAGCAGGCCTTCGCCGCCAGCCTTTATGGCCTGGGTTCTGCCCTGGGCGTGATCATGACCGCACTGCTCATGGTCATCACCTTGGTCTACCTCCGGATCCTCAAGAGAACAGGCGAAGCCCTATGACCGCCGTCGACGTTTCATCAGTCCCGCGCCGAACCACCAAGGCTGACGCCCCGCAGAAGCTGCGGAAGCAGGGCAAGCGCCGCTTCGGCGCCGATGCCGCGGCGATTGTCATCGCCTTGATCGTTGCCTTCCCGCTGTTCTGGATGGTGCTGTCCGCACTCAAGCCCAAAACAGCGCTCGACGCCGGTGACGCGGCGCCTTACACCCTGGAGCCGTCGCTGGACTCGTTCGGGCGCGTCCTTGGTGTGAACAATTTTGGCCAGTATTTCCTGAACAGCGTGATCGTGGCGCTGGTAGTTGTGGTGCTGTCCACCGTCCTGGCGTTCCTCGCGGCTGTGGCGTTGACGCGCTACAACTTCAAGATGCGCACCAAACTGCTGATCATCATCCTGGTCTCGCAGATGGTGCCTGTGGAAGCACTCACCATTCCGCTGTTCTTCCTGCTGCGCAACGCCGGCGAAGCCATCCCGTTGGTGGGCCTGAACCAGCTGGGATCGCTGGTTCTGGTGCACGTTGGTTTCAGCATTCCTTTCGCCATCTGGATGCTTCGCGGCTTCGTGGCCGCCGTCCCGCTGGAAGTTGAGGAGGCCGCCCGTTTGGACGGCGCCAGCAGCTTCCGGTTTGTTCGTTCCATCCTGTTCCCTTTGGTGGCGCCGGGTGTGGTGGCATGTTCGGTGTTCTCGTTCATTTCCACGTGGAACGACTTCCTGTTTGCCAAGACCTTCATCATTTCCGCCCAGGAGAACCAGACGCTGCCCATGGCCTTGCTGACGTTCTTCAAGCCCGACCAAAACGATTGGGGAGCCATCATGGCCGGTTCGGTCATTATGACCATTCCTGTGCTGATCTTCTTCGTGTCAGTCCAGCGCAAGTTGGTGTCCGGACTGGCCGGGGCGGTGAAGGGATGAGCGGGCTCCACCAGTTGGTCCCGGCGCCGTGGACTTTTTCAGCGGGGACTGGCGAGTTGGAGCTCGACGCCGGTACAACTCTGGGTGCCGATCCTGAACTCCGCGGTCCTCGCCGCTGGCTCGCCCGGGCTTTGGGCGCAGCCACCGGTTGGGACCTGGCTCCCGCTCCGGCCGGCGAGGGAGATATCCGACTCCTGCTTGACCCCACACTCGACGCCGAGGCTTATCGACTGGAAGTGAGTGACGGCGTCGTTATCTCTGCGGGTGATGCCGCCGGTGCGTTCTATGGTGCACAGACGCTGTTGCAGTTGATGGGCCCGGCCGCGCTGCGGCAGGCGCCGGTTGGGGCTGTTGATGGATGGTCTGTTCCGCGCGTTTCAGTGGAGGACAAGCCGCGATTCGGCTACCGCGGCACCATGCTGGACGTCGCGCGGCACTTCATGCCAAAGGACAACGTGCTCCGGTTCATCGACGTGATGGCCATGCACAAACTCAACGTCCTTCACCTCCATTTGACGGACGATCAGGGCTGGCGGATCCAGATCAACCGCTATCCCAAACTGACCGAAACCGGTGCGTGGCGCCGTGAATCGTCGCTTGGTTCCTGGCGTGCAGGTGTTTTCGATGGCCGACCGCACGGTGGCTTCTACACGCAGGACGATCTTCGCGAGATCGTGGCATTCGCCGCCGATCGGCACATCACCGTCATCCCGGAGGTTGACGTTCCGGGCCACAGCCAGGCGGCCATCGCGGCGTACCCGGAGCTGGGTGCAGGCCCAGCGGAGGGTACAGCGCCTGTGGAGGTGTGGACGCGCTGGGGCATCAATGAGACCGTTTTGGAAGTGTCCGAAACCTCTCTGGATTTCTACCGGAACGTCCTGGATGAAGTGGTGGAGATCTTCCCCTCCCCGTGGATCAGCCTCGGCGGGGACGAGGTGCCACTGACACAATGGCAAGCCAGCCCGCAAGCGCAGGCAAAGGCTGCAGAGCTGGGCTTGGACGATGTTTCGGGCCTTCACAGTTGGTTCGTCGGGCAGCTTGCTCTGCATTTGAAGGGCCACGGCCGCGCCACGTCCGTATGGGACGAAATCGGCGACGGCGGCCTTCCGGACGGGGCTCTTGTGGCGTCCTGGCGCGGATACGAAGGCGGTATCGACGCCCTGCGCAACGGCTATGACGTGGTGATGTGCCCCGAGCACAAGCTTTACCTCGACCACCGCCAAGCCGACGGTGATGAGGAGCCGGTGCCGGTTGGTTTCGTGACCACGCTGCAGGACGTCTACGAGTTTGAGCCACTGCCAGGCCTGGAAGGCACTGACTTCCCGGGCCGTCTGCTGGGGGCCCAAGCCAACATCTGGAGCGAACACCTGGATTCGCCCCGGCGCGTGCAGTTCGCAGCGTTCCCCCGCCTGAGTGCGATCGCCGAGGTGTTCTGGTCCAGGCCGGAGGGCCGGGACTACGATGAGTTCCTGACGCGACTCACGGATGCGCATCTGGCACGGCTCGAGGCCATGGGTGTGGAATACCGGCCATTGTCCGGTCCTGCGCCGTGGCAGCAACGCCCGGGTGTTGAGGGTTGGAAGCGCGATTACGACGCCGAGCAGCTTGTAAGGAACTGAGTGACTATTGAAGGCAAGGATGCCCGGAATTCCTCGGCATCACTCCGCAAAGCGCTGGCGCTGCTCACTGTTGTGGCTGAGGAGCCCGGCAACGGTGATGGGCTTGCCCTGGTGGAGCTGGCCCGGCTGTCTGGCCTGAACAAGAGCACGTTGTTGCGCCTAGCCGCGCCGCTCCTCGAGGAGAACCTGCTGGAGCGAGACCACGAGACCGGGAAGTTCCGCCTGGGTCACGGCTGTCTGCGCCTGGGCCAGTCCTATCTTGACCGGGTGGATCTGCGCAGCGTCGCCAATGGTGAGCTCCGGAGCCTCATGCGTGCCACGGAAAGCACCTGCCACTTGGTGGTGCTTTCCGGGCACGACGTTGTGTACCTGGACAAGGTGGAGGACGAGGCCACAGTGCGGATGGCTTCGCGCGTGGGCGCCACTATGCCTGCCTACTGCACCGCCGTTGGCAAGGCCATGCTCGCGTTCAGTCCGGAGGAAGTAGTGGGGCCTATCCTGGCCGGAAACCTGGAGCCGCTCACGGACAAGACCATCACGGATCCCTCGCTGCTCCGGGCTGATTTTGAAGCCATCCGGCGGCGGGGCTACTCCATTGATGACCGTGAGAACGAGCCGGAAGTGCGGTGCGTGGCCGCACCGATCTTTGGTCATGACGATCACGTAGTGGCGGCCCTGTCTGTGTCCTCGTTGTCGTCGCGGATGACCGCCAAACGTGTCCGTGAGGTGGGGCCCATGGCTGCGGAGACAAGCCTCCGGATATCCGCCAAGCTTGGTTCCCGCCGGGCGTCCGCGAAGCTGGCGAATCTCGCATGAGTATGAGTGCAGCTGAATATTTCCGGGCGAAGCTTGAGTGCGAGATTGACGTCATGGACGTTGCTGACGCCACGCCAGGCTCATTGGTTGTGGTGGACACCCGCAGGCAATCCTCGTGGGACCACGGACATATTCCGGGTGCCGTACATATCCCGACGGCGCAGATTCCGGCGTTGGCCGCCGACGTCATTCCGGCTGGTTCGCAAGTAGTGGTCTACTCCTGGGGTCCAGGGTGCAATGGCAGCACGTTAGCGGCGCTTGCCTTCGCGGAACTGGGGTACTCCGTCAGGGAAATGATCGGAGGCATCGAGTACTGGATCCGTAACGGACTCCCTGTGGAAACACCCGCGGGAGTTGTTCAAACTGAGCCGGATGCGCTGGTGACAGCACATCCGGCCTGAGGTCAATCGGGGGCATGATGGCAGTTTTCGTACTGATTCAC
The DNA here is from genome assembly GCF_900108925.1 of Arthrobacter sp. yr096. Lineage (NCBI taxonomy): Bacteria > Bacillati > Actinomycetota > Actinomycetes > Micrococcales > Micrococcaceae > Arthrobacter > Arthrobacter sp. yr096. Next base: position 92,172 of record NZ_FNYI01000004.1, on the reverse strand, counting down.
GGTGGTGGTTCCACGGCATGGGATTGGCATCTGGTGGGCCCGCTGCTGGAAGCATCGGGGCATGAAGTGGTGGCTGTCGACTTGCCCATTGAAGATGCCGCTGCCGGACTTGAGGACTACACCCGCGCAGTGACGGAAGCGGTTGGCGATGCTCAGCACACCATCGTGGTGGGGCATTCGTTGGGTGGCTTCACGGCCCCCTTGGTCTGCGAGGAGCTCCATTCCGATGGCCTGGTGTACCTCTCGGCGATGATTCCGATGCCCGGCGAGACCTTTGGTGCCTGGTGGACCAACACCGGCCATGACCGCGAGACCATTCCCGATGAGCCATATTTCAATCTCGTCCCTGACGATTTGGCACAGGAGGCCACCGAACGGGAGCGCGATCAGCAGGGGGCCTGGATGTCAGGGCCCTGGCCCGGCAAACACCCGGACGTGCCAACCCTGGGGATTCTATGCCGCGACGATCTGTTCTTCCCTCCGAGGTTTATGAGGCGCCAGGTTCGCGACAGGCTGGGAACAGAACCCGTGGAAATCCCTGGTGGTCACTACGCCACGTTGAGCAATCCGGACGCCGTGGCCACCGCTCTCAATGACTTCGCCCGGCAGATTTCCGGAAGCGGATAACCCTGGGGTCAGGCTTCCGTTAGATCCTGGGCAAGCATCACCAGGATTCCGCTGGGTCCGCGAAGATAGGTGAGCTTGTAGACGTCACCGTAAGTAGCTACGCCGCGAAGGGGAGTGCAACCGTGCTTCGCGGCTATCTCGAGGGCTTCGTCGATGTTGTCAACGGAGAAGGCCACCCGGTGCATTCCGATTTCGTTTGGAAGGGTGGGCTGCGTCTCGATCGCATCCGGGTGGATGTACTCGAACAGTTCCAGCTGTCCCTGGCCATCCGGGGTTTGGAGCACCGCGATCTTCGCGTGGTTGCCATCAAGCCCGACGGCGGTATCCGCCCACTCGCCGCTGACGGTGTCGCGGCCCAGCACTGTCAGACCCAGATCGGTGAAGAACGCGATGGTTTCTTCGATGTCCCGCACAGCAATACCGACGTTCTCAAGTTTGATGGCCATGGGTTCGAAGCTACCAAGGCATGCGGAATAGCTCTAGTGGTGAATCGGCTCAACACCCAAAGCTTCCACGAGACGCGCGTACGTTTCCTCAATCGCTCCTCTGCGGCTGCTGATGACTGATGCGGAGCCTCGGTTGTGAAGGCCGTTGGTCAGGCCGATATACATTGACTTCAGCAGTTGGGGCCCGCCGTTCTGCTCCACAATCGCCGTGACCCGGGCGTGCCAGGGATCGTGGTTGTCTCCGCGAGCGTAGAACCGCTCGATCGAGGACTCTTGAGTGTCCATGAGAACGACCTCTCGAAAGCCCGCGCCGGATTTCCGGGCAACGTTGCGGAACAATCCGATTTCCTGGTCGGAGTCGAGAAATTGCGGCATGATCACGCGGTGCCCCGCGGCCAGATGCGTGGCAGCCATGGTGAGCGCGATGGGGCGGACCAGATTCCCCGCTCCCTGAAAATCCTCCTGCCAGCCACCAATGAGGCAACGGACTTGATCGACATCCAAGTTCAAAGTTCCTGGATGCCGGTCGGAGAAGAGCCTGGCCAGGGTCGACTTTCCGATGCCCGGTGGACCGTTCAACAGAATCAACCCTGCCGTCGATTGCTCACCGTCTGCTTGGTCGAAGGTCTCTGGAATTCTTCGCATGCTCAACACCCTAGGCGGGAATAGGATCGGGTGTGCACCATCGCTCACAGGGAGGCCACCGTGACACCGGGTACCATCAGCGAGTACATCGACCAGTACGACGGCGATGTTCGGCAACGACTGCTGACCGTGTACCAACTGATCCGCTCGGCCGTGCCTGATGAAGCGGAAGAATCGATCAGCTGGCGCATGCCCACCTTCAAGCTCGGCACCGAGCCGCTGTTCTTCTTCACTGGAACAAAGCACCACGTCGGGTTCTATCCGACCCCCGATGCGATCACGCATTTCTCCGCGGAGCTGGCAGATTTCGGGACCACCGAGCACGCCATCAAACTGCCCCATAAATCCCCACTCCCCACCGAGCTCATCAGCGATATCATCGCGTGGCGGCTGCAGCAGCTGCCTTCAACTTAAGGCTCGACGGCGACGCTCACCTGAGTGCCGACGTCGTACGTCTTTGACTCCCACCTCGCCACCTTGGAAGGACCGCCTCCATGACACCGAGCCCCCGCGACGTAGCTGATGGTTTCGCCAGCGCGTGGAACGCGGCTGATCCGGTGGCGCTGGCGGAGCTCTTCGTGGAGGATGCGGACTTCGTCAACGTGGTGGGCATGTGGTGGAACAACCGCCGGCAGATCCAGTTCAACCACGACTACGGCTTCCGGCACATGTTTCCGGACACGGAGATGGTGCTGGAAAAGGTCAAGGTCCGGGAGCTTCCGGGCGGTGTTGCCGTTGTTCATGGGAGATGGTCCATGACCGGCCAGATCACGCCCACCGGAGAACGATCCGGACCCCGGCGGGGCGTTATCAGTTTCACGGTTGTGCGCCAGGGTGACGGGCGGTGGCTGGCCGTCAGCGCACAAAATACGGACATCATCCCGGGGATGCAGACCCACGTGGCCACCGACCAAGGACTCAAGCCCGAATCGTACGAGGCGCCCGCGGGCCGGAGCGGCACCGCATAGGCTTGGACCATGCTGACCCTGGTCCTTGGACTTCTCTTCGCGGGCATCTTCCTTGCCTCGTACCAGTCGGACCGGCGACGGCTCCGCAATGGCGTGCTCCTGCTGGTAGCGGCGTGGTTCCTGCTGCAGGCCCTCCTGGACTTCCTGATCGACCTGAATCCGTGGTTCGAATGGCTGAACCTGGTGGTTTTGGTAGTGCCCGTGGTCAGTATCTTCGTGTTCGCGGGCTTCCTGATCGCGAACGGCGCCACGATGGTCCGCAAGGAGGGCCCCGGCATCAGCAGTTTCCTGCCGATAGCGGTGGGATTGGCCGTGTTCCTCGCGCCGGTGATCGCGTTCCTGTTTGTGCTGAGTGGGCAGCCGGTGCTGGCTGGCCTCGCCGCCCTGGCGTTCTTCCTGTGCGCCTACCTGGGCTGCGCGTTCGTGGTGTTTCTGGGATACGCCTTGGTGTATTCCAGAATGCGGTTCAGCCCGAATCCGGCCGCTGTGATCGTCCTTGGCTCGGGTTTGATCGACGGCAACGTCCCGCCGCTGCTCGCAGCACGCCTCAACAAGGCGTTGGAGATTTACGACGGCGGCGCACCGGTCAAGCCGGTCTTGGTGCCTTCCGGAGGCCAAGGCGCGGACGAACCACGGCCTGAGTCCACGGCAATGAAGGAGTATCTGGTGGCCAACGGTGCGGCATCCGGCGATGTGGTGGAGGAGAACAAGGCCACCACCACCCGCGAGAACCTGGCATACTCCGTAGCCCTGCTGGCTGAGAAAGGCATCCAAGGCCCGTTGCTGGTGTGCACCAACAACTACCACGTGCTCCGCGCTGCGCTTCTGTCCCGTCGGCAGAAGATCAACGCGGAGGTGGTAGGTGCCCCGACGGCCAGGTATTTCGTGCCCAGCGCGTTCCTGAGGGAGTTCGTGGCCGTGATGAGGGACAACCGCCGGACCAACATCGTTCTTTGCCTGCCGATGTTCGGGATTGCCCTCATCATCACGGTCGCATTGATGAACTCGCCCGTGGTTTAGCTCTTACTACGGCTTGGGGAGTCCCGTGGTGAACGTGTGGCTCCATTGCGTGACGGCGCTGTCCGTGAAGACGTATCCCTTGGCAGGAACCGCGGTGACGGTCACTGTGCCGGCTGGCTTCCGGTACGTCCCGGCTGCCGCCTCCTTGCCCTCTATCAGGTAAACCACGCCTGCGACAGCGGGGATGGTGTACGCGTCCTGCCCCTTGCCCGGCCGGTCCGTAAAGGTGACTGCCTCCGGCGTCGACGTGTCGTAGTGGAGGCCGAAGCCCAAGGGGAGGAGGACGCCGTCGCCATCGGCTTCAGGGATATTGACTGGCAGTTTGCCGCCGGGGTTGACCGCGCCGGAGATGGCACGCACAACACCGTGGAAGTTGACCCTGTTGATGCCATAGCTGTTGAGTACGGCGGCGGCCCCGGGGAAGACGCTGACGTCGTAGGGATTGCGTGTGGCTATGACGATCACGGGGGTTCCAGTAGCCGCCAGCTCAGCCACCATTTGTTGCTGGGCGGCGTTGCTGGTGGCGTTGTAGGAGGCGAAGACTACTGCGTCCACCTTGCTGGCGGCGGCAACCGCCCGCGCCCGGTAGGCGGAGGAGGGCGACGCGCCATTCTCGTAGTCTTCAGTGACCGCGAAACCTTGTTCCTTGAGCATTGGTCCCGCAGTTTCCGGGCGTCCCGAACCGGCCCCCACCATGAGTACGGAACTGCCGGGAGCCAGCGGCAACACCCGCTCCTGGTTGCGCAGCAGGGTAGCGGCATGGTCGGAGATCAGATTGGCTGTGGCGAGGTTTCCTCCGGTGCCCACCAGCTTGTCCACATTTGCGGGGTCAGCCATGGGCTGCTCAAAGACTCCCCGCTTGACCTTCCACTCCAGGATCCGCCGAACGGACTCGTCGATTCGGGCTTCGGTGATCTCACCGGACCCGACGGCGGCACGCACCCCGGCAAACGAGGCATCCACGTTGGGGGAGTTGAGGAGGATGTCCGAACCGGCCTGGATGGCCTTGACTGCGATTTCTTCCTGCGGCCATTCGGCCGCCATGGCGGCCATATCCAAGGCGTCGGTGGTAACCAGTCCCTTAAATCCCAGCTCATCGCGGAGCAAGCCGGTGAGTACCTTGTGGGACAGGGTGCCCGGCATTTCGGGATCGATGGCCTCAACAATGATGTGTGCCGTCATGACCATGTCCACGCCGGCATCGATCGCTGCCTTGAATGGTTCCAGGTGCTTGTTCAGGGTGGCGCGGTCGTAGGTGACAGTCGGCAGGCCGTAGTGGGAGTCAACGGACGTGTCGCCATGGCCGGGGAAATGCTTTGCTGCTGCTCCCACGCTGCGGGCCTGAATGCCGTTGATCTGCGCAGCGCCGAGTTCACTGACCAGCGCAGGGTCCTCACCCATGGACCGGATTCCGATGACCGGGTTGTCCGGGTTGGAGTTGAGGTCCAGTACCGGGGCGAAGTCCACGTTGATACCCATGGCCCGCATCTCGGAACCCAGGATTTCGCCCTGCGCGCGGGCCAGATCCTGGTTCGCCGCGGCCCCCAGGGCCATGTTGCCCGGGAGGACCGTGGCCGGTGATCCTATGCGGGCAACCAGCCCGCCTTCCTGGTCGATAGTGACTGCCAACGGGATGCCTTTACCGTCGGCTCCCACAGCAGTTTGTTGCAGGCCGTTGGAGAGGCCCGCAACTTGCTGGGGATTGTTCGTGTTCCCGGACCACGCGAAGTAGAGGACGCCGCCCAGGTTGTACTTTTCCACCACTTCGGCGGGCGTATTGACGCCGTAACGTTCCTGGTTGCTCGCCGCCATGGACGTGTCATTCGCGGACGAGCCGTAGACATGGGTCCACGTCATCTGGCCGATCTTTTCGTCCAGTGACATGCCCGCAATCATTGCGTCGATATCCGGGGAAGCAGCGGCCGGCGTCGTGATGACCGTGGTGCCGGGGCCAGCGGCCACTGCTGTTCCCGCCCCGGTCATGAGGAGGGCCGTGGCTGCGGCAGTCATGAGGGTGGTTCCTTTTCTGTGCATGTGCATCCCAATCGTCTGAGTGTTTGCCTTGGCTAGCGCTGACCGTTGTAGAGGAGGTATTGGCGTGTATCGCGGACGAATTGACCAAGTTCGTACCGCCAACTGTCGGTGATGGTCCTGGCGTCAGCACCGGCGTCGAGCTGTTCTGCAAAGCGGTCCGAACCGCTCAGCAGCCCCATCCACCGCCCTGCGTCGCCGCGCCAGGCGAACCCCGGGTACAGCCGCTTGGCTTCGACCAGCATGTGGGTGCCCACTTCAAGGGCTTCAACGCGGGAGGCGTCGGTGATGTGGATCTGCACGCCACCGCAGACGAGGCCCTGGTTCTTGGAGAGGGTGGGCTGGAAATAGGCTTCGCGGAACGTCACGCCGCTGAGGCCCTTGCTGTTGAGTGCCTCGGCCCAGCGGTAGTCCACGTAGGGGGCGCCGATCAGTTCGAACGGCCGGGTTGTGCCGCGGCCTTCGGACATATTGGTGGCCTCGAACAACGCCGTTCCGGGATACAGGAGGGACGTTTCCGGAGTTGGCATATTGGGGCTCGGGAGGATCCATGATGCCCGGTTGTCCGGTCCGGTCATTTCACGCCGCCATCCTTGGACCTGGACTACGTGAAGGTCCTGGAGGGGCTTGAGTCCAGCGGCCGGCAGGTGGACGGCGTTGAAGTACTTGGCCAGCTCGCCCACCGTCATGCCATGCTGGAGCGCGATGCCCAGCCGTCCGACTCCGGATTCGAAACCTGATTGGAGGACCGGTCCGCGCGCCTGGCCGCCAATCGGGTTGGGACGATCCAGGACCACGAACCTGGTACCGGTCCGGGACGCGGCCTGCATGGCGCCCCACATGGTCCAGATGTAGGTGTAGAAACGTGCCCCGACGTCCTGGATGTCGAAACAGATGCTGTCCACGCCGGACGCTTCAAAGAAGCCCACGTAGTCATCAACCTCGGCCCCGTAGGAGTCGTAGACGGTGATGCCGGTCCGCGGGTCCACGGACGTTCCTTCACTCGCGCCGTCTTGGGCTGTGCCGCGGAATCCGTGCTCCGGGCCGAAAACCGCTGCGACGTCCACACCTTTGCCCGCCATGTCATCCACGATGGAGCGGAAGTTCGCCAGGACTCCGGTGGGGTTGGTGATGACACCTACTTTGCGCCCGGCGAAAATGCTCCATTTACTGGCGGCGGCGGTGTCCGCCCCGTTGACGGTGGTTCCGGGTTTCCCCGGGCGGTTGGCCTGAGAGGAGGCGGTGGCGCTTGATGCGAAGGGTGATACGACGGCGGCAGCGGCGGCCAGCCCCGAGGCGTGGATGAGTCTTCGACGGTTGAGTGTCATGGGGAGCCTTTCCTGATGAGCAGAAGTGCATGACAACTTTTGTGACTTGGATTACATCGACCGTATTCGCCCGTCGAGGTTGCGTCAATGACTTACCTTTGCGTTTGCGTTTAGGTAAGTTATTTACAAACGTCTGTCGCGTACCTGGGCCGGGCGAGCCTGTTGGAAGGAGTCCGCCATGGAAGCGGCTGGAAATGTGCAATCGTCACGAACAGTCCTGGTTCGGATCCGCTCCCTCCTGCCGGCTTTGCGCCCCTCCGAGCGGGCTGTCGCTGAGCTGGTCTTGGCGGATCCTTCCCGGGCGGCCATGATGTCCATCGGTGACCTTGCCGAGCATGGTGGAACGTCCACTACGTCGGTGGTCCGCTTCTACAAGAAGGTGGGCTACCGCGGCTACTCCGATCTTCGACTCGACCTTGCGAGGGAAACGGCCCGGGAGAGTTTGGCCAACAACGCACCTACGGGGGTCTACGAGGACATCAATACCTCCGACTCGCTGCGGGACATCGTTTCCAAGATCGCCTACAACGAGACGATGTCCATCGCTGACACCGCTCAAGTGCTCGACGTCGACCAACTCGCCGAGGCTGTTGAAGCGATCTCGCGCTCGCGGAAAATCGACATCTTCGGAGTGGGCGCGGGCGGGCTGGTTGGCCAGGACCTGCAGCAGAAACTGCATCGCATAGGCCTCACCTCGTTCACCTGGCCCGAGGTGCATGTCGCGCTGACTTCGGCAGCGCTCTTGGACGACGACGGCGTTGCTGTCGCCATCTCGCACTCGGGCGCCACCGTGGATACGGTCGATTTCCTCAAGGCGGCCAAGGACACCGGGGCCACCACCATCGCCATCACCAATCATGCTGATTCGCCGCTGGGCCGTACTGCCCACATTGTGCTCAGTACTGCCGCCCGCGAGACACCCTTCCGGCCGGGCGCGATGGGTAGCCGGATAGCCCAGATGATGGTGGTGGACTGCCTCTTTGTGGGGGTTGCCCAGCATTCCTACGAGGCCTCCATCGCGGCATTGCGCAAGACCCACGCCGCTGTCCAGGGCCGGAAACTGCCCCGAGCCAGTTCGCCCGACTAAGTCCCGACGCCGCGGGCTGCTAGTGGACGGGCTCGCTTTGCTTGTCCTCTGCCTGCCGCTCACCCGGCTTCAGCATCGATCCGGAATTGATGGCAAGCACCCCTGAAAGAAGTGCTGCCAGAAGTATCGAGGCAAAGGCCATGAATGAGGACACCCCCATGAGGAAGGTGGCGACGGCAAGACTGAGGGGGCTTGAAACTGTTTCCAAGAACTGGACGGCGGTCATGGTCTTGCCAAGATCGGACGAGGGGATCTGTTGGTGTATGAGGGAGGTACGTCCAATCGTCCACGCAATGCCTCCGGTGCAGACAATGAACAGAGCACTCGCGACGGCAATCCAGGATGGGATGAAAAAGAGCAAAGCTCCTCCTGCCATAAGCCACGAGGAACGCTGCATTAACAGGTTTGGTTGCCAAGTGGAGACCAAGCCGGACAATAATGACCCGCAGAACAGTCCCGCAGCCGCAGCCGCACCGACGATTCCCACTTCCGTAGTAGAGCCTCCGAGGCCAACTGACGTCTGGAAGATCGCGAGCGTGGACAGCGGGGCAGACAAGAAGCCAATGAGGACGACGGTTCCGGCAAAGCGCCACCAACCATTGACTTGGGAGAGCCTTCGGTACCCGGCTGAAAGATCCTGGAAGAAGCCTGGACGGCCAGGCTGTTTGGTTGGGTGGTCCGGCCACGGCAGAAAATTCATGATCATTGCGATGACGGTGAAGGACACCGCGTCTACGGCCAGCAACCACCAGGGGCCCCAAACGGCGCTCAGTGCGCCGCCGATGGCCGGTCCCACAATGGAAGCGGAGGTCCACGCAGTGGACACTGATGCGTTGAACTTGGCAGTGCCTTCGCCATACATTTTCGGGATGGCCACGAACGTGGCCGTTCTGGCGAACATGTCGAGGCTGCCACGCAGGAACGCGCCGAGTACCAGAACCCAGAAGGGTGTGTGCCACGGGCCGATAAGCAGCGCCATTGCGGCGACAACCAGTGCCTGGCCCCAATAGCCAATGTGGGTCATGGAACGGGGCGACATGCGGTCAGCGAGTCCGCCAATGAGTACTCCAGGGAAGGCCTTGGGCAGCTGTGATGCCACGGCCACGATGGACATTTGGGCGAGGCTGCCGCTCGTTTGGAGGACTATGAGGGGGAGCGCGATGTTGTACGCGCCACCACCCAGCGAATTCACCCACATTCCTGTCAGGTGGAGACGTCTCTGCCATGTCTTTGCAAGCGACAATTTAATTACCTCGGGATGCGCGGAGAATGATGGCAAGATCGGGCTGCTTTTCCAACGACAACATCAGCCATTGCATGAGGGGGGCCTGCCAAAAGCTAATATTCCAGGTGCGGGCAATAACAATGTGGAATATAGTGCTGCAACATGGGAGCACGATCCGGAACTTGCCGGGGAGGACCAGTGCCAGTGGGAGTGCGAGAAATTCAAGAAATGGAATGAGGCGGGTCATTGCCCGAACAGGCTGGGCAAATCGATCCTGCGCAAATGGGTGGCTGCCCGATGCCTTCAAATGCAGGTGGTAAATGTGGTTGGCGTCGCCACGACGAACCCAGGCGTCGAAACCGTGGATGAGCTTGGACAGGCCTGCTTGGGTGTAGGGCAAGTACAGAGCCACGCGCGAGATGGAGAGCGGCAGGCTGGCCGGCTGCCTGTTCGGCAGCCCGGACAGCTGGGTTGTGAGAAGTACGGCCTCGATAAACGTGTCGTAAGGCCATCGTCCTGGAAGTGACCGGGCATCCGCAGCACGGGTCTCCAGGAACACTCCGAGTGCCGCTCGCCGAAGCCAAGGCGCGTGCCTTGCACCGGGCCCGCTGTACACCTCGCTTGCTCCCGCAGCCGCCAACAGGAGGGCAGTTGCCGTGCGTCGGGCAACCCGGCTCTTCCCAGCATCAGAAGTTGGAACCGCATCCAACCCCGTCGAAGCAACTGCGGCCCTGTAGTCCTGCGCTGCCGCCGCACCTGGGCGAAGTGTTACTGCCAAGGCGGCGACGATCCACACGCCAGCAGCACGAACCTGCCGGGACGTGACTGAACTAACGCGGAATCGACGGAACATAGGTGTACACAACTTCCTTTTCCTCAGGCATTCCCCGAACGGTGGTCTCCACAAGAATTTCCATTCTGCTCAGTGGAATGTTGGGCAGATGGGCGGGGGGTCGGACCTCATCGAAAGGTTTCCACTTGTTTCGGCGAAGCCGGTTTTCGATTCGCTGGCAAAGAACGTGCTTTGGTTGCTCTTCACTGGCCATAAAAATGTTGGCGAACACTGCCCCGGCCCGGAAGAACTGGGTTGGCAGGCAGTTGGCGGGCCCGCAGGTGACCACGGTTCCGTCCGACAGATGGAATTCGATCGCGAAGCGTGACACCCGGTCCCCGAACTTTGCGTTGAACATGTTGTTGGATGCGATTGGCCAGAAGTTCTTGTTGGCGATGGTGGCACCGAGGGATGCAACCACGTAAGCGCCAGTGAGAGTCACCAACAGCTTGCCCACATCGCAGTCAGGAACACGCAGCACAGCGGGTGTTCCTGGCGAAATCTTCGAACTCAGACGACAACTCCAGGGAGTCAAACACCAGTCTTCTACCGTCCAGGTTGGTGGATCCAGTCAGCAGGTAACGGAACACCTCCATAGCGGCAATGGAGGCCACAATGGCGTTCAGGGGACCAAAGCTGGGGGCCTGGTATGCACTGTTGAGGTTTGTCGTGGTGAGCGACGCCGTGGAATTGGTGCGACCGTCGTTGTCAGTTGCTGCGCATTGCAGGCAAGGCGTCGTGCCGGGCCTGACAACTGGTCCCACCACGCCGCGCGTGTCCTGGTAGCCGGCGCAGGTGAAGGGTGTGCCGGTGGCGATCGAGGCTTCGTTGGACCACTCAAGCACTTCCTGGGGCGTGTCTGCGGATACCACAACGAAGTCTGAGTCCTGAAAGATCGGCAGAAGATCTTCAACGCTGGAGATCATGGCCGCGACTTCAACCGTGTTGGTGGCCGGAGCCCGAAGCTGAAGGTTTCGTGCGGCGGCTTCGATCTTCGAAGCGCCAACGTCTTGTGCCGTAAAGAGGTATTGCCGGGTGAGGTTGCTTTCTTCCACTGTGTCGCCGTCGACCAGCATGATTACCCCCACCCCCGCTGTTGCGAGTTGCATGGCCACATTGGTGCCGATTCCGCCCACGCCGATGAGCGCGACTTTCCGGCTGAGCAGTAGATCGCTGGCGCCCGGTCCTGTGCCGTGGGCAAGTTCGAAGTAGAGATCGTGGCGGCTGTGCCGGCCGGTGAGGTCGAACCTGTACGGGACGAGAATGTCAGCCTCGATGAGCTCCTCAACGATCTGCCCGGAGTCCCCGCCAAGCAGATCTTGCGCCTTGGTGCCCAAGTCCTCCAGCGTTCGTGGGTGCGATGCAAAGCCGAGCAATTCGGCGAGCCCAGGCGGGGCGTCCTCAATTTCGATTGCGTTGGGCGGTGCCAGTCCGATTTGTACGGCTGTCTCTGTTGTCACAACCGGGAGGGACTGTTTGAGCGAGTAGGTAGTGGCTGTCAATTCTTGCCTCCAATGATGAGTGGGGACCACGCAATGCGTGGTCCCCACTATTCCTGCTTTGTTCAGTTGAACACGAAGTTCAGCTTGGAACGGCGCTTTGCCAGTCGCTTCAGCTTAAGCATGTGATTCACTCCTTTGTTTTATAAACTTGTTTGACCAGATGAATCTATGACATGTGTCACGCATATGACAAGTTTGTCGATTATCCATGCGCGTGTCGCGTCCGTGTCACCGCCACTGCTACGGCGAGGTATAGGGTCGTCTTCATGTTTAAGCTCGTCGCTCCGGATGTCTCTTTTCACCAGTCCTTCCTTGAGTCCCACCGTGAGTGGGACGGCGCCCATCAGGACGGTGCCGGGGTATTCATGGCGGGCGACGTCATCACCCCCGAGGGGTTCGCGGCATGGGTTCGGCAACTGGAAGACGCGGGGCAAGCGGCGGAGAAGGACGGCATAGTTCCCTGCACCTACCTCTGGATTGCGGAAGGCTTGCGGTACGTGGGTGCCATTGCGTTCCGGCACTACCTCACACCGGCACTCCTGAACTCCGGCGGGCACATTGGATATGGTGTTCGGCCGTCGGATCGCGGCCGGGGGGCGGCGTCATGGGCTCTGGGGGAGTTGTGTTCCCGCCTGGCTGCCCAGGGAGAGCCGGACCGCGTTCTCCTGACCTGCGATGACTCGAATGCCGCTTCCGCCAAGACCATTGAACGCGTGGGCGGGACCTTGGAGGATGTGCGGACTGGCGCCGATGGGCGCCCCTTTCGTCGCTACTGGATCGACCTGGCTGCTTTAGCAAACCAGTAGAAGTGTCACCCTAGGGTTGTGACTCGCGTCCACGTGCTGCCACCTTAAGGTGCATGGCCAGTCAACCCTGGGGTGACAACCCTGAATCCTATGCCGCCGCCACCCTACTGGGCGTCTGGCTGGCGTGGTTACTTTTCACCACGTGGGAGTCCCGCCGCAACCACGGCTAACCGCAAATCTGTTCACGTTCCCGTCACCAACCCTTGTTAGGCTGCCGCGCACTACCCGGCTGACCAGGAGGACCGCATGACGGAGGCACATTCACTATCCACATCCCTGGACAATTGGTGGGTCAGGGACAATCTGCGCGAGACCATCGACCACTTGGTGGAGCTGGGCTACACCATCAGTGGAGGCCAGGGCGAGGACCCGGATCTCATCGATCCCGGTGGCTCGGCGGTGGAAACGTGGCACGAAGACTATCCGTACAAGGAGCGGATGACCCGCGACGAGTACGAGATCGAAAAGTACCGGCTCCAGATTGAGCTGTTGAAATTCCAGTACTGGGGCCAAGACCTGGGGCTCAAGCACGTGATCGTGTTCGAGGGCCGGGATGCTGCGGGCAAGGGCGGCACCATCAAACGCTTCAACGAGCACCTGGACCCTCGCCACGCCAGGACGGTGGCCCTCAGCAAGCCCTCCGACCGCGAGCAGGGCCAATGGTATTTCCAGCGATACATCCAGCACCTGCCCACGGCCGGTGAGATCGTCATGTTCGACAGGTCCTGGTACAACCGGGCCAACGTGGAGCGCGTGATGGGCTTTTGCACTGACCAGGAATACGACACATTCATGGGCCAAGCACCCGTCTTCGAAAAGATGCTGGTGGACTCCGGCATCCACGTCACCAAGTTCTGGTTCTCCGTGACCCGACAAGAGCAACGCACGCGTTTCGCGATCCGCCAGATCGACCCCGTGCGCCGTTGGAAGCTCTCTCCCATGGACCTCGCATCACTGGACCGCTGGGACGAATACACCGACGCAAAGGAACAAACGTTCCTGCACACGGACTCTGACCACTCGCCGTGGATCACCGTCAAGTCCAACGACAAAAAACGCGCCCGCATCAATGCCATGCGGTACTTCCTCAACCAGTTCGGCTACGACAACAAGGACACCTCGGTGGTCTACGAAGCCGATCCCCTGATCCTGCGCCGTGGCCGCGACGCTGTAGGCGACTAACGCTTCAAGCGAGCACCAAACAGGGCCCGACGTCGGCACTCAGCTGGGTGCCGACGTCGTGCTTTCTATTCGGTGGCCTCGTCCTCCACTACCGGATCCTTGAGGAGAAGTGCCGTGCCCTGGAAGGCAGGGAGTTCGAGGAAGAAGCTGTGGAGATCGTCCACCTGGCCAACGTTCTCGCGGCTGAAGAGGTCGTGCACGCTGGCTCCTGGCGGCAGGTGGGGAGACTGGATGCTGCCCGCGATGTCTTGGTCGGAGAAGTTCAGGACGGTGACCTGAAGTGCTCCGTCCGCGAGTTGGTTGACCAGGACCAGCAGGCCGCGGTTCGAGACGTCCGGCACATCCAGGAGGGTGCTGGTGGCGATCCCCGACTCTTCCCGCACTGTGAGGATCCGCTGGAGCCGGCGCGCGTAAGACTCTGGGTCCTTGAGCTGTTCGGGCAGGGGACCGTAGAGGCTGCGGGCCCTGGCCATGCCGGCCAGTGAGGTCTTCGCATCCGGGCTGGTGCCCATGAGGTCGTGCGCGCCACGGTTGATCCAGCGGGTGTCGCCCTGGGAGGTGAGCTCCTTGACGGTCTCGCGGTCCAGGGCAGTGATGCCGGTAAGATCCCAGCCGGAAAGCGCGAAGACTCCCGGCTGCAGGGCGTTGTACATGGAAAGAAGTACGTGGGCATCCAAAACCCGGGCCTCCTCTTCCTTGGTAATGGCATCCGGGTCCCTGATGCCCAGGGTCGCCATGATGAAGCTGACCGTGGTACAGGCGATGCCATTGGTGGTGAAGAGCGCGTTGTACGGTCCGTTTTCACCCGTCAGGCGTTCCCGCAAGGTGTCCTGGACCTTCTCGGCAACTTCGGCTCCGGTCAGTTCCTCCCCGCCAAGTTCGAAGATGTCGTCACGGTGGCCCGCGGCAAAGTGAAGCAACTCGTAAGTCAGTTCGTCGTGATTCTGGAGGGCGTGCACCAAGGATGCCTGATCCACGCCGATCTCCATGGAAAGCCGCAGGGTCAGGCGCAGGAACTCGGTGTCGCCAGTGACGAAGGCGTAGTGGTAGGCGGGGCGGGTGATGAAGTCGTAGGAGAGGTCAGGGCCGGATTCGGACTGCGCTTTGATGTCGTCGATGGTGAGGTTCAGTTCCTGGAAGGAGAACCCACCCACTTTGCGGATCATGGAGCCAATCAACTGGTTCGCTGCCTCGGACAACGGGTGGCCCTCGGACCAGCCCGGCTCCTCCTCCGCGCTCTTTTCGACGCCCAGGAACCCGTTGGCATCCAGCCGCAAGGCACCCGTGCCAAGGTCCAGCAGGGAATGCAGCGCGTCACCCACCACCAGCCGCATCCCGGCAAACGTTGGATCCAGCCAGTTGATGGATGGTTGGCCGGACTTGAAGTAGTGGAGGTAGACCCAGCGGCGAGTCTTGCCGGTGGTGTCGATGATCGGCTTGGTGGCGCTCCAGTTGGTCTCCTTGACCCCGGGCTCGTAGAAGATCACCCGCTGGAGCCGGCCGATGATGTAGCCGGCTTTTTGCAGGGCTTGTTCGGCGTCGGGGCTGATGTTCACGGAGTCTTCGCCCTCGGGAACGTCCGGCAGCAGGTGCCAGTCTTCCTCCGGGATGTCCACCATGTGATAAATGCCGGGGTAGTCCCGGAAGTTCATTTCGGCGAGGCGGAAGTCAGCGCCCTTGCCGGTGTGCCCGGGGACGATGTCGTCAATGACAGTGCCGCCGTGCTCGTTGGCCACCTCGCACATCTGGCGGAACTCTTCCTCGGTGCCGAACGCCGGATCGATCGCCATGCTGATGCGGTCAAAGTGACCGTCGACGCTGGGTGTCTGTGACCATCCGCGGATGCCGCCGGCCAGTTTGACCGGCCCGGTGTGCAGCCCCCGGATGCCAATCCTGCTGAACGCGTCCCAGAGTTCGGGATCACCCAGTGCGGACAGGAATGACTGGCCGTCCTTGGTAATGAAGGACAGGGGATAGGCGGTGAACCAGACGGGCGCTCTCTCCACTGCCGCCCTGGGGTTGGGCCTGGCATAGGAGTTCTGCCACATGCTCGCTTGGCCGGAAAGCTGCCGTGCCATGGTGTTGGCGTCGCCGAGCATGGATTGGTTCCGCAACCAGTCCACGTACGTTGAGTTCAGCCCATCGAATTCCAGGGAAGGGCGTGCGGCGAAGAACTGACGCCTCCGCGCAATGGGCCGCAGGGCCTTGGGGCGTGCCGGATAAAACTGCTCGTCAAACGTGATCTCCGCCGGTTCGCTTCCTGCGCCCTCCGTTGGAGACTCATCCGTCCCGGGCTCTTCGGTGTTCTGGTTGGCGTCGGACACGGTTTCGTTCACAATCGGCTCCCGCACAGGCTTCTCCTTTGGTGGCCGCCGCACTTGGCGCCGACCTTACGAGGTGGTGTTCAAGAGGTCACGTACCCCGGCTTCCCGGGACTATTCATGCTAGTCGGGGTACCCGAACGTTTGTCGACCCCAAGCCAATATCCGGAGATTGTGTACAGATGATGCGTCTTAAGACGAAGCTTAAGGTGCGTGACGTGCAAAACAGGGGGCTCGGATGTACAAAGCGTTGACTAGGGACGTGACAGATAGCCGGCTGGACCACGGATTCTTCATCCTTGGTGGGGCCGCTGCGGTGTGGCTGGCCTTCCTCCTGGTAGGGGAGAGCTTCCATTTGGGGTGGGGGCAAATCTGGTTCTCCGTGGTGTTCTGGGCGTTCCTTGCCTACTTGCTCCTCCCGCGGCTGCACCGGATACTGACCACCATCTACGTTCCCGGATACTTCATTGGCCGCGCGCGGACCAGCGATGGCCTCCTCGGGGATCCCGTGAACGTGGCGCTGCTGGGCGCCGAACCCCAGATCCACGCGATCATGCAGTCCGCTGGCTGGACCATGGCCGACGATGTTACGTTCGCCAGCAGCCGCCGAATCGTCAGCTCCACCATTTTCCGGAGGAGTTACTCTGAGGCGCCGGTCAGCCCTCTGTACCTCTTCGACCGGCAACAGGACTTCGCCTACCAACAGGAAGTGGATAACACGCCCGGCAAACGCCACCATGTGCGCTTCTGGCGTTGCCCGGAGGGGTGGCTCCTGCCGGGCGGCCACAAAGTGGATTGGCTGGCCGCCGGTACCTATGACCGCAGCGTTGGTTTCTCGCTCTTCACACTCCAGATCACGCACAAGATCGAGCAGAACACCGATGTGGAACGGGACCACATCGTTTCCACCGTTTCGGCCGCAGAGCCGGCCGTCTCCGTCCAGGTCATCGAGGACTTTTCCACCGGATATCACACACGTAACGGCGGCGGGGATTCGATTTCCACTGATGGCGACCTCCCAATCGTGGATGCGCGCAGTGTCCCGGTCCCTGCCACCCAACCGGCTCGGCGGACCGATAGCCGCGACAGGCGGCCCGCCCCCACCATGATGGGCGCTGCACTGGTAGTGGCCAGGGCAATCGCGGCGTTGGTCTTGGCGATCACGCTGATGACATCGGGCGGGGTCATTGACGGCGTCACTTTCGATGACGGTTCAGGAGACCCACAAACCACGACGGCGGCCATCGCCTTGGTGGCTGGCGTCGTCTTGGTCTTCGGGCTGGGTGAGGTCTTCCTCGCCTGGCGGATTTTCCTGGGCAGCAACGGTGCCCGGGTGATTGCGATGGCCCTGAGTTCCTTCTCCATCCTGGTGCAGGCCATTGACTACTCCACCGGAACTGCGAATCTCACCCTTGAGGCGGGTCTCTCCGGTCTCGCCTCGGACATCCTCGTGTTGTTGGCTCTTTCCAGCCAACGGGCCAGGGTTTACGCCAAACGGCAGCGCGTTCCTGCCGTCCCGCCGTCTGTTCTCAACAGGCGCGTTGCTTCCTGACCAGGCTTGGCGTAACCAGAGCGGGAGAAAGCCCACCTGCCGGATAGTCTGAAATCTGTTTCCAGAGAGCCTGTGTCCTCCGTGGGCATCCCGAAGAGCGGATTGAGGAAAACGGTTTGGACGGAGTCCTCAAGGGTTTCTTCGTTGTCAGCGTGGTGCTGCTCATCGGCTACATCCTCGGCAGAACCAAGGCATTGGGTCCAGAGGGCAGCAAAGTGCTCTCCACGTTGACCTTCATGGTGGGCTTGCCTTGCTTGATGTTCTCAGCCATTGCCTCCAGGCATATCAACGACGTCCTGAGTGCCACAGGCCTGATCTCCGTGGTGACCGCCGTGGCCGTCATGCTCGTGTTTACGGTGGCTGGCACGATTGCTCGCTGGGGTGTCCGGCGGACCACCATCGGCGCACTCTCCGTGGGAATCGTGAACTCCACCAACCTTGGTGTTCCGTTGTCTCTCTACATTCTTGGAAGTGCCACCTACGTCACGCCCATCATGCTGTTCCAGTTGGCCATCGTGACGCCCATTGCCCTGACCATCCTGGATCTCACCGACCCTGCAGGCAAACAAGTGTCGGTGTGGCGCACCCTGTCCATCCCGTTCCGTAATCCCGTCACTGTGGCGGCAATTCTCGGGGTGCTGGTCAGTGCCCTGGGAATCGAACTGCCCAGCCTGGTACTGGATCCGTTGGCGCTGGTTGCACAGTTGGCTGTTCCGCTGATGCTGATCATCTTCGGCATGTCATTGCATGGATTGTCGGTTCGCCCTGGCATTGATGACCGCGTTCCAACCACCATCGCGGTCATCCTTAAGTCGGCAGTCCAACCCGCGCTCGCGTGGGTTCTGGCCGCCTTCGTCTTCCACCTGGACCCCTTCAGCACCTTTGTGGTCACCGCATGCGCGATCCTCCCGACCGGTCAGAACGTGGTCCTCTACGCGGTCCGTTACGGGGTGGGCCAAGGAATCGCCCAGTCAACGGCGGTGTTCACCAGCATCTTGGCGGTGCCTCTGCTGCTGGGGGCGGCTTGGCTGTTCGGCTGACGCCATTTTGTGCGGGCCGATTCGGGCCACGAGATCTGGTCAATAGACTGGCGGGGCCCGACATGTGCAGAACGACGCCGTGCTCGGGATAGATCCGAAATCGAATTGGGGACCCACTTTTGACTATTGATAATCCGAAAATCACCGTTGTGGTGCCTACCTACAATGAACGGGAGAACTTGCCGGTTCTTGTTGCCCGGATCCACGCGCTGGGTATCCAGAATCTCAGTGTGCTCGTGGTGGATGACAATTCCCCCGATGGAACCGGGGCGGTAGCTGACCAGTTGGCAGCGGAATCCATGGGAGCGGTGTCTGTGCTGCACCGGAAAGAAAAAGATGGGCTGGGAAGGGCTTATGTGGCTGGAATGGCCAGGGCCCTGGCTGAGAACTCGGACATCGTCATCCAAATGGACGCAGATCTCTCCCATCCCGTGTCGGCCATCCCGACGATGCTTGACCTGATTCGCACCTCAGGCGCCGCGTTGGTCATCGGCTCACGATATGTCGCTGGCGGGTCTACGGCTTCGGATTGGCCGTGGCATCGCAAGGCACTCTCTGCCTGGGCCAACCTTTATGTGGGCGCAGTTCTCAATCTAAAGGTCAAGGACGCAACAGCGGGATTCAAAGCGTGGAGGGCTGATGCCCTGGTGCGGATTGATGTCGCAATCGTTCGCAGTGATGGCTACTCATTCCAGGTAGAGATGAATTACCGGGCAGCCCGGCAAGGACTGAAAATCGCCGAGGTGCCCATCCACTTCGAAGAAAGAGTGGAGGGCGCATCCAAGATGAATCTCCGCGAACAGCTGGAGTCTGCGCTTACTCCGTGGAAGCTCCGCTTCCAAAGGTAGGCGCGTGCCGCCACCACCCACTCTGAGCCCTGGAAGACGAGGCGCGCCGGCCTTCGCGGCGTGTTGGGGTGGTTGCAGCTTCAAAGTGGGTGGTGACGGTACGCGTCCCAGCCACCACTTAAGGCTCGACGACGGCACTCGCGTGAGTGCCGCCGTCGAGCCTTCAGACCAGAGGTGAGAGAGGGTTTCCCTGGAAACGGCGTTAGGTGAGAGAGGGTTCTCCGGAAAACGACGTTAGGTGAGAGAGGGTTACGCAGTAACGGCCAGGGCGTCGATCTCCACCAGCATGACCTCGTGCGGCAGGTCAACGAACACGGTGGTGCGGCTCGGGAGCAGACCGCTGGGGACGTTCTCGCGGATGAACTCACCGTAGACCTCGTTCATGGCGGCGAAATCGTCGCGGGTGGTGAGATAAACGCGGAACATGAGGACGTCCTCAACGGAGGATCCGCCGGCTTCCAGGATGGCCTTCACGTTCTCCAGCGTGCGGCGGGTCTGCACTTTGACGTCGCCCTCGCCGATGTACTGGTTGGTGGCGGGGTCCATGGGGCCCTGGCCCGAAACCTGGAACATGCCACCCTTCTTGATGCCCTGGGAGAATACGTGCGCCGGGGCGGGGGCGTTTTCGGTCAGTACTACGGTCTTTTCACTCATGCTGAGTTCCTTTCGTGGCTGATCCAGCCGAGGTCGTTGGAGATGGCCTCGGTGCTGGCTTTGAGGTCGGGCAGCAGCTCAAGCAAGCCTTCATAGCTGAGCATCACTACCGGTACCGAACAAGAGGCTGCGGCTACAACGGCGCCGCTGGCGTCGCGGATGGGGGCCGCGATGCAGTGCACAAACGCTTCGTGCTCGGCATTGTCGTGGGCCCAGCCCTGGATCCTGACCTGTTCCAGCTCGGCCAGGAGGGCCTCCGGTGAGGTCAGGGTGTTCTCGGTAACTTTGATGTAGTCCAGCCCCGCCGCAATCTTTTCCTGCCGGCTGCGCGGCATGTCGGCGAGGAGGACTTTGGACACGGCGGCCGAGTGCAGCGATGCAGTGAGGCCGATGCGCGAGTACATACGGACCGGGTGGTGGGACTCGAACTTGTCGATGTACACCACCTCGCTTCCTTCGAACGCGGCCAAGTGAACCGTATGCCCGGTGAGGCCGTTGAGCTCGGCAAGATGCGGGTGGGCCACCTTGCGGATGTCCCGCTGTTCCAGTGCCAGCGAGGACAGTTCGAAGAGTTTTGAGCCCAGCATGAACCGCTGGTCCTCGTCGCGCACCACAAAGCGCTTCTCCTCCATGGCGTGCAGGAGCCGCATCACGGTGGTCTTGTGCACCGCGGCCTTGGACGCGAGTTCGTCCAGGGTTGCGGGTTTGGCGGCAAGTTCGCCGAGTAGGTCGATGGCCCGCTTGAGGCTCTGGCTCACGGTGTCACGCTCCGGTTCTGGTGTTGAATTGTCCGTCTTCAACATGAATAGCAGCCCAGGCGTCATCCGAAGAATCGAGGATGGCTGCGAGCTCGGCGGCGTCGGGCAAGGGGCCGCGGTCACCGTGGACGGTGAGCGTGCACGCAGCAGCGACGTGGCCCCTGCGCAGGCTCTCCTTTTGGCCGAGCCCGAACAGCATGCCGCTGAGGTACCCGGCGGCGAACGAGTCGCCGGCGCCAACGGGCTCGACGACGGCAACGGACAGTGCGGATACCTCTTCCCGGGTGCCGCTTGAGTCAGCCGTGCCGCGCGTCAGCGCAATGGCGCTGATGGCCTCGTTCTTGATGACCAGCACCTCGGGGTCCGGCATCATCCGGCGGAGCTCTGCCTCGTCGGTGGTGCCGAACGCGTGCTCGGCTTCGTCCTTTCCTACAAGCACGACGTCGGCCAGGTTCGCCAGGCGCTGCAGGACGGAACGATCCTGCCCTGCCCAGAGGGCTTCGCGCCAGTTGACGTCAAAGCTGATGGTCCGGCCGTTTCTTGGCTCAGTCAGGATGGCTTCCAGCAATGACAGGCACTCGGGGGACAACGCTGCGGTGATCCCACTCAGGTGGATCAGGGCAGCGTTTTCCAGAAGAGAAGATACGGCCGGATTGGCGAGCGTGGCCCGTCCCATGGCGGAGGCCGCAGATCCTTGCCGGTAGTACAAAACCGAACTGCCGCCGTCGGGGCCTGAACCCTGGGCGGGAACCTTCACGTAGAGGCCTGTGGGCAGGGAATGGTCAACCTCGACGCCGGAAACCCCTACGCCGTGATCGCGAAGGTCAGAAAGGATCCGTGTGCCGAAGCCATCGTTGCCTACCCGGCTGACCCAGTGTGTGTCCAAACCCATGGCGGCCAGGCCCATGGCGACGTTCGACTCCGCGCCGCCGATCCCGAAGTGAAGCTCGGTGGCCAGGTGCAGCGGAACGGCGTGGACAGGGGTAAGCATGGCCATCGTTTCGCCCACGCATACAGCTGAAAGCATCGTTCTCCCACTAGTTCATGCGCTTCGCAGCGGCCTTGACTCTCAATCCGCCACCATGTTAGACATATCACCAGCAGGTTTGCAACCAGCGTTGCAAAATACGCAACGCAGCCAAAAGTCCCCATAAGCCCCCACAACGCAGCTTCAACAACGCAGCACCGCGAAGGGAACCAACGCGTGAATACTTCCGAAGCCATCTCGGCATCCGCCGTGGCGGACCTTGCCGATCGCCGGCTCGACTGGCGGCACAAGGCCGTGCCGGCCACCGGGAACGGGACCACCCACGCGGACTTCCTTGCCGCCAGGCACACGCTGGCCGACCTCCAGACCCCGCTGCTCACACTCGACGCCAACGCGCTCGCATCCAACGCCGATCGCTTGGCCGAGTGGTGCGCGGAACACGGTGTCCTGCTTGCCCCGCACGGCAAGACCACCATGGCCCCGCAGCTCTGGGCCGAGCAGCTCACCCGTGGCGCCTGGGGCATCACACTGGCCAACTTCGCGCAGCTGCGCGTGGCCCGCGAGTTCGGTGTACGGAACCTGCAGCTGGCCAACAGCCTCACGGACCCACACGCAATCCAGTGGGTGGCAGGCCAGCCCGCGGACACCACCACCCTGTCCTGGATCGACTCCCTGGGAACCGTGGATGTCATCAACCGGACACTTGACGGCAGCGACGCCGTACTGGATGTCCTGGTGGAACTCGGAGCCCATGGCGGACGGACCGGCGCCCGTGGCGTGGACGCTGCCATGGAGGTGGCACATGCCATTTCGGCCTCGCCGAACCTGCGGCTGGCAGGCGTCAGCGGCTATGAAGGCTCACTCGCACACACAGCGGACGACGCCGGACTGGCCGCCGTCCGTGGCTACCTCGCCCAGATGGGACTGCTGCATCAGAGGCTTCTCACCGAAGGCCTGTACGGCACGGATTCCGTGATCCTCACGGCCGGGGGAAGCGCCTACTTTGATGACGTCGTATCGGTTCTGTCGCCCTACATCAGCGCAGATTCGGAGGGTGGCCCCACCGTGGACCTCATGATCCGCAGCGGCGCCTACATCATCCACGACGACGGCTTCTACCGTGGAATCTCGCCGTTCTCCCGTGAAGGAGACCAGCCTTTCACGGCCGGAATGTATGGCTGGGCGCGAGTCGTTTCGCAGACCGAACCCGGCCTGGCCATCCTGGACGCCGGCAAGCGCGACCTCCCCTTCGACGAAGGGCTGCCCGAACCGCAGTTCATCGGCCCGGAGCTGGGCGGCGCCATGCAGCCTTTGGTTGGCGCTTGCATCACCTCGGTCAATGACCAGCACAGCTTCATGACCTTCGACGCCGACACCACTACGGTGAGCCCCGGCGATGTCGTGAGGCTGGGCTTGTCCCACCCGTGCACCGCGTTCGACAAATGGACCGTCATTCCGGTCCTCGCGGACACCAACGGCGACCAGACCGTCGTCGACCTTATCCATACTTTCTTCTAGGACCCCTGCCATGAAGATTCTCATCAGCAACGCCACCCTGGTGGATGGAACCGGAGCGGACCGCCGCAGCGCGGACGTCCTGCTGGACGGCCCGGTGATTGCCGCCGTCGTCGAGGCTGGTTCCCTCGCCGCTGGTTCCCTCACCGCAGCGGAGACCGGCGTTGACCGCGTCATCGACGCCACGGGACTCGTCCTGAGCCCAGGGTTTATCGACATGCACGCACACTCGGACCTGCAACTGCTGGTCAACAGGGAGCACTACGCCAAGCTCAGCCAGGGAGTCACCACGGAATTGCTGGGCCAGGACGGATTGTCCTACGCCCCGGTGGATGACGCCACGTTGGCCGGTGTCCGGGAGAAGATCGCCGGCTGGAACGACAATCCGGCCGATTTCGACTGGAACTGGCGGACGGTGGGGGAGTACCTCGACCGCCTGGACGCTGAGGAAGACGGCGGCCGCATCGCCACCAACGCCGCCTACCTCGTTCCCCAAGGAACCGTCCGGGCCATGGTGATGGGCTTCGCCGAAGGTGACCCCACGCCGGAGCAACAGCAGCAGATGCAGGACGTCATCCGCACGGCGATGGAGGAAGGTGCTGTGGGTATGTCCTCGGGCCTGACCTACACGCCGGGAATGTACGCGCAGACTGAGGAACTCGCCGGGCTCTGCAGCACCGTCGGGGAAATGGGCGGCTTTTATGCGCCGCACCACCGCTCCTACGGCAAAGGAGCGCTCGATGCTTACGCTGAGATGATCGGGCTGAGCCGCCAGACCGGCTGTGCCCTGCATCTCTCCCACGCCACCATGAACTTCGCGGAGAACAAGGGCCGCGCCGGTGAACTCCTGGACCTGATCGACCACGCCTTGGAGCAGGGCGTGGACATCACCCTGGACACGTACCCGTATCTCCCGGGGGCCACCACCCTCAGCGCCATTCTCCCGAGCTGGGCCTCCTCCGGCGGAACCGAGGCCACGTTGGCCCGGCTGGCAGACCCGGAAACCAGGGCACGCATCCGGGAAGCCGTGGAGATCTACGGCTCAGACGGCTGCCACGGCGTGGTTGCGGAGTGGGACACCCTGGAAATCAGCGGAGTGCAGAACCCTGCGCTCGCAGGCTACGTGGGCAAGACCATCAAGGACATCGCGGCCGAAACCACGCAGGATCCCTTCGATGTCTTCGCGCAGATCCTCACGGAGGACCGCCTTGGCACGGGAATACTGCAGCATGTTGGCCACGAGGAGAACGTGCAAGCCATCATGAAGCACCGTACCCACACCGGCGGCAGCGACGGACTCTTGGTTGGCGCCAAGCCGCACCCCCGTGCTTGGGGCACGTTCCCGCGCTACCTCGGCCACTACTCCCGCGACCTCGGGCTGCTCAGCCTTGAGGAAACGGTCCACCACCTCAGCGGCCGTCCCGCCGCGCGACTCAAGCTCCACAAGAGGGGGCTGGTCCGCGAAGGCTACGCGGCCGACGTCGTGCTCTTTGATCCCGAAACCATTCGCGACGAAGCCACTTTTGAGAATCCCCGCCAAGCCGCCAGCGGCATCCAGTACGTCTTCGTCAACGGCACAGCAGCGATCGACGGCGGCAACCCCACCGGGGCGCGCGCCGGCCGTGCCTTGCGCCGACACAGTGACGGCCTTACCCGAGAAGGACAACAATGACCCCTGAACAGTTCCTCCAGCAGCTCGAAGCCGACCGCACCCTGGCCGTGGTCCGCGCGCCGTCCATCACCGACGCCGCGGATCTTTGCCGGGCCTTGGCCGACGGCGGCATCCGCAGCGTCGAGCTCACCTTCACCACCCCGGATGTGCTCAAGCATGTACAGCGTGCGGCGGAGACGGCAGCGGACCACGGTGCCGCCGTCGGAATCGGCACAGTGATGACCGCCGACCAAGCCCGCGCAGCGATCGACGCCGGCGCCCAGTTCCTGGTGACGCCGGGCCTCCGTCCGGAAGTTGCCGCCGTGGCCGTGGCTGCGGGGATCCCGTTCAGCCTCGGAGCCATGACCCCCACCGAGGTGGCACAGGCCCTGGATTTGGGCTCGGCCGCCGTCAAGATTTTCCCCGCCCGGCAGCTCGGCCCGGCGTACCTGAAGGACTTGCAGGGCCCGTACCCGGGCATCCGCTTGCTGCCTTCGGGAGGCATCGACGCCTCCAACGCCAAGAGCTACCTCGACGCCGGTGCTGCCGCAGTCTGCTGCGGCACCAGCGTGGTCCCGCCCGCAGCAGTTGCTGCAGGCGACTGGGCAGACATCGCGGCACGTGCCGCCGCCTTCACCGGCACCCTCAAGTAGGACTCACCCAGAAAGAAACGCCCATGAATGAATTTCTCGAATGGCTGCGGCACGATACCGCCGGCCTGCTCCTCCTGGCAGGCGCAGGCATTGCCCTTCTGCTGTTCCTGATCATCAAGGTCAAGCTCGAACCGTTCATCGCCCTGGTGGGAACCGGTGTGATCGTGGCCCTGGTGGGTGGGATCTCCGTGGAGGCCTTGGTGGGCTCAGCCACCAAGAGCAGCGACGCCCTCATTGAGAAGGGTTTTGCCGGCATCCTCGGCCACATCACGGTGATCATCGGCCTCGGTACTGTCCTCGGCGCCATCCTTGAGCGATCCGGCGGCGCGGAAGTGCTGCTGGGAAGGCTTGTGAAGATCTTCGGGGAAAAGGGCACCCCCTTGGCCATGGGTATCACCGGCTTCGTGCTGGGTATCCCGGTGTTCTTCGACATCGGCATCTTCGTCCTGGCACCCTTGGTGTACGTTGCTGCGATCCGTGGCGGCAAGTCGTTGGCCCTGTACGCGCTGCCGCTGCTGGCTGGTCTCTCCGTGACGCACGCCTTCCTTCCGCCGCACCCCGGCCCCGTTGCTGCAGCCGGGCTGTTCCACGTGGACCTGGGCTGGATCATCCTCATGGGCCTCATCTGCGGTATCCCGGCCTGGTTCGCTTCCGGTATTTTGTGGGGCACCTGGATCGGCAAGCGCGTCATGGTCTCCGTGCCCGAGGACCGGATTGTTCCCGAAGCGGACACTGCCAAGGGCAATGAGCCTTCCATCGGACTGGTACTGCTGGCTATCGGCCTGCCCATGATCCTCATCCTGGGCGGTACCTTCGGCAACATCTTCGCACCGGCCGGCCCGTTCAGGGACGTGCTCCAGTTCTTCGGCAACCCGGCCATCGCATTGACCGTTGCTGTGCTCCTGGCCATGTGGTTGCTGGGCATCCGCCGCGGCATGACCTCCGCTGAGCTCAGCGAAATCACGGGCTCCTCGTTGCGTCCCGTAGGCATGATCCTGCTGGTTGTTGGTGCCGGTGCGTTCTTTGGCGCTGTCCTTTCCGCCACCGGTGTTGGCAAGGCTGTGGCGGACTCCCTGTCCCAAGCCGGCCTGCCGATCATCCTCTCGGCTTTCGTGATCAGTGCCGGCATGCGCATTGCGCAGGGCTCGGCCACCGTGGCAATCGTGACCACCGGCGGCATCCTGGCTCCCAGCCTGGCAACCGGCTACACCCAGCCGCAGCTCGCGTTGATCGTGGTGGCCATTTCCTCGGGCTCCATCATTGCCAGCCACGTGAACGATGGCGGATTCTGGATCATCTCCAAGTACTTCAACATGTCCGTCAAGGACACCCTGAAAACCTGGACCGTGCTGGAAACGGTGCTCTCCGTTGTGGGCTTCGGAATGGCGGCCCTGCTGTACACCTTCGTCAGGTGAGCCTGTGGCACCCAGGCCGGGTGCCGGCGTCGTGAGTTACCCGTGGTGACCCTGTACCGCCACCACCTACTATGAAATCGAAAACGGCCCCGACACGCCTTGCTCAAGGCGCGTCGGGGCCGTTTTCGCGCCAAAGAGGGTGGGGACGGTACACGCCTGAACGGCCGCTTAAAACAAAGAGCTCCGGAGTGCGTTATTGGGGGATACGCACTCCGGAGCGGCCTTTGAGCAGGGGCTTTCGCTGACCTGCAGTAATTACTCTACGTTGCCCCGGGGCCCATTGCCACCACCTCGAATAAGTACTTTCGCTTTAGTTTTTATGAGCAGTGCCAGGCTTCTTTTTCTGCGGCACAATCAACACCGGCCGGCGCTGGTGATGGCTGAGCCACGCTGCTACCGAACCGTTCAACGCCTCCGAAATCCGATGCCCCAAACCGGGCTCGGGCGTACCCACAATGATCATGGAAGCGTTGATGTCCGACGCCAAACGGCCCAAGGCCCGGGCGGGATCGCCGGCCAGGAGCCGCAACGTCCAATCGGCCGTGCCGCCATCCATTGCTTCGCCGATCACCTTGCCAAGATCGTCGCGGACGGCTGCGACCTCCTCGTCGTCCTTTTCCGGGTGCAGCGACATCCGGTGTGTCTCACGCGAGGGGTCCCACTCCACCAAATAGCTGGCCTCGTCCACGTAAGCACACACCAGCGGCACGCCCAGCTGCTCGGCCAAGGTCCGGGCGGTCTGAAGGACCTCCACATGCTGATCCGGCAGGACACCGACCACCATGGGGATCCTTCCGCTGAAACTCTCCGCAGCCATACCCTTATTGTTGCGCCGCGGAGTGCCATTGAACAGGCTGTTTGGGGGCCACCACGGGTTAGCTTTCAGAAGGCTTGTTCCAGGTGAGCCGCACCTTGAAATTTGACGCAGTGCTCGCTGATGCAATGAAGGCGCCCGCCTCCGCGTGCAGGTCAATGCCGAACTCCACGCTCACCTCATCGGGCCGGTTTTCCAAGCTCAACAGTTCATCGATCACTCCCTGAACAGCGGGACGGACATGCGCCAGCGCCCGCTCAAAGGTCTGTTGGGCCCTTGCGAACACGCCGGAATGATCGCCTGCGTGATCGCCACCCCTGGTCACCAGGCTCCCCGCCGCGCTGGCGACCTCCACAACCACTGTGCCGCCGTCGTCCGTGGTGAACTCAACCAGCCGGCTCATGTTCCTGTCCCTTCTCCGACGACGCACGCAGGCGGCGGCCCGCCACCAGGAAACCGACACCCGCTGCGCACACGATCACAAGTTGCACCAAGGCAAAGTAGGCGTGGGTCCGGTACCAGGATTCAAGGAACGTGCCCTTGTCCTGGATCCACACCAACGGCACAGTCACGGTAGGCCAGAGCAGCAGCCATCCGTCAGCCCTCACGGATTGCGCACGCAAAGCCAGGACCCCAGCCCATAAACCCAGCGCAGCGTGGACAAAACTGGCCACCACCGCGGTCAATTCCACGGTGTAATTCAGTCCGGAGAGCCCAAAAACGGCCCCGGACACCACCACTCCCGCCATCACCAACCGCCCCACGACGGTCCGGTCCGGAAGGCCGGCCACCGCCAGTAACAGATACCCGAGCGGCGCCACCAAGCCGTAGACCACTCGCAGGGAGCCATCGCCGCCGCTCTCATACCAGTAGTTCTCATCGAACCAGAGGAAGTAGATCGCGAAGCAGGCGCCTAGTCCGCCGGCCACGGCCAGCGCGGCACCGCCCCAGGCCAGCGGTGTCCAATTCAGGGGTTCCTGGCTGCGGCCTGTGCTCGGTACGGAAACATCAGGGCCCGACGCCGGAACCCGGGCAGGTGCCGGAGTTTGGGTTTTTGGCGTGGTGTCTTTCTGCGGCGGCCCCGCGCTCCCGGGCAACCTTTGGGGCTGTGCCGGTGTTGGGGCCGGTGCCGGGGACACAGACGTATAGAACCCCCTCGGTGCAGGCTCTGGTTCAGGTGCTTCTTCAGGCTTGGGCAATTCTTTAGGTGTGGCCCTCTCGATTTCCGCCAGCGCTGCGGTGGTGAGCCCGTCCGGGTCTGCTGCGTCCGGGTCCACTGATGCCAACTCCGCGGAGACGTCCAGCACTGCTTCCCAGGACCCCAGCGACGAGTGGTAGCGCAGTTCGCCCTGCAAATCGGAGACTCTTTGGCGGCGCTCGCAGTCCTGTTTTCGTGTGGCTGCCTCGGGGAATCCGGGATCGTCCTGAACTGCCGCGAACCCGTCGGCAGCGGCGAGCCAGTCACCGGCTTCTTCTGCTTCGAGTGCTTCGCGGTACGTCCGGGCCAGGTGCAGCCGGTTCCGGGCAGAGTCCCGCAACGCTGCCGCATCCCGGTATCCGGGCTCCAAGGTCAGAAGATCGTCCAGTAGCTCTGTGGCTTGCTCCAAGCGGTGGGCCCGCAGCTCCGCTGATGCCTGAACGTAGAGGGCACGCAGCTGGGCGCGTTTCATGGCTTGTTCGGCGCTGGCCCGGGTAGCACTGGTTAATTCGGCGCCGGCTTGGGCGGTGCCTGCCTGGGCGGCGCTTGCTGCACCCACCGGGGCTGCCGGTTGACCCGGCGTGGCTGGTACC
The DNA here is from genome assembly GCF_900108925.1 of Arthrobacter sp. yr096. Classification (NCBI taxonomy): domain Bacteria; kingdom Bacillati; phylum Actinomycetota; class Actinomycetes; order Micrococcales; family Micrococcaceae; genus Arthrobacter; species Arthrobacter sp. yr096. The sequence continues at coordinate 62,473 of NZ_FNYI01000004.1, read as the reverse complement.
GCCGCCTGCGCGCCCGAGGCTCCGGCCGGCGTCGCACCTTCACCGGCAGTTGAGGCCCGCGGCATGCCTTTCAGCGTGAACAGCTGGGTGGAACCGCTGCGGACGTACAAGGCGGGGGTCACCCACTCGAGTGTGCCGTCGGGGCTGGCCATCACGGAGATTCGGCCCACGCGGGCGGCCTCATCCACTGTGCGACCGTTGGCGATCGCGGCGTAGAAACCGTGAGCGAAAGCGATGGCAGCGTAGTCGCTGATGGCGAACTGCATCGCGGCCACAGCCCCGATTCCGCTCCGCACCAGAGCTGATGCGGTCCCGGAGAAAAGGTCCGACTGCCCCATTTCACCGGAGGAGCACGAGTTCAGCACCACCAACCGCGGGCGGGGCGCGGCGACGCTGAGGAGGGCCATCAGGCGCACAGCGCGGACCATGGCGGCCCGGCCATCCGGCCCCACCAGCGCGATTCTGCCTTCGTCGGTCCGCGAGTCGTAGTCGCCGTGACCCACAAAATGCACCACATGCCACGGACCGGCCAGCAGCATGGACTGCACATCGTCCCAGGTTCCACTCTTCGCCCAGACCAACTCCACCCGTCCTTCGGACACAGGACCGGCCAAAGCCCGGCTCAGGTGCTCTTTTTCCGCCTGAACGTCCAGGGCGGGGAGGTCGCGCGGCGAAGCGACGATGCCGAGGATGCGCAGCGGGGGAGCCACATCCAAAGGATTCTGGTTGTAATCCGGGGCCGGGACGTGCCTCAGCAAGGGTTCGGTTTGGCAGAGGTAGGTTTCTGTTTCGGGGTCGAACAGGGTTTCCCACGGCATGGTGGCCAACTCCGGGGCGGCCAACCTCAGGACCACCCTGAGTTGCTGGCCGGCATGTTGGGCGGCGCCCAGGCTGGCCCGGTACGTTCCGTAGACCTCACGGGTGAACAAAGCCTGGAACAATTCCTGCCCAACCTCACGGACAACCATTTCTGCCACAGGCATGGTCCGCCGGGCCGCGACGGCGGAAGCCAGTACGGTGGCTTCCAGCTGGGGGAGCCGGTCCAGGATGCCATCCACGTCCAAGGTGAACGTCCCCGAAGCGTGACCTCCCGCCGGTGCACGGACCACGTGCACCGTGTATTCACCGCGTGCAGAGCCGGTGTCGATTTCCAGCTCGATGTCACAGTCCATCGCGGATCCCTTGTGCTTAGGATCATTCCGGCCTGCGAACAGCACGCCTGAGTGCCCTTACGAATAGATTGGCCCTTCGTATCCCTGCTTACAAGGGTCTATGGATGCCGGCCCTTGTAGACGCCTCCGCCCCGGCCTACGGTTAATCCGAGGGAAGGCGGTCCGCGATGGAAATCTTCATGTGGTGGCTGGATCTGCACTTGGACAGCAAAGAGTGGTTGCGTGAAAACCTGCGCGCCGAGGAGCTTCCGTTGCAGGTGCTGCAGCATATTGCCGAGGCCGGTGGCCCGCATCCGGACAAGGTCAGTGGCGTGCTGACCATGGCCGATTGGGACTTCATCGAGACGCAGTCTGAGTTTGTGGACTGACGTCTGGTTTGTGGCTTCTCCGCGGCGGAGGCTCGTTTAGGCTTTGCTGGTGCCCACTTTTGACGAGCGCTTTGCCGGACCGGCCCTCAACCAGGATCTCTGGGTGGACCACTACCTGCCCCAGTGGACTGTGCCCGCCAGGTCTCAAGCCCGCTATGACTTTTCCAGTGCTGGATTGCGGTTGCGCATTGATGCGGACCAGCCTGCCTGGCGTGACGCCGACGGATCCTTTCGGGTCAGCAACCTGCAAACGGGGACCTTCTCCGGACCAGCAGGCTCCACGCGCGGAACGCACCGCCACCGTGTGGATGACCTGCTGGTGGTGACGCCCCAGCCAACCCGGCGGCTGTGGACACCGGTTGCCGGAGAGGTCCATGTCAACTCCAGTGCAACCGCGGATCCTAGCTGCATGCTGGCCATCTGGTTGGTGGGCTTTGAAGAGTCGGGCCCCGATGATTCCGGTGAACTCTGCGTGGCAGAGCTATTTGGGGACAAGATTGGTCCGGGCGGTTCCACAGTTCGCGTCGGCATCAAAGCACATCATGATCCACGGCTGACCACTGACGTCAGGGATATCCACATGCCCATGGACGCCACTGAACCACACAGCTACGGTGTCCGCTGGTCTGAAGCAGGTGTTGAGTTCATGGTGGACGGGCGTGTCATCATGGCCAGCCCACAGCGGCTCGTCTACGAACAACAGCTCATGATCGATCTCTTTGAGTTCCCCGCATCTGAAGACCGGGACCCTCAGCACTACCCGAAGACTTCCACGGTTCACTCTGTCAGGGGAACCAGCGCCGCCTAGCGTTCCAGCGGGCTAGGGGGTTATTTTGTCCACATCGGATTCCGCCTGCACAGGGTCAGCACCCACCACCCTGTTCCTGCCTTGGGCCTTGGCGCTGTACAGAGCAGCGTCCGCCACGTTGATCATGAAGGCCAGGTCCGGAGCTTCCACGCCGGTGGAGGTGACGCCATAGCTCACGGTCGGGAATGGTTGGCCATCCGGAGCCTCCATGGCAGAGAGACGGCTACTGATTTCAGAAGCGATGGCTTCTGCCCGTTGCTGGGTGGCTCCCGGCAGGAAGAGGATGAACTCTTCGCCGCCATACCTGCCCACAAGGTCCGTTGTCCGGACCGAAGAAGTGCAGGCAACTGCGAAAGCCCGGAGCGCGGCGTCACCGGCGGAATGCCCATGCTCGTCATTGACGGCCTTGAAATTGTCCAAATCGGCCAGGATCAGGGCCGCACCTCGATCCGATGCTGGCCGAACCAGGTGCCGTGCGGCAAGGTCCAGGAAAGCTCCCCTGTTCAGCAGCCCGGTCAGGTGGTCGCGCTCGGCACGCTCCTTGAGCCGCCTGATCAGCTGTTTGTTGCTGAGCGTGTTCATGGTGGAGGACACGGAAACCAGGAGCATCAAGTGCATCAGGGCTGCCGGTGCGTAACCAAAGAAGGTGCGGAAGACTTCTCCGTCCGGCCCCTCGATGGCGTAGGTAGCCGTCCGGAACAAGTAGTAGACCGCGGTGACTGCCGCGGTAACGGACAAGAACTTGGTGATCCTCGAGCGGGCGGGCCGGGCAAACCAGAGTTCTATTGCGGCCAGAGTGATGGCCAGTGTGGTGAGGGCCAGGTAAACCAATCCGCCTGACCATACATTCGAATCCGGCCCGTTCAGCACCGCGGCCAGGGCACTGAGCAACGATCCCGGCAGCAGCAGCCAGGGGCTGGCCCGCCGGTCCCGCAGTGTTCGTGCGCCTGCCCAGACACAGAAGGCGCCGGCCACAACCAGTGCTTTGCCGACGGGATTCGCCCAGATTTGGAGGCTGGTGCCGTTCAACAGAAAGGCGGCATTGCCCACGAAGAAGAGGCAAAGGGCTGCCCGCCACCAACCGGCGTAGGGCGAGCGTTTGCGTTGGGATGAGAGGTAGGAGATGACGATCAGGGTCAGGGTAACCAGCCCGAGGACCATCCTTACGGAAAATGGGTCCAGTACTATTGTTCCCTCTTGCAATGCGGCTGTAACCACGGCGCAGTCCCGCTACTGGCCGGAGTCCGCGGAACTTTCACTCACTGTTTTCAATGCCTGTCATCCCCGTAATTCATCTCATCCCCCGGATCTGTTGTCGCGAACCGTATTCGGCCGCAAAGCCAACAGTCAAGCATGTTTTGTGACTTTAGTGAATAGGTAGGAGTCTCTCAATTTCCAATTTCGTTGGAACCACGCATCGACGTGAGCTTTATGCGGACCACGGCCAGCGCGGCGACGCTGGACGCCACTGCCAAGAAGAATATGAGGACCAGGATGGGGCCAAGGAACGGCCCCGGATAGCTCCACACAAGGAGCAGAGAGATTGCTAAACCGGCAACAGATATGGGGAATACCCAATTCAGTCGCCACGTGAGAGCCAATGCCTGATTTTCGGTGAGCTTGTTTGAACGGGGCATCAAGTCACCCTACTCGGGAATTCGCAGGCAGTTCACTCATGAATTCCAGGATCCGGCATTTTCGGTTTGAGGCGTGTTGGCGGTGCAAAATGGGCCTTGCCACCCATCCACCCCGGTGGTTGCATGGACAGCATGGCTACCGCAGAGAGTTATGTCTTAGCGATCGGGACCAAGAAAGGCCTGTGGCTGGCAACCAGCACAGACCGAAAAGAATGGTCCCTCTCCGGCCCGCACTTCCTGATGAGCGAGATTCCAAGCATCGGGATAGACACGCGGGACGGCAAAACCCGGATCATGGTGGGCGTACGGTCCGAGCACTGGGGCCCCACCGTGGCCCATTCAGATGACCTTGGCGCCTCGTGGACAGAACCCGAGCAGGGCGCCATCAAATTCCCGGACGGCACCGACGCCGCCCTGGAACGTATCTGGCAGATCTACCCCGACGCCGATTCCCGCCCTGGCGTCGTCTGGGCAGGTTGTGAACCGATCTCTGTGTGGAAATCGACCGACGGCGGCGAGCACTTCGAGCTGAACCGCGGGCTCTGGGACCACCCGCACCGCAGCGAGTGGGGTGCTGGCTACGGCGGCGCGGCGGCACACTCGATTGTGGTGGACCCGTCCGGTGAGAAGGTCCACGTCGCCATGAGTACGGGCGGCGTTTACAGATCGCTCGACGGCGGCACCTCCTGGGAGCCCCGCAACAAAGGGATCTCTGCCTACTTCATGCCCGACCCCAACCCCGAGTTCGGCCAGTGCGTCCACAAGATCGCAGCGGATGCCGCCGTCGGGGGCCGTTTGTACGCGCAGAACCACCACGGCGTGTACCGCACGGACGATGACGGCGAGAACTGGGGCTCCATCGCGGAGGGGCTGCCCGCCGACTTCGGCTTCGTGATGCTCACGCACCCCCGGCGCGAGGGAACGGCCTGGGTGATTCCGTTGAAGGCGGACGGTGAACGCATCCCGCCGGACAGCAAGCTCAGTGTGCACCGCACCGGCGATGCCGGCAATTCATGGAAGGAACTCCACACGGGCCTCCCGGACCACGAATACAACGCGGTGCTCCGTGATGCTGCCTCGGTGGATTCGGCAGAGCCCGTGGGCGTGTACTTCGGAACCCGCGGGGGTGCGGTGTACGCCAGCGCCGACGAGGGCGAGACCTTTACTGAAGTGGCCTCGCACTTGCCGGACGTGCTGTGCGTGCGTGCCGCCGTCGTGGTTGGCAACAACACCGCCGTCGAGCTGGAACAAAAGTCCAGCGCCCCGGTACCTGGTTAGGTCCGTTGTGGCTGACTTTACGGTCTTGTTGCCTGGTGTCCTGCAGCCACTCGTCGGCGGACAGTCCTATCTGACTGCGTCCGCCGACGGGGCTGTGACCGTTGGACAGTTGCTGGATTCGGTGACCGGAGATTATCCGGTGCTGGCCAGGCGATTGCGTGATGAAACCGGGGCACTCCGCCGTTTCGTGAATATTTACGTGAACGGTGATGAGGTCCGGCGTCTGAAGGGTCTTGAGACGGAGGTTACCGCTGGCCAGGAGGTCCTGATTGTCCAGTCCGTGGCCGGTGGCTGAGGGGGTTTGGGGTCAAGCCGGTTCAGGCGACGCGCCAAACACTGCATTCGTCGGTATTGATGGCTTTCCTCATGCCGGAGACGTGATCCATGATCCATACGACGCCGATTCCCGGTGCCGTTTCCTGAACCCGTCCGCGCCGAATGACCACGTCATCGTAGGCGGGACCCACGGACAGGCGGGCTTCGATCTCGTCTCCGCGGTGGAGCTGGCTGATCGCGCGTATACGTGTTGTGTGTGTTGTGACTTCCTTCAACATGGTGGCCTCCTGGGCTGGAGCTTGTGCCTGCACTTGCCGGCTATTCCAGTCTGGCGCGGCAATGTTGCCACGGTATTTCGGGGCGGTTAGGGTCCGGTTAGCATTCCGGGATGGTTGCGTTTCCTGTGACCCCGCCCTGCCTTCCGGGCACAGTGCGGCCCCGGCTGTACCCTGACCTTGGTTCCTGAGACTCACAGGCACCGCAGGCTCCATCCCCGGGAGATTCAATGGGTGTTTTGCGGCGATCAATCGCGCTGTCCACAGGCTTGGTGGTGTTTGCCACCGGCCTGTTTTTCGTACAGGCCCCGGCAACGGCCGTTCCCCTGCCCGGTCCTGATAATCCGAACGTCCAGTTCGTGGAGGGCACGCCGCACTCGGAGCACATGTTCGACACGCCGCCCGCCGGCAACGCGCCAAAGGGACAGGCCGACGTCGATTCCCTCCTTCGTGACGGCGCAGCGGCAGCAGGGCCCGGCGGGGACATCCGCGTCCGGCTGGTGACCGCCACGCTGGCGGACAACACCAACCCGGTCTCCATGGCCGAGGCCGAGAAGGCTGTGGCGGCAACCAGTAAATATTGGCAGGCGATGACGGCCAACAAGCTGTCCATGTCCGTTGCCAGCAAGGTTGCCGGGCACCCGTCCAAGGCGAAGTCCACTGACAGTTACAGCACCATCATTTCCACGATCACCAGCGAGCTGAAATGGTCTGCGAGCCCTTACACGGCGTTGGTCATTTTCATCCCGACTGCCACGTTGTCCGGAAACGCGCTGGGCGCCGGATACAGCAGTGGCAGTTACAGCGGCAGGGTCCTTCTGCCGCAGATCAGCAACTTCTCCAACAATGTGATGAGCCACGAGTTCGGGCACGTGATTGGCATGATGCATGCCGACGCGTTGCAGTGCGGCAGCGGCGCGTCCGACGTCGGGGTCAACAGCAACGGCCAGTTCACGGATTCGTCCTGCTATATCCGCGAATACGGCGACACCACGGACATCATGGGTGCAGCCCAATGGAACTCGCCCGTGATCAGCTCCACCTTCTGGGACTACGGTGGGCTGGGCCGCGGCGACGAAATCCGCGACATTGGTGTGGCCGCCGGCGTCAAGAGTTACACGCTCAAGCCGTGGGGTGGCACCGAGGCCCAGAGGGCCATCAAGTTCACTGATCCCGTCAGCCGGGAAGTCTACTATCTGGAACTTCGGCAGCCTGTTGGGTACGACAGCTACCTTTCGGGGGGCAACAAGGGCGTCAAGATCGTCCAGCGCGGTGGCGCCACGATTGCCTCGTCGCTCATCCTCATGCCGGATACCAGGCCATTCAGCGGTTGGTACAGCCCCAACCATGCATGGCAGGCCGGCAGCACCTTCACCACGTACACGGGCACCATGGTGACCATCAATTCTGTCAGTGCCACGTCGGCCACTGTGACCATCAATGCCGATCCCAAGCTCAAGGCGCGAATGAGCTTCTCCGCTGGAGATTTTGACGGCGACAAGCTGCCCGACGTCATTTCCCGGGAAACGGACGGATCGCTGCTGCTGTTCGCAGGTCTACCCGGCAACCGCCTGGAGGATCCGGTGCGCATCGGCTCAGGCTGGGACATTTTCAACGCGGTGTTGGGGACTTCCGATGTCAACGGCGACGGCTTTGCGGACATCCTGGCGCGCAGCAGCGATGGCGCCCTGTGGCTCTACCCGGGTAACGGCAAGGGTGGTTTCCTCTCCAGGACCCAGGTTGGCGTTGGCTGGCAGGGCTTCACCCAGTTGGTGACGCCCGGCGACTTCAACGGTGACGGCCGCAACGACGTGATCGCGGCCGACCCCGACGGCGTCCTGTGGCTCTACCCCGGCAACGGTTCGGGCGGTTTCCTTGCCCGCACGCAGCTGGGCCAGGGCTGGGACGTGTTCACAAGCCTCGCCCCGGCCGGCTCCTTTGGTGGCGGTTCGGCAGGGCTCCTGGCCCGCTCCGCCGACGGAACGCTTTTTGCCTACCCAGGAGATGGCAAGGGCGGCTTCCTGCCGCGTGCCGCCGTCGGAAGCGGTTGGAACCTGGCGGGCAGCATCATTGGCGGGCAGGACTTTACCGGCGACAGAAACGCAGATGTCCTGACTGTCAACGGTTCCGGCATGAGCCTGTACCCGGGTGACGGTTCCGGCTTCGCGGACCGCCTGGCGATCGGAACCGGGTGGAACCAGTTCAGCCAGGTGTGGGAAGCAGGAGATTTCGACGGCGATGCCGTGGCTGACATCCTGGCGCGCGGCACCAATGGTGTGCTGTGGCTCTACCCCGGCAACGGTTCGGGCGGCTTCCTGCCCCGGGTCCAGGTGGGAACGGGCTGGAACGTCTTTACTGCCGTGGTCAGTGCCGGCGATTTCGACGGCGATGGTCACCCCGATCTTGTTGCCCGGGCTTCGGACGGTTCACTGTGGCTGTATCCGAGCGACGGCAAGGCCCAATTCCTGGCCCGCAAGCAGATTGGCACGGGTTGGCAGGGCTTCACCCAACTGCTTGCTCCGGGTGATTTCAACGGCGACGGCAAGGCTGACATCGTGGCCCAGTCTGCCGATGGCGTGTTGTGGCTGTATCCCGGAAACGGGGCCGGCGGTTTCCTGGCACGCAAGCAGATCGGCACAGGGTGGGACATGTTCAACCTGGTCCTGCAGGCCGGCGATTTCACTGGCGACGGCAAGGAAGACCTCCTGGGCCGAGGCTCCGACGGTGGGCTGTGGCTCTACCCGGGCAACGGCAACGGCGGGTTCCTGGCCCGTTCCTACCTGGGTTCCGGGTGGAACATGTTCTCCAGCGTTGCAGCCTTGGGGGACGGCTTCACGGGCACTGGCGACCCGTCCGTCGTCGGGGTGGCCGGTGATGGGACCCTGCTCATGTACTCCGGAACGGGTGCCGGCAAGTTCAAGCCGGTGATGCTGAACCCGCGGTAGCTCCATGGGGTAGCGAGCTACGCGTTCCCTCCCGGTTGCCTCGGCCCGGGGTGTGTCCGGCACAGCGAAAAGCCCGGAATGTCAGGTGGCATTCCGGGCTTTCGCCGCTCCGGACCCCGACTAACCGGGAAGGAGCGTGCAGGACTTAGGCGTGCTGCGCGTGCTTGTGGAGGCCGAGCTCCGCGGTGGGAACCTTGGCGGATTCGCGGGCGGTCATGGCTGAGACAGCTGCGATCACGCAGATCACGGCGGTGAAGATGGAAATCTGGACCCATCCGCCCGGCTTGGTGCCGCCCAGTGCGGTCACGATTGCGGGGGCGAAGCCTGCCATGAGGAAGCCGAGCTGCGTGCCGATGGCCAGTCCGGAGAAGCGGACCTTGGTGCTGAACATTTCACCGTAGAAGGACGGCCACACGGCGTTGGCGGCAGCGTATCCGAAGGAGAAGAACACGATGGAAACCAGGAACATCAACGGCACATTGCCCGACTCGAGCGTCAGCAGGAACACCGGTGTCATGATGGCGCTGGCGATTGCTCCGTAGATGAAGACGGGCTTCCGGCCGATCTTGTCCGCAAGCATGCCGAACAAGGGCTGGGTTCCGAGGGCCACGACGTTGGCCGCGACCACCAGCCACAGTGTGATGGTGCTGTTCACGTGGGCAACGTCCTGGGCGTACTTGATCGCCAGGGTTCCAAAAACGGTGCTCACTGCGGCAATGAAGGCGCAGCAGACCACGCGGAGAACATCGCGCCAGTGCAATCGCAGGAGGTCGGCAACGGGAAGCTTGGAGATCTGGTTGTTCTTCTTGGCCTCGGCGAATGCCGGCGGCTCGTGCAGGGTGCGGCGAATGAAGTAGGCCACCATGACAACCACTGCGCTGAGCCAGAACGGGATGCGCCAGCCGATGCCGTACTTAATCTCATCGGGCAGTGCCACCACGGGAATGAAGACGAGGGCTGCGAGAATCTGGCCACCCTGGGTACCGGTCAGGGTCCACGAGGTGAAGAAGGACCGGCGGTTGTCCGGGGCGTGCTCCAACGTCATGGAGGAGGCGCCGGCCTGCTCGCCGGCGGCTGAGAGGCCCTGGCACAGGCGGGCCAGGACCAGCAGGACGGGAGCCCACCAGCCGATGGTCTTGAAGTCCGGGAGGCAGCCGATCACGAAGGTGGCGGCACCCATCAGGACCAGGGTGAACATGAGGACCTTTTGCCGCCCGATCCGGTCACCGAAGTGGCCCAGAATGACGGCGCCCACTGGGCGGGCGACGTAGGCGAAGCCGAACGTCGCGAAGGACATGATGGCTGCGTTGGCGTCTGCGTCCGGGAAGAACACATGCGGAAAAATCAGGGCCGCTGCCGAGCCGAAGATGAAGAAGTCGTAGTACTCCACGGCGCTGCCAAGGAAGCTGGCAAGCGCTGCTTTCTTGGGAGTTCCGGTGGTTGTTTCAGTGCCTGGCGTCGCTGACGGCATTGTTTGGCTCATGGGAGGTTCCTTCTGTGACGACGATGTCGCGGATCTAGCTTCAAGGGAAGACCAGAGCGAGGTGCGGCCGGATCATCCCGAAAGTAACCACATGGTGAGAGCTACTTGTGCAATACAGCAATAGTGGCTGTGAGTGGGGTCACTTGTCAAGAGATGTCACCACCATCTAGAAATAGCTCTCACCATGTGAGAGCATCGAGTTATGAGTGTGAAAGAGGACACAAAGACCGACATGGTCGGCAAAGCCCTAAGCCTGCTGGTACTTCTGGGCAATGAACCGCGCGGTGCAAGTGCGGCTGATCTGGCCCGGAGTGCCAGCCTGCCGTTCAGCACCACCTATCGCCTGCTGGGCTCCCTGACGCGTGACGGATTCGTGGACTATGAGCCTGATGGGCGTCGCTACCACCTGGGCTTGCGCGTGTTCCAGCTCGGCCAGCGGGTCTCCAATCACCACGGCTTCGCCGCGACGGCCCTGCCTGTCCTCCAGCGCGTCACGGAGCGAACCCATGAGGCAACCATCCTGTCCGTCCGTGATGGCAATCATCACCTCACGGTCAACAAGGTGGATGGACCCAAGACCTTCCGTGTCACCAGCGACCCCGGGCATCTGGGCGCGCTGCACACCACCTCGGTTGGCAAGGCGATCGTGGCCTTTGAGGAAGAGATCGAGCGGAAGCGCCTCCTGGAGGAGCTGCCCCTGGATCCATTGACCCAGCACTCCATTACCGATCGCGACAAGTTCCGTGAAGAAATCGAGCAGGTGCGCCGGCAGGGATATGCCGTCATGGATGAAGAGAACGAGGTGGGCATGCGGGCCGTCGCTGTGCCGGTCCTCAATTCCCAGGGCCACGCTTTTGCGTCCCTGGCCACGGCCGTGCCGGTGTTCCGCCTCACCATGGAGGAACTCATTGCGCACGTCCCCACGCTGCAGGAGGCCGCGGCTGAACTCGCGGCCAGGCTGCCCCAGCGCTGAGTCCCGCGATGCACGCCCGCTCGTTGTGAGGCCCGCTTTGCGCCCCGGGTTCCCGGAATGCCGCGCAGAGCAGGCCCCGCAACGCGAGGGTCCTCGTTGTGAGGCCCGCTTTGCGCCCCGGATCCCCGGAATACCGCGCAGAGCAGGCCCCGCAACGCGACCTCACAAAACTTCGGCGCTCAGTAAATGTTCGCGATAAGAACAAGCGTGCGGAATATGAACACTTGTAGTAATCTAAATAACACCCCGGCAAGCGGCGCCCCGGAAAGCGCCAAAAAGCCCGCGGTGCTGAAGTCAAAGGAGCTTTAGGATGAGCAACCGAGCCGAATCCGTTCTGGTGGGCCTCATAGGTGAGGGCGTCATGCCCTCGCTCACGCCGCCCATGCACGAACGCGAAGCCGATGTGCAGGGTCTTCGCTTGCTGTACCGCCCCATTGACCTGCTGGAACTGGCATTGCCGGCCGCCGCCGTCGGGGATCTCCTCACCGCAGCCCACCGCATGGGCTTCAATGGCCTGAACATCACGCACCCCTGCAAGCAGTTGGTGCTTGAGCACCTTGACGAAATTTCCGACGACGCCGCGCGCCTGGGTGCCGTGAATACGGTCCTGATTCGGGATGGTCGGTTTATCGGCCACAACACAGACTTCTCGGGCTTCGGTTCGGCGCTCGCCGACGGACTCCCGAACGCCAAACTGAACCGTGTGGTCCAGCTCGGCGCGGGCGGTGCCGGCTCGGCTGTTGCTTACGCGCTCCTCACCGCCGGCGTCAGCACCCTGGACCTGGTGGACATGGACCCTGCCCGCGCTGCGGAACGCGCTTCCGAGCTGGGCGCACTCTTCCCCGAAGCCACGGTCACGCCGCGCAGCACTGACGAACTCGCGCAGATCATGCCGCTCGCCGACGGCCTGGTGCACTGCACCCCGATCGGCATGGCCGCCCACCCGGGACTGCCCCTGGACATCGAACTCCTGGAGCCACGCCACTGGGTGGCTGACATCGTCTACCGCCCCATCGAAACGCAACTGGTCCGCGAAGCGCGTGCCAAGAACTGCGACGTCCTCGACGGCGGCAGGATGGCGGTGGGTCAGGCGGCCGACGCTTTCCAGCTCATTACAGGACGTCAAGCCGACCGGGAGCGGATGCGGGCACACTTCCTGGAACTCATCGCAGTGGAAGACGCGGCGGCGGCCCCCGAGCTGACGAAGGCAGGCCACTGATGCGCACCGGTATCGCCACGGTCTGCCTGTCGGGCACGCTGAAGGAGAAGATGCAGGCCTGCGCCATTGCGGGCTTCGATGGCATCGAGATCTTCGAGCAGGACCTCGTCACGTCCCCGCACAGCCCGGAAGAAGTCCGGAAAATGGCCGCCGACCTCGGTTTGGGCCTGGACCTCTACCAGCCTTTCCGGGATTTCGACGGCGTTACCCCGGAGCTGCTCAAGGCCAACCTCAAGCGGGCCGAGGCCAAGTTCAAGCTCATGTCCCGCTTGGGCATGGACACCATCCTGGTCTGCTCCAACGTGGCGACAGCCACCATCGACGACGACGACCTGAGGGCCGAGCAGCTCGCAGAATTGGCGGAGTTGGCCGGGGCACACGGAGTCAAGGTTGCCTACGAAGCCCTGGCGTGGGGCAAATACGTCAATGACTACGAGCACGCCTACCGCCTGGTGGAAATGGTGGACCACCCCAACCTCGGCACGTGCCTGGACTCCTTCCACATCCTTTCCCGGGACTGGGACACCGCGCCCATCGAGCAGATCAACGCGGAGAAAATCTTCTTCGTCCAGGTTGCCGACGCCCCCAAGCTCTCCATGGATGTGCTGTCCTGGAGCCGTCACTACCGCGTGTTCCCGGGCGAGGGGCAGTTCGAGCTCGCCAAGTTCATGGGCCATGTTGTCCGCGCCGGGTACACCGGCCCAGTCTCGCTGGAGGTTTTCAACGACGTCTTCCGTCAGTCGGACACCGAGCGCACGGCCGTGGACGCCATGCGCTCCCTGATCTGGCTGGAGGAGCAGAGCGCCAAATGGCTCGCCAGCACCGCTGTGGAAACCGGAACTGGGACCGCGGCCGGCAACGGCGGTTCGTCCCGCCGTCGTTATCCCATGGAACTTGCCACGCTGCCCAAGGTGAACGAGCCCGCTGGTTTCAACTTCGCCGAGGTCAAGGCCGATGACACCGCGCAGCTGGAGAAGCTGCTGGGCCAGCTCGGCTTTGAATTCGAAGGCCGCCACCGCACCAAGGACGTCCAGCTCTGGACCATGGGCCAGGCGCGCGTGATCATCAACGAGCAGGCGGCCTCGCACTCGGAACCGGCTATCGCCGCTTTGGGGTTCGACGTCGACTCTCCAGTGATTGCCTCCGCTCGTGCCCAGCAACTCAAGGCGCCCGTGGTTGCCCGCAAGGTCCAGGCGGACGAGGAAGTCTTCCAAGGTATCTCCGCCCCGGACTCCACGGAGATCTTCCTGTGCCAGGGAAGCCCGGACGGCACCGCCGCGTGGACACACGAGTTCGGCGAGGGCCTGGACCACGCGTCCAGTGCGCAGAACGCTGTGATTGACCACGTGAACCTGGCCCAGCCGTGGCAGCACTTCGATGAAGCCGTCCTCTTCTACACCAGTGCCCTGGCCCTGGAACCGCAGCCATTTGCGGAAGTCCCGAGCCCCAGCGGCTTGGTGCGCTCGCAGGTTATGGAAACCAGCACTGGCGCGGTCAGGCTGGTCCTGAACCTGGCGCCCGCCCAGCAAGCCCAGGAAACAGCACGCAAAACGTACCAGGAACACATCGCGTTCGCCGTGGACGACCTCGTGGCCACGGCCCGGTCCGCCCGCGATCGCGGCCTCGAGTTCCTGCAGATTCCGGCCAATTATTACGAGGACCTGGATGCCCGATTCGATCTCGAACCCGGCTTCCTGGCCACCCTCAAGGAGCTCAACCTCCTGTATGACCGGGACGCCAACGGCGAATTCCTCCACTTCTACACAGCCACAGTGGGCAGTGTGTTCTTCGAAATGGTGGAGCGCCGCGGCAACTATGACGGCTACGGGGCGCCCAACGCTCCGGTACGTCACGCCGTCCAATACGACTCGCTTCACCGGGTGTAGGCCCGCTGCCCATAAACCAGAAGAACCCGTCAACCGAAAGGAGCCGGCCGTGCCACAGGAACAGACAGCACAGACGCTCGAATCAGAGGAACTCGTGCCGCCCGCTGAGCCACACGCCGCACACGAGTCCAAGAAGGTGGAAACCCAGGCAGATCTCAGTGCTGAGATCAAAGCCATGGGCGATCGCTACGCCGAGGCACTGAAGAACGGGCGCGCTCCGGAGACCATGCCGCGCCTGGACTACTCGCCGTACCGGAGCAGCATCCTGCGCCACCCCACCAAGAGCCTGCACCACGCGGACCCGGAGACAATCGAGCTCTACTCGCCCGCCTTCGGCCACCAGGACGTGCACGCACTGGAATCGGACCTGACCATCCAGCACAACGGTGAGCCCCAGGGTGAGCGGATTATTGTTGCCGGCCGCGTGCTTGACGGCGACGGCAGGCCCGTTGCGGGCCAGCTCGTGGAGATCTGGCAGGCCAACGCATCCGGCCGCTACATCCACAAACGCGATCAGCACCCCGCGCCGCTTGACCCGAACTTCACGGGCGTTGGCCGTTGCATCACCGGTGCGGACGGCTCGTACAGCTTCACCACCATCAAACCCGGCGCGTACCCGTGGAAGAACCACCTGAACGCCTGGCGTCCGGCGCACATCCACTTCTCCATGTTCGGCTCGGAGTTCACCCAGCGCATCGTCACCCAGATGTACTTCCCGGGCGACCAGCTCTTCCCGCTGGACCCCATCTACCAGTCGATCGTGGACCAGGACGCCCGCGACCGCCTCGTGGCACAGTACGATCACGAGCTGACCAGCCCGGAGTGGGCGCTCGGCTACAAGTGGGACATCATCCTGACCGGTTCCAAGCGCACCTGGACCGAAAACGAAGCATACGGCGACGCCGGGGACGAGGAGTAAGCGCATGAGCAAGCTGGCACCCACACCGGGTCAGACCGTTGGCCCCTTCTACGGCTACGCCCTTCCCTTTAACAAGGACAACGAACTCCTGGCTCCGGGCAGCCCCGGCAGCATCCGCCTCCAAGGCACCGTGTACGACGGCGCGGGGAACGCTATCCCGGACGCCATCCTGGAAATCTGGCAGCCGGACTCCGAGGGCAAGATCGTCCAGCGCACCGGCTCCCTGGTCCGCGATGGCTACACGTTCACCGGCTGGGGCCGCGGCTCCGTGGGCAACTCGGGCGTGTACACCTTCACTACGGTCAACCCCGGCCCCATGGCTCCCGGCGCGGCAGCGTTCATCTCCGTGGCGGTCTTCGCCCGCGGCCTCATGAACCGTCTCTTCACCCGCGTGTACCTTCCCGAAAACGAGGAAGCGCTGGCCAATGACCCTCTGCTGAGCTCCCTCGACCCGGAGCGCCGCAAGACGCTGATCGCCCGCCGCGACGCCGATGGTGGCCTCACCTGGGACATCCGCCTGCAGGGTGGCGACGAGACCGTGTTCCTGGACTTCCAGCAGGACGGCTCACTGGAAACCAGCGTCAATGCGGACCATTCTGAAGGGGAAACCCAGGCATGACCGACGGCGACTTCGGCCTCCTCAGCCCCGTCTCGGCGTCGTCCGCTGTGGCGGCGCTGACGGACGACCGTGCCGTGATCGCGGCAATCCTCCGCGTCGAAGCCTCCTGGGCTGCCGTCCTTGAGGGTGCGGGGCTTGTCCCTGCCGGATCCGCCGCTGTGGTGGCCGAAGCCGCCCATGGTGACTCCTACGACGTAGCTTCGGTAGCGGAACGCGCCCAGGGCGGCGCCAACCCGGTGATTCCCTTGCTCGGAGACCTGCGTGCTCGCGTCAAGGAGTTGGACACCTCGGGAATCGGTGCCGGCAAAGCTGTCCACACCTCGCTGACCAGCCAGGACGTCCTCGACTCCGCCCTGATGCTGCTGGCCAGCCGCACCGTTTCCGCGCTCCTGGTTGACGTCAAGGGCACGACGACGGCGCTCGCCACCTTGGCGGAGCAGCATGCGGACACGCTGTGCGTGGGCAGGAGCCTGACACAGCACGCGCTTCCCTACACGTTCGGGCTCAAGGCTGCGCAGTGGTTCCACGGCGTGGCGGCTGCGGCTGCCCGCTTGGAATCCCTTGAATTGCCGGTCCAGTTCGGCGGGGCCGGCGGGACGTTGGCCTCAGGCACAAAGCTCACCGCCGGCTCGGACTCCACGCCGTTCACCCTTGCGGATTCCTTGGCTGCCGAACTGGGCCTCGCACCTGTTCCAGCGCCGTGGCACACCAACCGCCTCGCGGTCACGGCCCTCGGCGACGGGCTCGCCGCCCTGATCGACTCCTTCGGCAAGATCGCTGCAGACCTGCTGTTCCTCAGCCGCCCGGAAGTCGGCGAACTGGGCGAACCGCTGGCTGCCGGACGCGGTGTTTCCTCGGCCATGCCCCAGAAGCAGAACCCCGTGCTGTCCGTGCTCATCCGCAGTGCGGCGTTGCAGGCTCCCGCTCTTGCCGCGCAACTGCACCTTGCCGCAGCAACATTCAACGACGAGCGACCCGACGGAGCCTGGCACAGCGAATGGCCGGCTCTGCGTCACCTGCTCGCGTTGGCCCTGGGCGCAGCCGGACACCTCCGCGAACTCACCGAAGGCCTCCGTCTCTTCCCCGAGGCGATGCGCAGGAACCTGGAAATCTCGGGGCCGCTGCTGCTCAGCGAAGGTGTGGCTGCCGCCGTCGCGCCTCTCCTCGGTGAGGACGGAAAGCAGAAGCTTCAGGCCGTCGTCGACGAAACCTTGAAAGCACCCGTCGCCGAGCAGTCGCGGATCTATACCAAGCTCCTGCGCGAAACCGTCCCCGCGGACAAGGTCTCCGACGCCACGCTTGAAGAGCTCCTGGACCCCGCGAGCTACCTCGGTGAGGCATCGGAGATCAGCCGCCGCATCCTGGACGCCTACCCCGACTTCACGGCGCCAGCAACAAACACGGGAATCTCAACGAAGGGAGCCACACGTGGTTAAGCCAACAGTCAAGGCCGTGCTGCTGTCCCCGCAGCGCGAACTCGGAGCCAAACCGCTCTTGGTAGTGGGCCCGTCGCTGGGCACGTCCACTGTGCTGTGGACTGAAACCGCGGCCCTCCTCGGCGATGAGTACGACGTCATCGGGTGGGACCTCCCCGGTCACGGCATCTCGCCCACCACCACCGAAGGTTTCGATATTGCGGAACTGGCTGACGCCGTCGTCGATCTTGTCGACTCGGTGTCGCCGGAATCAAAGTTCCACTACTCCGGTGTTTCGCTGGGCGGGGCCACCGGCCTGCAGCTCGGCATCAAGCACGGCGACCGCCTCCGCAGCCTGTCCGTGCAGTGCAGCGGCGCCAAGCTCGGCACCCCCGAAGGCTGGCTGGAGCGCGCCGAGACGGTTCGTCAGCTGGGCACGCCCGTGATGATCCAAGGGTCCGCCGAGCGCTGGTTCGGGCCGGGCTTCATGGACCGTCAGCCGGAGATCAGCAGCCGCCTCCTGCATGCCCTCCGCGACGCCGACCGCTTTGGCTACTCGTTCTGCTGCGAAGCCCTCGCCGCGTTCGATGTCCGCGAGCAGCTCGGCAGCATCACTGTCCCTACACAGGTGATTGCCGGCGTCGAGGATTCAGTAGCGCCGCCGTCGCTCGCCGAAGAAACGGCCGAAGGCATCCGAGCCGGTGGAGGACTCGCGCAGGTGGAAACGCTCGACGGCGTCGCGCACCTGGCGCCCGCGGAAGCACCAGCCGCCGTGGCTGAACTGATGCGCACCTTTATGAAGGAGAACGGACGATGACCTCTTCTGAACACAACGGCGCTGTACGGAAGGGCGCCGTTCAGTCTGATGCCACCGCACAGGACATTTACGACGCCGGCATGGTGGTTCGCCGCGAAGTGCTCGGCGACGCGCACGTGGACCGGGCGAACGCCAACAAGGATTCCTTTACCGAGGACTACCAGGACATGATTACCAGGATCGCCTGGGGTGGCATCTGGACGCGGCCTGGCCTGAGCCGGCAAATGCGTTCCGCCGTCACCCTCACGGCGCTGGTGGCACATGGTCACTGGGAGGAGCTGGCCATGCATGTCCGGGCGGCCCTCAACAACGGCCTAAGCAGGGACGAAATCAAGGAAATCCTGCTGCAGACCGCCATTTATTGCAGTGTGCCGTCGGCCAACTCGGCCTTCAAGACGGCCCAAAAAGTATTCGCCGAGATCGACGCGGCCGAACCCAACTGAGTTCCCCCAACTAGCTCGCAATCGTGGTTGTTCTGAGCCCTCATAAACAACCTCTACTGCCAGCCAGTTGGGCAAGAGAAAGAGAAACCCATGAATCAGGCTTTCGTGTACGACGCCGTGCGCACGCCCTTTGGCAAGTTCGGCTCCGGACTTGCCGCTGTCCGTCCCGATGACCTTGCCGCCCACGTGGTCCGGGAGTCCGTCAAGCGGGCCCCTGGGCTCGACGTTGAGCGGATCGACGAGGTGGTGTTCGGCAACGCCAACGGTGCCGGCGAGGAAAACCGCAACGTAGCACGCATGGCAACGCTCCTGGCTGGCCTGCCGGTCTCCATTCCGGGCACCTCGGTCAACCGGCTCTGCGGGTCCTCGTTGGACGCGGCGATCATCGCTTCGCGCCAGATCAACGCCGGCGACGCTGAGTTGATGCTGGTGGGTGGCGCCGAATCCATGTCCCGTGCGCCGTGGGTGCTGCCCAAGACGTCCAAGCCCTACCCGGCCGGTGACATGACCTTGGCGTCCACCACGCTCGGTTGGCGTTTGGTGAACCCGGCCATGAACAAGGACTGGACCATCTCCTTGGGCGAGGCCACCGAACGGCTCCGCGAGAAGTATGGGATCACCCGTGAACGGCAGGATGCTTTTGCGGCCGACTCGCACAACTTGGCGGACGCCGCGTGGAATGAAGGCTTCTACGACAACCTTGTGACCGCGGTTCCGGGCACCGACCTTGTCCGGGACGAGGGAATCCGCGCCGGTTCTTCGGCTGAGAAGCTTGCCGGTTTGAAGACCGTCTTCCGCCCTGAGTCGGACGGGCCCGACGGCGGCACGGTCACCGCCGGTAACGCCTCGCCTTTGTCTGATGGTGCTTCGGCGGCGTGGATCGGCTCCGAAGCCGCGTCTTCCATACTCGGCCTGGAGCCCCTCGCCCGCATCGCCGGTCGCGGTGCGCACGGCAACGATCCCCAGTTCTTCGGCTTCGCCCCTGTGGAGGCCGCGAACAAGGCCCTCGCGAAGGCGGGCATCGGCTGGGACCAGGTGGGCGCCGTCGAACTTAACGAAGCGTTCGCCGCGCAATCGCTGGCGTGCGTTGACGCGTGGGGAATTGACCCCGCAATCGTGAACCAGCACGGTGGTGCAATCGCGATGGGACACCCGCTGGGTGCCTCCGGTACCCGCATCCTGGGAACGCTGGCTCGATCCTTGCAGGCCTCCGGCCAGCGCTGGGGCGTGGCAGCGATCTGCATCGGCGTGGGCCAAGGCCTGGCCGTGGTGCTCGAAAACGTCACTGCCGGCGCGTCGGCATAGAAGGGGTAAGAGTCATGCTGAATTTCATTGACACTGTGGGCGAGGCTGTCGCCAGCATCAAGGATGGGTCCACCGTGATGATCGGCGGGTTCGGCAACGCCGGGCAGCCGTTCGAACTGATCGATGCACTCATGGATTGCGGCGCGAAGGACCTGACCGTGGTCAACAACAACGCCGGCCAAGGCGACCAGGGCCTGGCGCTGCTGATCAAGGAAGGCCGGGTCCGCAAGATGATCTGTTCCTTCCCGAGGCAGTCCGATTCCTGGCACTTCGACGCCAAGTACCACGCTGGCGAGATTGAGCTGGAACTGGTTCCGCAGGGCAACCTGGCTGAGCGCATCCGTGCCGCCGGTGCCGGAATCGGCGGCTTCTTCACCCCCACCAGCTACGGCACCACGTTGGCTGAGGGCAAGGAGAGCAGGTTCTTGGACGGGAAGTGGCAGGTCTTCGAAACACCCATCCACGCCGACGTCGCGCTCATCAAGGCACTCAAGGCTGACGGCAAGGGCAACCTTGTGTACCGCAAGACCGCCCGGAACTTCGGCCCCATCATGGCCGCTGCTGCCAAACACACCATCGTGCAGGTATCGGAGATCGTGCCTACCGGTTCTCTGGATCCGGAGAACGTGGTGACACCCGGTATCTACGTCAACAGCGTGGTCCGCGTCAGCGGTTCCAGCGCAGAGAAGGTGGCCTGATTATGAGCACCCAAACCAGCATTCAGACCTCGGAAAAGCCGTTGGGCCGCGACCAGCTCGCCCAGTTGGTGGCCCGCGACATCGCCCCCGGTTCGTTCGTGAACCTGGGCATCGGCCAGCCCACTCTCGTGTCCAATTACCTCACCGAGGAACAGAACATCACGCTCCACACGGAGAACGGGATGCTCGGTATGGGCCCGGAGGCCGAAGGTGATGAGATCGATGAAGACTTGATCAACGCCGGCAAGATTCCCGTCACCGAGCTGCCCGGAGCCGCGTACTTCCACCATGCCGACTCGTTCGCCATCATGCGTGGCGGGCACCTGGATATCTGCGTTCTCGGCGCGTTCCAGGTTTCCGCCAACGGCGATCTAGCCAACTGGCACACCGGAGCCCCGGGGGCCATCCCCGCCGTCGGTGGCGCAATGGACCTGGCCACCGGCGCCAAGGACGTTTTTGTGATGATGACCTTGCTGACCCGCGAGGGCGTGTCCAAGCTCGTGGAGCAGTGCACCTACCCGGTCACCGGCGTCGGCTGCGTCACCCGCGTGTACACGGACAAAGCCGTGTTCCTCACCGGACCCGACGGCGTCACGGTCCGCGAGACCTTCGGCTGCACCTTTGAGGAAATCCAGGAGCTCGTGCCGCTGCCCCTGAAGGCCAAGGCAGAGTAGGCCCCGCAAGTTCGAGCCCTTGTGTTGTGTGGCCCGCTTTGCGCGCTATTTCGCGAGTTCGGGGCGCAGAGTAGGCCCCGCAAGTTCGAGCCCTTGTGTTGTGGGGCCCGCTTTGCGTGGTATTTCGCGAGTTCGGGGCGCAGAGTAGGCCCCGCAACGCACTCTAGGATTGGTAACCATGAGCGACTCCGCAGTTACCCCGCAGGCCAGCGACCAGTACGTCCAGTCGCTGGCCCGGGGACTCGCCGTGATCCGGGCGTTCGACGCGAACAATCCGCTCATGACTCTCAGCGAAGTGGCTGCCCGCACGGACCTGACGCGAGCCACGGCCCGGCGGTTCCTGCACACGTTGGTTGAGCTCGGCTACGTCCGCACCGACGGCAAAACGTTCGCACTCACGGCCAAGGTGCTGCAGCTCGGCTACTCATACCTCTCGGCGCTGTCGTTGCCTCAGTTGGCCCAGCCGCACCTGGAGCAGCTCAGCTTGAAGCTGGGGGAGTCCACCTCCGCCGCAGTCCTCGACGGCCCGGATATCTTCTATGTGGCCCGCGTTGCCACGCGCCGGATCATGAACGTCGGCATCACCGTTGGTACCCGGTTCCCCGCGTACGCCACGTCCATGGGTCGCGTCCTGCTCGCCGGACTGCCGCAGGCCCAGCTTGAGGCTTACCTCACGACGGCGGAACTCACCCCGATCACGCCGCGAACCGTCGCCAGCGTTCCCGACTTGAGGGCCGCCGTCGAGCATGTCCGTGCGCAAGGCTGGTGCTTGCTGGACCAGGAGCTGGAAATCGGCCTCATGTCCATCGCAGCCCCGGTGTGGAACCACAACAACGGCGACAACGTGGCTGCGATCAACGTGTCACTGCAGGCCCAAGCGGTCGCAGCGCAGCCGGATGCGGACGCGTATCTGGATTCAGTCCGAGCCGAAGTAGTGGCCACGGCCAACGCGATCTCGCAGGACGTCTCGGCCAAGCACTGACTAGCTCCGGATCGCCGCCAACCGCGTCTCCAGGATCCGGCGCACCATGGAATCCGGCACGGGGTTGTCCGCAGAAAACCGCAGCGTCCCGGGTGACCACGAATAACCGCCAAGCTCCTCCGACATTTCCGGCAGGATCTGCCCGCTGAACGGGTAGAGGGCCAAGTGTTTCTTCGTTTCGAGCACGCTCAGGAAGCCCTTGCCATCAACCAGCAGCGCGGGCATGCCGTAGCTGACGCCTTCTTCGGCATCGGGCGCGAGTTCGCGGGCGATCCCCACAATCCGCTCAAGGATCCCGCGGTTGGCCTCGCTGACGTTCTCCAAATATTCGGTGACGGTTCCCATAGGGACATGGTTCACCACATGCGCCTATATCGGCCAGAGGTTTAGCGCTCCGGGATCACCGCGATGCCCTGGATTTCGATCAGGGCCTCTTTCTGCCAGAGGCGCGTGACGCCGATGCCAGCCATGGCGGGGTACTGCGAGCCGGCCATGTCGCGCCAAATGCGCCCAATCTCACGGCCGTTCGCCATGTAGTCGTCCACGTCCGTGAGGTAGATGGTCACGTTGACCAGGTCTTCCGGCTGCCCGCCGGCTTCGCGCAACGTCGTCAAAACGTTGGTGAACGCCTGGGTGAACTGCTCCACGATGCCGCCGGGAACGATGTTCATGTTCTTATCCAGGGCCGTCTGCCCGCCCAGGAAAACGGTGTTGCCGGCCAGGATTCCGTGCGCGAAACCCGATGGCTTGGGCAGCGATTCCGGGTTAATCGTTGTGTGGCTCATGCTGTTCCTCCTCGTTGTGGCAACTGCAAAAACTTTTGGAAAGCCTCTGTGCAGATCATTTCCGCCGTGCTACGTTGAGCATATGTGACGATCGTAAAAAAGTCGACACATCACAAAATCTCGAAGGGAACCCGCAATGAAACTAGCCACCTTGCGTACGGCCGGCGGAAGTACGACGGCGGCACTCGCCACGGGCGCCGACTCCTACCTCGCGTTGCCCGCCACTGAGGTTGGGGAACTCCTGGCGCAGGCGGATTGGCGTGCTGTGGTGGAGGGGGCTGCCGCGTCCAAGGATCAGACCGTCATCGCCGCAGCTGACGCAGAACTCGCGCCGCTCCTGCCCCGGGCGGGCAAAGTCATTTGCTGCGGCCTGAACTACGGCGACCACATCCAGGAAATGGGCCGCGAACTTCCTGAGTTCCCCACCCTGTTCGCAAAATACGCAGACACGCTGGTTGGTGCCGCCGACGCCGTGGAAGTCCACGGCAGCGGACGTGTGGACTGGGAAGCCGAGCTGGCCGTCGTCGTCGGTTCTGAACTGTTCCGCGCTGACGAAGAACAAGCCCGTGAGGCCATTGCCGGGTACACCGTGGCCAACGACGTTTCCATGCGTGATTGGCAGAACCGGACGCTGCAGTGGTTCCAAGGCAAGGCCTGGGACGGCACCACCCCTGTTGGTCCGGTCATGCTGACGGCCGATGAAGCCGGGCAGCATTTCGACGTCCGCGGCTACGTCAACGGCGAACTGGTACAGGAGGGAAACACCAGCACTCTGGTGTTCGGCCCGGCACGGCTGCTGTCCTACATCTCGCAGTTCACCACCCTTCGCCCCGGCGACCTCGTCCTCACCGGAACTCCTGGGGGAGTGGGCATGGGAATGACCCCGCCGCGCTTCCTCAAGGACGGCGACGTCCTCACCACCGAAATCGACGGGATCGGCCGGTTGGAAAACCAGTTCCGGATCCACGCGCCCGTCGCCGCCACCGTCTAAGTCCCACCCCACACAAGCGTCACCCCACACGAAGGAGAGACCCATGAGCCAGACCACCACCGAATACCGCCTCGAAGGCGATAACTCCATCTACGCCCAAGCTGACGGAAAGGTTGTTCCGGTGGTCACCCGCGCCGGCGCCGAAGACACCAATACTGCCCAGTCGGGAGACTGCATCCGCGTCTCCGGCGTCAGCATCCAGCACACGCCGGCCACCAAGATCTGGTTCGGCCAGGTATCCAACACCCCTGGTTACCGTTCCCTCCCGCACCACCACGGTGAAGCTGAGACCGGCGGGTACGTGCTCCGCGGCCACGGCCGGATCTATTTCGGCGAGAACTACTCGGAGTTCATCGACATGAAGGCTGGCGACTGGGTTTTCGTGCCGCCGTTCATGCCCCATGTTGAAGCCAACATGTCCATCACGGATGAACTCGTCTGGCTCACCGCACGCACGCCGGAGAACCTCGTGGTGAACCTCGAAGACGTGGCTGACGAAACCCTCGCCGACTACCGCCGGGTCTAAACCATGATCACTGGAACCCTGACGTCCGAGACGTTCCTCAAGGCAGTTGAACTCACGCCCACAACGGCAGAGGTCTTCGACGAAGCCTATGAAGCAACCACCCAGTACGTGCCGTGGCCAAAAGCCTATGGTGGGGACATGGTGGCACAGGCTGCGGCCGCAATGATGCGGTCCGTTGATGCTGACAGGAGTCTGCACTCGATGCATAGCTACTTCATGCGCCCCGTGGATATCGGTTCCAGTGTCCGCTACGAAGTGGAGCGCCTGCGGGACGGTCGCGGTTACTCCACCCGCACCGTCCGGGGCTTCCAGAACGGCAAGCCTGTCTATGCCGCGATGGGTTCCTTTCAGGTCCCCGAAGACGGCCCGGACTTCCAACCTGAGTCTCCTGCCGCCGTCGAGCCTGACTCGCTGCGGACCGCGGCGGAAGCGCTGGACGGCGTGGACGGCAAAGCAGCGGACTACTGGTCCGCGGGCCGTAGCTTCGACATGCGCCATATTCCTGGTCCGGTATATATCGAACTCGAAGGTGGCGCGGTGCCGCAGCAGGCCATCTGGGTCAAGGCCTTCGACGCCCTGCCCGATGACGCCAACCTTCACCGCACCGCCCTTGCCTACGTTTGCGACTACACCATCCTGGAGCCGCTCCTCCGCGTCAACGGACTCAACTGGTCCAGCCCCGGACTCGCCACCGCCAGCTTGGACCACTCCATGTGGTTCCACCGGGACGGTCGCGCGGACGACTGGGTGCTCTACGCCCAGGACGCCATTTCCGGTCAAAGTAACAGGGGCCTCGCCATGGGCCGCTTCTTCGATCGCCAAGGCAGGCTGCTCGCTACGGTCGCCCAAGAGGGCATGATCCGCGCCGGCTCCTGAAACCACCATTCATCAGCTTCAACGACGCACCACTGAAAGGAACGGCCATGAGCATGACGCCATCGGCCCACGTGGACACGTTCACCCGCCACCACCTGCCGCCCGCCGATACCTGGCCTGCGCTTGAATTCACCCTTCCCGAACTCCATTACCCCGAGCGGCTCAACGCTGCCGCAGTGCTGATCGACGACGCTGTCGAACAGTTCGGCGCAGACCGTCCCGCATTGTGGACCCCTGATGGCACCGTCTGGACCTACGGTCAGCTCCAAACGCGCTCAAATCAGGTGGCACAGGTCCTCACCGAAGACCTCGGGGTTGTCCCCGGCAACCGAGTGCTGCTGCGTGGCCCCAACAACCCGTGGATTGTCGCGGCCTGGCTCGGCGTATTGAAGGCCGGTGCCGTAGTGGTCACCACCATGCCTATGCTGCGATCCAGCGAGGTGGCCACCCTGATCCAGCTCACCAAGCCGGCAGTGGCCATCTCTGACCACAGGTTCGTGGACGAACTCGCGATTGCCGCGGGGGATGACGTCACCGTGCTGACGTACGGAGCAGGCAACGGATTCGACGACGACGGCGACCTCGCCTCGCGCTGCGGGCACAAGAGCGGCAAGTTCACGGCTGTGGACACGGCCGCAGACGACGTTGCCCTGCTGGGTCCGACGTCGGGCACCACCGGCGTACCCAAGGTGACCATGCATTTCCACCGGGACATCCTTGCCAACGCCGACACGTTCGCCCGGTACATCCTGCAGCCAACAGCCGACGACGTCTTTGCCGGTTCGCCGCCGCTTGCCTTCACGTTTGGGCTTGGGGGACTGGTGGTCTTCCCGCTAAGGTTCGGCGCGTCCTCGCTCCTGACCGAAAAGGCGGGCCCCGTAGAGCTGGCTGAGCACGCGTCAGCCGCCGGAGCCACCATCCTCTTCACGGCCCCCACGGCCTACCGGGCCATCCTCAAGGAAAAGCGCGGTGACCTCCTCCGCGGCCTGCGCATGGCCGTCTCTGCGGGTGAACACCTTTCCAAGGAAACCTGGGAAGCCGTGCATGAGGCAACGGGTTTGCGGTTGGTCAACGGGATTGGCGCCACGGAGATGCTGCACGTCTTCATTTCTGCAGCGGGGGACGATATCCGCCCCGGAACAACCGGCCGCGCGGTGCCGGGATTCCGGGCCACCATCCTGGACGACGACGGCAACGAACTCGGCCCGAACAGCATCGGTCGCTTGGCCGTGATCGGCCCCACGGGCTGCCGCTACCTGGACGATCCCCGGCAAGCCAACTACGTGGTCCGTGGCTGGAATGTCACCGGCGATACGTTCTCCATGGACGCCGACGGGTACTTCACCTACCAGGCCCGCTCGGACAACATGATCGTCTCCTCCGGCTACAACATCGGTGCGCCTGAGGTTGAAACGGCCATCGATCAGCACCCGGACGTCGTGGAAAACGCGGTCATCGGGATCCCGGATGAGGAGCGCGGCAGCATCGTCTGCGCGTTCATCGTCCTGCGCGAAGGCGTCACTGGCGACGCCGGGAAACGCAAGGAAATCCAGGACTTCGTGAAGCAGACCATTGCCCCGTACAAGTACCCCCGGGACGTCCGCTTCGTCACTGAACTGCCCCGGAATCCCAGCGGCAAACTCCAGCACTTCAAGCTCCGCGACAGGGTCCTCACGCAGGACAAAACCGCGAGCGACACCGAACAACTTACCCCCGCCGGCCAGAGCCAGGCCTGAGAAGGAGCAACACCCATGAAAATCGCAATCGTTGGAGGCGGCCCCGGCGGCCTGTACTTCGCAGCACTGATGAAGCAGTTGGACCCGTCGCACGACATCACGCTCTGGGAACGCAACGCTGCCAGCGACACCTTTGGCTTCGGCGTCGTGTTTTCCGATGAGACACTGGGCGGCATCGGCAACGCCGATCCCGTGGTGGCCGAGTACATGAGCCGCCGCTTTGCCCGCTGGTCTGATATCGACATCCACTTCCGCGACCAGATGATCACGGTAGGCGGCCAGGGCTTTGCCGCCATGAGCCGCAAGGAACTGCTGGAGTTGCTGCAGCGCCGCTGCATCGAACTCAACGTGGACGTGCGGTTCAGTACCCTCGCCCCGGCCATCGAGGAACTCGAAGCCAACTACGATCTTGTGCTGGCAGCTGACGGCATCAACTCGCAGATCCGGGCCAAGTACGCCGATTCCTTCAAACCGGACCTTGATCCGCGCACCAACAAGTTCATGTGGCTCGGCACGGACCAGGTGTTTGAGGCCTTCAAGTTCTTCGTGAAGGAAACCGAGTGGGGCGTCATGCAGATCCACGGTTACCCGTACTCGGACGAGGGTTCCACGTTCATCGTGGAAATGCACCAGGACGTGTGGCACGCGGCAGGATTCGACGAGACCGCCAACGAGGTCTTCCCTCCGGGCGTTTCGGATGAGAAGGCCATCGCCAAGATCCGTGAGATCTTCGCAGAAGAGCTGAACGGCTATGAGGTCCTCACCAACAACTCGAAGTGGATCAACTTCACCACCGTCCGCAATGAGAACTGGCGCCACAACAACGTGGTGTTGCTGGGCGACGCTGCCCACACGGCACACTTCTCCATAGGGTCCGGCACCAAGCTCGCCATGGAAGACTCGCTTGCCTTGGCTGCGTGCCTGCACGAGCACGCTGATGTTGAGTCGGCACTGGCTGCCTACGAGGCCGAGCGGCGTCCCGTGGTCGCGTCCACCCAGCGCGCCGCGCAGGCATCGCTGGAGTGGTTCGAGCGCATCGGTCAGTACAAGGACCAGGACCCTACGCAGTTCGCGTTCAACCTGCTCACCCGCAGCCGCCGCATCACCCAGGAAAACCTGCGCCTCCGCGATCCTGAGTTCGCCGATGCCGTGGACCGCGACTTTGCTGAATCCCAGGGCCTCAGCGAGGTGGCACCGGCAATGTTCCAGCCCTTCCGCATTGGTGGGCTGGAGCTGAAGAACCGCATTGTGGTCTCCCCGATGGACATGTACTCGGCAACTGACGGTGTTCCGGGCGACTTCCACAAGGTCCACCTCGGCTCCAAGGCCCTCGGCGGCGCCGGCCTGGTGATGACCGAAATGGTCTGCGTCTCCGAATCCGGACGTATTACTCCTGGCTGCAGTGGCCTGTACACGGATGAGCAGCGGGACAGCTGGAAGGAAATCGTGGACTTCGTCCACAGCCGTTCCACCGCCAAGATCGGTGCCCAACTGGGCCACTCAGGCCGCAAGGGCTCCACCAAGCTCATGTGGGAAGGCATCGACCAGCCGCTCGAGTCCGGCAACTGGACCGCCGTCGGTCCTTCCGCACTGCCGTACAGCGCTGAGAACCAGACCCCCGTGGAGCTTGACCGCGCGGGCATGGACGCCATCAAGGCGGAGTTCGTCGCGTCAACGGTCCGTGCCGAGGAGGCAGGCTTCGATCTCCTGGAGATCCACGCCGCCCACGGCTACCTGCTCTCCTCCTTCCTTTCGCCGGTGTCCAACAAGCGGACCGACGAATACGGTGGCAGCTTGGAGAACCGGCTGCGGTTCCCGTTGGAAGTGTTCGACGCCGTTCGCGCGGCCTGGCCTGCGGACAAGCCTGTAACCGTGCGCATCTCCGCCACCGACTGGATCGAGGGCGGCAACACCTCCGACGATTCTGTGGCCATCGCCGCGGCCTTTGTTGAGCACGGTGCTGCCGGCTTGGATGTTTCCACCGGACAGGTGGCCAAGGAAGAGAAGCCCGCTTTCGGCCGCAGCTACCAGACGCCGTTCGCCGACCGCATCCGTCAGGAAGTTGCCGCACCGGCAGGCGTGGCTGTCATCGCCGTCGGCGCCATCTCCAGCTACGACGACGTGAACTCCATCCTCCTCGCGGGCCGTGCCGACCTCATCGCACTGGGGCGCACGCACCTTTATGATCCCCAGTGGACCCTGCACGCAGCGGCCGAACAGGAATACCAGGGGCCGGGCGCCCAGTGGATTCCACAGTTCCGTGCCGGCCGCCGGAAACCTCCGAGCTCACGCACGGACGCCGTTCGTCCCCGTCTGTCCTTGCTGAAGGAAGCGGACATTGAAGAGGTCAACACCCACCTTCGCTGGACTCCCGAGTCCGCCGCTGCATCGGTTTTGGTGAAGTAGCCATGGCCACCGCACCAGTCAATAACTGGAACGTGCCCAAGAAGACCACCGGCCTGGTGTTGTTCTGCTGCTGGCTTGCGATCCTCGCCGAAGGTTATGACGTTGGCGTTCTCGGAGCCGTCCTCCCGGCCTTGGCCGAGTATAAGGAATGGAACCTCAGCCCGCTGGCTTTGGGCGGACTGGGATCATATGCCCTGATCGGCATGCTTATCGGAGCCCTTTTCATTGGCACGCTGAGCGACCTCGTGGGGCGCAAGAAGATGCTCCTGGCTTCCATGGTCATCTTCACCCTCACCCAAGCGGGCGCCGCCTGGGCTCCGACGCCCGAACTGTTCGGCCTGTTCCGCCTCATTGGCGGCTTGGGCATGGGCGGTGTCATCCCCGTGGCCGCAGCCCTGACCATTGAGTACTCGGCCCCGAACAAGCGCTCCTACAACTACGGCCTGATGTACTCCGGCTACTCGCTGGGCATCGTGGCAGCCGCGCTGGCCGCACTGTTTGTCCTGCCAGTCGGTGGATGGCGCGCTGTGATCGCCATCGGTGCCGCACCGGTGGTCCTGCTCCCCATCATCTGGAAGTTCCTCCCGGAGTCCCTCGAATACCTGGAGTCCAAGGGGCGCAAGCCTGAGGCGAAGGCTTTGGCTGCCAAACTGCAGATTGTGGACTACCGGCCCGTGGTCCCGGTTGCCCCTTCGGGTGCGCAGGTGGCCGATCCCTGGTGGAAGACCATCACCACCATGTTCTCGCGCAAGTACCTGCGGTCCACCGTGTTCTTCTGGATCTCGCTCTTCTGTGGCCTGGTGCTGGTCTATGGCCTGAACACCTGGCTGCCGAGCATCATGAAGAAGGCCGGCTACGACCTCGGCTCGTCCCTGACGTTCCTCCTGGTCTTCAGCCTCGCGTCCGCCATCGGTGGCCTTCTCCTGGGCCGCGCCGCTGACAAGTACGGCAAGAAACTCATCCTGGTGGTCTTCTACATTCTGGGCGGCCTGGGCATCATGCTGCTGGTCTTCCCCAACACCATGGTGGTGAACCTGCTGTTCGTAGCGTTCGCCGGCGTCGGATCCATCTCCACATCGCTGGTCCTCACCGGTTACATTGCCGACTACTACCCGGCCAAGGTCCGCGGTACGGCAACAGGTTGGGCATTGAGCTTCGCCCGGCTGGGTGCCATTTCCGGTCCGTTGATCGGTGGCTGGATTGCGGGTTCCAAGCTGCCTTTCGAGGCCAACTTCGCCATCTTTGCAGGTATCGCAGTACTTGCAGCCGGTGCAGTGGCGATGATTCCGAAGCCGCAGCCCGAGGTGCCGCTCCTGGCATCCAGCGCTGATCCGGATGACGCCGCCGTCAGTGCCCGCTAAGGAGAATCGTGGGTAGGTTTCCGGAGGCGTGCGTTGAGCGCACCGTTGAATGGGTGGACACGGACGCCTCCGGACACCAGCACAATTCGGCCATCCTGCGCTGGGTGGAGGCTGCGGAAGCCGAGCTGTTCCGGAAGCTGGAGTTGCCGGACTATTTCCCCAGCGCTCCCCGCGTCCAGCAAGTCATCAATTACAAGGCCAAACTGTGGTTCGGCCAGCGCATCACCGCCATGGTGAAGATCCACGCGCTTGGCCGGACCTCGCTGACGCTCGCCTTTGAGGTGATGTCCGACGCCGGTGCGGTGGCCGCCTACGGGACGGTCACCACGGTGCACGTCCCCCACGGCACTACCTCGGCGCAGCCCTGGCCGGAGCATCTGGTCCGCGCGATCACAGGTGGGCAGGCTGGGCCTACGCCTCTACGAGCTGGCTGATGGCGAGTACTCCGCCGGCCGGATCTGCCAGAACTGCGTTCCGGAAGCCAGGGGCGTCCGTTGGCGGCATCAGCAGAGAACCGCCGAGCTCGATGACCCGATGGGAAACAGCATCGGCATCGGACACCTGAACGTTGACTGCCCAGTGGGGTGGCACTCCTGTCCCGGGGACAGCCAGTGTCGCTACGGCGACAACGTCATCCGGCAAGGTTGGGTGGGTGGCCCGCCGGGTGCTGCCAGCCAAGCGCCACAGTCCCACGTCCGTGCCGGGCTCCATGTCAAGCCGCCAACCGAAAACCGTTCCGTAGAACGTCTCCGCACCGGCCATGTCGGGCGTGTGCAGGGCACTCATCTGCCAAGCGCCGGGCGCATCGACGATTTCAGCGACGGTGGGGGCGCTGCCTTCACGCACTCCAAACGGCGCGCCACTGGGATCGGCAAACAGCGCCGTGCGCTCACCTTTGCCCCCGTTCTCAGTGCCGGTGTCCAAAGGCCCGGCCAGTATGCTTCCGCCGGCCTCGCCGATAAGAGCCGCTGAATGGTCGAGGTCCGCCACGAGGAAGTACGTGGCCCACACGCCGCGATCGAGCATTGCAGGCGCTTGCCCAACACCGGCTACGCGTCGTCCCTCGAGCCGCGCAACGCGGGAGCCCTCCGGTGATGCATCCTCGAACGTCCACCCGAACAATGAACCGTAAAAGACTTCGGCCTTTCTCACGTCAGGCTGAAGTGACTCCACCCAGCAGGGTGCTCCCACAGGGTAGGCTGGCGCATCGGTCATGGCGGGACCTCCAGGAATAAGTGCCGGGACGCCGCTCAGCCTACGCCTGCCTCCCCGGATCCCGCACCTATGATGAACTGGACTGGCGCCTGCTGTGCGGCGCGGAAATGAGGATCCTTTCGATGTTCGCCGTCCCGGCACCCCCGGTGCGCCACCAGCAGCTGCTCGTCACGATCTTCGGCCTCTACGGCCGGAACGCGGGCGATGCTTTGCCGGTTTCTGCGCTGATCTCCATGCTGGGTTCGCTCGGTTACGACGCCCCTGGCGTGAGGTCCTCAGTGTCCAGGCTCAAGGCCAAGGGTGTGCTGAAGAGTGTCCGCGAGGGCGGGATCGCCAAGTACAAAATTTCGGAGTCCGTCAGCGATGTATTCCGCGAAGGCGACCGGCGGATTTTTGCGCCCGAACAGCCTGCGCCGGTGGATACATGGGTGCTGGCCGTGTTTTCCGTGCCGGAATCCCTGCGTAATCGCAGGCACCAGTTGCGTTCCGAGCTGTCCGGACTGGGGTTTGGCTCTGTTGCCAACGGCGTCTGGATCGCGCCCGCTCACAAGCTGGACCAGGCCCGGGAGCGCCTCACAGCGAGTGGATTGATCGAGTTCGTGGACCTGTTCCGCAGTGACTACGTTTTCGACGGACCCATGCGCCCCAAGATTTCCGAATGGTGGGACCTCAAGGAACTCGATGAGCAGTTCACCGAGTTCCTCGAGCTGTACAGCGGGGCCGGGCAGCAGTGGACGGAGCGGGTTGGTGACGATCCTGACGTTGCCCTTGCCGAGTCCACTGAAGAGCTGCGGCGTGACGCTTTCCGCTACTACATTCCGATGCTCACCATGTGGCGACGGTTCCCTTACCGGGACCCGAACTTGCCCACCGATTACCTCCCGCCGGATTGGCATGGTCCAGCGGTGCGCAGGACTTTCCAGGCAGTTCATCGCTTGGCGTCGCCCCTTGCCGCCGCCCACGCCCACGAGGTCATCGCCGAGGCCCTGGATCCGGCGGCAGCCTGACTTTTCCCGGCAGTCAGTGCCCCCGGCTATTCGCTGGTGCGGCGCCCCCGGCTACTCGCTGGTGCGGGGTGCGTCGATGATGCCGAAGACTTCACCCTGCGGCGCCCGGACAACTGCCATGCGTCCCAGCGGGCTGTCGGCAACGGGCCCCAGGAGCGTGGCTCCAAGTTCCACGGCGCGGGTGGCAGTACCCTCCACGTAGTCGCTGGCGAACCACGTCATCCAGTGGTTGGGCACGTCCTCGGAAAGCTCCGTATCGTGGTGGATTCCGCCAACTTCGCGTCCGTCCAGTGGCCTTCTGATGGTGGAGTAGACCAGGCCTTCCTCAGCGACGTCCTGGTAGCTGACATCGAAGGCCTGGGCGTAAAAGGAGCGCGCCCCTGTGTAGTCGCGGGTGTGGAGCTCATTCCAACACAGCGCGCCGTGCTCATTGACGCGCTCCGCGCCAATGTGATTGCCGGCCTGCCATACTCCGAAGACTGCACCGACTGTATCCATGGCCAAAGCCATGCGGCCGGAGTCCATGACGTCGAACGGGGAGGCAATTAGCTGCCCGCCGGCCGCAACCACCTTCTTGGCCGTGGTGTCGACGTCGTCCGATGCCAGGAATGTGGTCCATACGGTGGGCATGGCAGGGTCCTGCTTGGGGCCGAGCCCAGCCACGGCACGCCCATCGACGTGCGCCAGCAGGTAATCCCCGGAGTCCTGGCCGCCGGAGACGTAGTCCCAGCCGAAGAGATCCGAGTAGAAGGCCTTCGCCGCTTGGAGATCATCGATGCCGAGGTCCACCCAGATGGGTGTTGCTGCGGGCCAGTTTGAGATTTTGGTGGACACGGGACTCCTCGGGTTCAGGGCTCTAAGGGGCAGCTGCCTCCCCGGATGCCCTATGCGCCGGGCATCTGAGAAGGCAGCCATCCATACAGTGCGCGCTGGACCGGATTCGTGACACGGTTTTGCACCAGAAATTCGAGGTGTCCCGCTATGCGAAAAGCACCCCCAAAAAAAGGACGGCGGGCAAGGCGTAAGGCGCTTGCCCGCCGTCGTGCGTTGTTGTTTAGACGGTGCGTGGCGCTTTGGCGAGGTTGTCCCGCAATTCGTCGGCGTTCTGGCGGATGACGTAGGCGGGGCGGTCGCGCTCCACGCGCCAGCTGTCCTCGAGCGGGCCGATGTTGACGGTGTCAAAGCCGAACTCGTCATACAGCCTGGTCACCAGGTCCGCGGCTTCAGGGAAGTCGCTTGACGTGGCCAGTGCGCGGCGGTTGGGGGTGCCGGCGGGCGCGCCGTCGGTGGTGATGTCCTTGGCGAAGATGTGGTTGAAGCCCTTGGCCACCTTGGAGGTGGGCAGATGCTTCTGGAGGAGCCCGGATGTGGTTGCCTCGCCGTTATCCAGTTCCGGGATGCGGCCGTCGCGCTCCCAATAGTAGTTGTTGGTGTCGATGACGATCTTGCCTTCGAGCGGCTCCGTGGGGATGCTCTGGTAGTTCTTCAAAGGAACGGTCACGACGGCGAAATCGCCCGCCGCTGCTGCCTCAGCCGCCGTGGCGGCCCGGGCACGCGGCCCAAGTTCTGCGACCAGCCCGCTGAGGGTTTCGGGGCCCCGCGAGTTGCTGATGACGACGTCGTAGCCTAGTTCGACGGCCTTTCGTGCGACCTGGCTGCCAATGTGTCCTGCACCGATGATTCCGATTGTTGTCATGCCCATGCCAACAACAAGTTGCAGACGCCTATTTCCCGCGTTACGCAATATTTCGAACGGGCCTATACTAAGTAGTCTTACTATATGGTGTGTCATCGAGGCGAGGAGGTTGGAGTGGCCGGTCATTTGGAACTGGTGGAAACCCCCGACGGAGGATTTCGCATCCTGGTGTTGGATAGCGGGGACGCATTGATGGGTCTCTCTAAACGCTACGCCTCCTTGGACGAAGCCATAGAGGGAGTAGCGGCCATGCGGGATGTTGCGGGAACAGGGCTGCTCCGCACGGGATCCGCCGAACGGTATGCGCTCCTGGTGATGGAGGAACCTGTCAACGACCCTGCGCCTGCGCCGCAGGGTGTACGGTCTCAAGCAAAGGTGGTAGGCCATGGAAGCTGATGCAGCACAGAAGAAGCGCGGAGTCCTGTTCGATGTGGACGGGACGCTCATTGATTCCAGTTACTTCCACGCCTTGGCGTGGTGGCAGGCCTTCCGGCGCGAAGGGCTGGACATCGAGATGTCCGCCATCCACCGACGCGTAGGCATGGGAGGCGACAAGCTCATCCAGAGCCTGATACCTGATTGCCCCCGGGACATGCAGGAAGACCTGAAATCAGCCCACGGCGCCGTGTTCTCAACTTTCTGGCCCACGCTGCGGGCTTTCGACTCGGCCCGCGACCTCTTGGCTGCGTGCTCCGACGCCGGGCTGGCCGTGGGGCTGGCGTCATCGGCGCAGGATCGCGACCTGGAGGTGAGCCGCCACATCCTGGACGCCGGTTCGTCCATCGACGCGTGGACGAGCTCGAACGATGCTGACGAAAGCAAGCCCGCACCGGACATCCTGGAGGCCTGCCTGGAGAAGCTCGGGCTCAACCCGGAGGATGTCGTTTTTGTTGGCGATGCCGTCTGGGACGTGAAAGCCGGTGCGGCGATCGGTGTTCCCGTCGTTGCCCTGACCTGCGGTGGAATCAGCGAGGCTGAGCTGCGCGAGGCTGGTGCCGCGGAAGTTTATGACAATCCGCGGCACCTGTTGGAGCACCTGGAATCCAGCATTATTGGAAAGCTGGCGGCGGGAACGCTGAACCCCTGATTTCGACTAGCGGTTCAGCTTCTCTGCATCGGGCTCCTGGTCGCCAATGTGGCCTGGTGCGTTGGCGGCAAGGACGCGCTGCACGAACGCGCTGTATTCCTCCATGTAGTGCCGCAACAGCCCGGCTGTACCTTGGTCCTTAACTGAACCGTCGTCGTCGTACGCGTCCGCCACGAAGCGGATATACGCCTCAGGCGCGTTCAACTGGGGCGCGTCGAGGAAGCTCAGCACGCTCCGCATGGACGACTGCATCACGGCCGTTCCAATACCACCCGGCGATGCGCCGATGATTCCTGTGGGCTTGCGGGCGAAGGAATTGGTGCCCCAGGGTCGTGAACCCCAGTCGATGGCGTTCTTCAGGGCGCCGGGGATGGAACGGTTGTATTCGGGGGAGACAAACAGGATTCCATCCGATGCCGCGATGGCGTCCTTCAGTTCCCGGCCGGCCGGTGGGAAATCTGCGTCGTAGTCCGAGCTGTAGAGAGGGAGATCCTTGATGGCGATCTCATGGAACTCCAGCTCTGGCGGCGCGACGCTGATCAGCGCCTTGGAGAGGACCCGGTTGATGGAAGTACTTGAGAGGCTTCCAACGAAATAGCCGATTTTGAACGTGTCCATAGCGGCGTTCCTTCCCGACGGCACGGCCGGAACCGGCTCGTCGACGGTGTGGTGGCTGGTTGCCCCCAGCTCCCATCGACCCTAATGGACTTGTACACATAGCGCAGCCCCCTACTCCCGCCCGGACCCCCGCGGTCATAGACTCATGCCAACTGGTTTCTGGGGAGTTCCGGAAGAGGGGTGGCGGGTGAAAGCAGGCATAGCGCGCGAGGCGCTCGACGGTGAGCGACGTGTGGCCGCGACGCCGGAAACGGTCAAGCAATTGACCGGTTTGGGACTGACGGTGGAGGTCGAGTCCGGCGCCGGGCTGGCCGCCGGCCACAGCGACGATGATTACCGGCAGGCCGGAGCCTCACTGGTTCAGTCCTTGGACCTCGGCATGCTGGATGTCTACTGCCACGTGCGCCCCATGGAACCGTCGACGGCGGGGGCTCTCCGCCCGGGTTCGGTCACCGTGGGCCTGGGGTCGCCGTCGTCGGAGTTGCCCACCGTGCGGGCACTCGCCGCCGGCGGGATCACATCCTTTGCACTGGAACTTGTCCCACGGATATCGCGCGCCCAATCCATGGACGCCCTGACCTCCCAAGCGTTGGTGGCCGGCTACCGGTGCGTTCTGGAAGCTGCCATGCGGCTGCCAAGGTTCTTCCCGCTCTACATGACGGCGGCCGGAACCATCCCGCCCGCCCGGGTGCTGGTGTTGGGGGCCGGCGTGGCCGGCCTGCAGGCGATCGGAACAGCGAAGAGGCTTGGTGCCCGGGTTTCGGCCAACGACATCCGGCCCGCTTCGGCAGACGAGGTGGCGTCCATGGGAGGAACGTTCATCAAGCTGGATCTGGAGACAGCTGAAGCATCAGGCGGGTACGCACGGGAACTGAGCGCGGACAGGGGCGCGCTGCAACGGGCACTATTGACGCCGCACGTCGCGCAGGCTGATGTCCTGATCACCACTGCCGCCGTTCCGGGGAGGCGCGCACCGCTCCTGGTGAGCCGGGAGATGGTGCAGGGCATGCGCCCGGGCTCCGTGGTGGTGGACCTGGCGGCCGAGTCCGGCGGCAATGTGGAAGGGAGCATCCCGGGGCAGGATATTCCCATCCCCACCGGCGACGGCCAGGGCGTTGTGACGTTGGTGGGGATCAAAGACCCAGCCTCGGCAATGCCGGCGGACGCGTCCCGCCTCTATGCCAAGAACGTCGCGAATTTGCTGACCCTCATGACCCGTGACGGCGTGGTGTCCCCGGACTTTGATGACGAAGTTGTGGCCGGAACCTGCCTCACCCACAATGGCGAAGTACGGCATGCGCCCACAGCGGAGGCACTCGCGGCGCTCGCTGGCGACACGGCCTTGGGGGTTGCTCCGTCCGGGCGTCCCCAGCCCGGACCTGAAGGAGTGCGCTGATGGATGGCATGAGCCTGCTGACGATCACCGTGCTGGCTGTTTTTGTGGGCTTCGAAGTTGTTTCCAAGGTTTCCAGCACCCTGCACACGCCGCTCATGTCCGGAGCGAATGCCATCCACGGCATCATTTTGGTGGGGGCCATCATCGTGGCTGGACAGGCTGCCGATCCGTGGGTGTTGGCGGTGGCCCTGTTCGCGGTGGTCCTGGCCACGGCCAACCTGGTGGGCGGGTTCGTGGTGACAGACCGCATGCTGGAGATGTTCCGCGGAAGGCAACGGCCGCCGTCGAACGTTGATGCGGTGGAACCCGGGGCTAAGGAGCGCCGCCAATGACGCTGCTCAATCCCACCTGGACGGCTCTGCTGTACCTGGCCGCGGCAGCCTGTTTCATCCTGGCCTTGAAGGGCCTGAACTCACCACGGACGGCCAGGCGGGGAAACCTCATTGGGGCATTTGGTGCGCTGCTGGCGGTGGTGACGGTGTTTGTATCCGTGAAACTGGACAACATTCCCTGGATTCTCGGGGCGATTGTGGTGGGATCGGGCGTGGCTGCCCCTGTGGCCCGTCGGGTGCACATGACGCAGATGCCCCAACTCGTTGCCCTGTTCAACGGTGTGGGCGGCGGCGCCGCTGCTCTGGTGGCGTTGCTTGAGCTGCCGCATACAGGGGACGCCTGGGTCCGTGTAGCTATCGTCTTCACTTTGCTGGTGGGGGCGGTCTCGTTCGCCGGATCTGGTGTGACTTTTGCCAAACTCCAAGGACTGATGACCACCCGCCCGGTGACGTTCCCCGGACTGCCTGCACTGATGGCCTTGGTGCTGCTGGCCGCGGTGGGAGCCGGCGTGATGGTGATCTTGAACGGTTGGCTGGAGTTGGCCTTGGTGCTTCTGGTGTTGGGCCTGGTTTCCGGCATCCTCCTGGTCCTCCCGGTGGGCGGCGCTGACGTACCGATCGTCATCTCGCTCCTGAACGCGTTCACCGGGTTGGCCGTCGCGGCGTCGGGGTTGGTGCTGGGGAATGTCCTCCTG
Source organism: Arthrobacter sp. yr096 (assembly GCF_900108925.1). Classification (NCBI taxonomy): domain Bacteria; kingdom Bacillati; phylum Actinomycetota; class Actinomycetes; order Micrococcales; family Micrococcaceae; genus Arthrobacter; species Arthrobacter sp. yr096. The sequence goes on along the minus strand of NZ_FNYI01000004.1, from coordinate 23,554 downwards.
GTGGTTGCCGGAACATTGGTGGGAGCATCCGGAACCATCCTCACGCGTGCCATGGCTGCGGCTATGGGGCGCAGCGTTGCCGGCATCATGTTCGGCGCCTTCAAGGGCGGATCCACCGCGGGTTCCACGGCCGTGAGCGAGCGGCCGGTCCGTTCGTCCAGCGCAGAGGACGTGGCGGTGCTCCTCGGCTATGCGCAGCGCGTGATCATCGTCCCGGGATACGGCCTTGCCGTCGCGCAGGGGCAGCACACCGCGGCAGAGCTCGCTTTGGCTCTGGAAGCGAGGGGGATTGACGTGGACTTCGCCATCCACCCGGTGGCAGGCCGGATGCCAGGGCACATGAACGTCCTGCTGGCCGAGGCCAATGTGCCGTACGAGTCGCTGAAGGAAATGAGCGAGATCAACTCCGAGTTCAAGACCACCGATGTTGCCCTGGTGGTGGGAGCCAATGATGTTGTCAATCCTGCCGCCAAGACAACCTCCGGCTCACCGATCTATGGGATGCCCATCCTGGAGGTGGCCGACGCCCGGCAGGTGGTGTTCCTCAAACGCTCCATGAGGCCGGGGTTTGCCGGGATTGAGAATGAGCTCCTGTACGAGCCGCAGACCACTCTCTTGTTTGGCGATGCCAAGGACTCGTTGACCAAGGTGCTGGGGGCGGTCAAGGGGCTGTAGTTGACGCCTGCGCAACAACATCCTGGGTGAACCCCTTCAGTCCGGCCGACGTCTGTCCGGGGCTTCCGGGGCGGTCCGTGATGGTCCTATGCTGGGCTGCACAAAGTGCCTATGCCGAACCGCCCCACCAGCGAGGTTGCGCCATGACCGTGAAACTCAACAACAAGGCTTTCGACCACGCGAAGCACCTGATCCGCGACGGCAAGGTGGTCAAGGACACCCGTGATGACTGGAGCGAGCATGCTCCCACCTCCAAGGATGAGAACGCGTTTCTGGAAAAGCATGGGCATGCCGAGTATTCCAAGTGGTTTCTTGGTGTGGACGACGAACACCCCGACGATCAAAAGGGCCACTACAAATTCCCGATTGGTGACTTCAAGAAAATCCACCGCTGCGGTGTTATTTCCGCCGAGAGCAGGGCCGGTCAGTATGACTACGACGATATTCGTGATGCCTTGGGGAAGCTTCTGGAAAAGGTGGACGAAAGCTGACGCGGCACCGGCTCCCGGGCCTTACACAGGGTCCGCCAGCAACCGTCCCCATTTCGGGTCAAGCAAAGGAGCGCCAGCCAGCTTCAGCGCATGCCACAGCGTGACCGCGACGGAGTCGAGCACGGGAACGCCCGTGCGTGCCTCTACCTCGGCGGTGATATTGGCGCCGTACAAATTGGTGCACAGATAGACCAAGGCATCCGGGTGCGAAGCCGCCAGTTCAAGGGAACCTGGAAGCATCTCGTCGTTGGTGACTCTGGCGAAGGACTCGTTGTCGCTGAGATCCAGATGGCGATGGTCGATAGTCTTGACTCCCTCGCGGCCGTATGAGCTAATCACGGCTTCATTCACATCCGCGGTGTAGGGCGTGAACAGCCCGATCCTCTCAGTGCCGAAGACAGCGAACGCCTCAAGGTAGGCGAGCGTGGACGTTGTAGCCGGGATTCCCGTGGCCTCGGTGATCTCGCGGACCACTGCGTGGTCATGCGCAGCGCCCAGCCACGATCCTGAGGTCCCATTCCAAGCGATCACGTCCACATTCGCCGTGGCCAACAGCTCGGCGGCGGCACGCATGACGGACGAATCGAACTGCTTGTCGGAGGAATCATCCAAGGCAATGCGGGTGACAGGAATGCGCGCTGAGTGGATGGTGACATCGTGGCGATCGCCGAGGATCCGGTAGCTCTGCGGCTCAAGGCAGGTATTGGACGACGGCACGATCATGCCAATGCGGGTGGGGCGGTTCTCTGAAGGCATGGTGGCTCCTAGGCGGTGGCAGAAGCGGCAGTGACAGACGCCGCATGAGCGGTCAGAGGTTCGGCAAGGGCATCGCGATGCTCAATGAAACCGTTCCGGGCTACGAAGCGCCCCACTGCACCGGGATCATGAAAGCCACTGTCGTCGAGGACCACCCGTCCGGCAGAGACAACCACGGCAGGCCAGCCGTTCAGCGTCTTCCCCTCGAAAGGCGAGAAATCAGTCCCCATGTGCAGCGCGCCGCCGTCGACCGTTCGCTGTGTGGCGGGATCGAAGATCACCAGGTCGGCATCGAACCCCTCCACGATTGCACCCTTGCGCGGCAGCGCGTTGATCCGTGCGGGACCGGCGGAGAACACCTCAACAAAGTCCTCCACCGAACCTCCGGATTCGGTCACCAAGGCCGTGAAGGCCACAGGCATGCGGGTCTCCACGCCGGGCAGCCCGTGCGGCATGTACCGGACGTCGTCTGTGCGCTCACGTTTCTGCGAGAGGTCATAGCAGGAGTGGTCCGAAGAGACCGTGTGGATCGCTCCGGCAGCGAGGCGCTCCTTCAGCGCGGCCACCGTTTCGGGGCTGCGCATGGGCGGGCAGCAGGCGTACCACTCCGGGAATGCAGAACCGTAGACGGTGTCATCCAAGGTCAGGTAGTGCGGGCATGTCTCGGAGTAGGCCTCCTGTCCGCGCTCGCGGGCCTCGGTCACCAGATCCACGGCACCGGGCGTTGACTGATGCACAAAGTACACGGGCGCTCCGGTGTACTCGGCCATGGCCAGGGTCTCCTGGACGGAGACCTCCTCGGCGAGTTCGGGCCGGGTACGGTGCAGGTGCTCAATGCCGATGCGGCCATCAGAAGCGTGCTGTTCGGTGCAGTCGGTAATGATGGCATCGTGCTCGGCATGGATGTATGTGAGGCCGTCCAGACGCACCATTTCCCGCATGACCTTCAGGACGGTGTCCCCATCGGCCATGGTGGAGCCGCGGTTGGTGGTGTACATCTTTACCGAACGGACGCCCTCTGCAGCGAGCTGCTCCAACTGCCACGGCACGGTCTCGTCCCAGCTGACCACTGATCCGTGCAGGGCAACGTCGCAGCGCGACTCGGTGGCCAGGCGCTTCTTGTTCAGCACAGCGTCGAGCGGAGTTTCCTGGGCGTCGCGCGGAATTCCGAAGTCGATGATGGTGGTGGTGCCACCCCACAGAGCGGCTGTTGAGGTGGTCCGGTAGTCATCCAGCGTGCGGAAGCGGCCGGTCACCTGCGCCACGTGGCAGTGGCCATCCACGCCTCCGGGGATGACCAGCTTGCCGGACGCGTCCACGGTTTTGACGGCGGCGGGGACAGCCTCAGCGGCGTCGACGATCCGGGTGATCCGGCCTCCGTCCAGCACCACGTGGGCTGGCTGCCGGCCGAAGCTGTTGACCACGGTTCCGTGGGCAATGACGAGATCTGGGAGTTGGGACATCGTTGTCCTCCTTTTGTTCTTGAAGGTTTCTAGACAGTGGCAGGGCGGTGAGCCGACTGCGCGACGGCCAAAGCGGCGTCGAGGTTATCCGACAGGCCCCGGCGGGCCTTGACAGGGGGAGCGGCGAACGAGCCACTGCGATGGGTTCCCGAGCGGAGTGCCACCACGGCTTCGGTCATGCGGATGCCGGCCGATATGCCGTCCACAACAGGCACGGGGATCTGTCCTTCCAGCTCGCGGGCAAGTCCGGCCAATGGGGCGCCTGCCAGGATGACGACGTTGGCGCCGTCCTCCTCGACGGCCCTACGGCTGAGCGCCAAAAGGGTTTCCCGGAAGTCAGCCTGTACTGAGCCGACGGAGTTCAGGCTCTGGTTAATGGAGCGGATGGAAGCCAGCCGGCCGCCAAAACCGAACCGCTCAACGCAGTCCAGGTACCAGGCTTGGATACGGTCCGAGATGGCGATGATGGAGAAGCGGTGGCCTTGCAGTGCTGCTGCGCACAGGGCCGCTTCAGTGATGCCGATGACCGGAACACCGACCAGCTCTTTCAGAGCAGGCATGCCAGGATCCCCGAACGCAGCCACGATGACGCCGTCCACCGGGCCACCGCCAGCGGCGGCGTCGTGCGGGAGTCCGGTGGCGTCGTCGTGAGCGTACTCGGCGATCAGTTCTGCGACCGCACCCGCGGCGATAAGGGACTCGAAGCGCGTTTCGATGTACTCGACGCCGTGTGCAGCAGTCCGGACGATCAGTTCGGTATCCGGTCCTGCAGACCTTTGGGCTTCGGCCTGGATCAGAGCGGTGACGTCGTCACTGATGTTGGGGTTGATGACCAGGAGTTTCATGGTTTCTTCCGTTGCAGCTTGGGCTCGGTTGCGCTGGAATCCTGCGGGAACTGTTCGCGGTATTTGCCGATGTGCGACGCCGATTGGGCGGCTGCGCGGTCCGGATCGCCGCTGGCGATGGCGGCGTAGAGGTCGCGGTGTTCCCGGATGAGTTCCGGGAGGTCGCTGACGTGGCGGAAAAGCCAGTGCATGCGTCCCTGCAGGGGTTCCAGTGCGGAGCGGAGAAAGTCGTTGTTGGCGATGCGCGTGATGGCATCGTGGAATTCGCTGTTGGCGCGGTGCGCTTCCAGGATGGAGCCTTTGGCCAGGCAGCGATCGGCCTCGTCCAAGAGGCCTTGGAGATACTCGAGGTCACCCGGGGTGGCTCGTTTGGAGGCCAGCCGGCAAGCCAGGACCTCAAGGGATTGGCGGACATCGAACAGATCTTCCACGTCCTTGGGGCTCAGCCCGCTGACTTCAGAGCCGCGCCCGGCACGGTCCCTGATCAGTCCTTCCTGACGGAGCATGCGGAGTGCTTCGCGGATGGGAAGGCGGGAGACGTTGAATTCTGCGGCGAGATCGCGTTCCACCAACCGGGTGCCGGGCGCATAGTGCCCCTCGAAAATCCTTGAACGGAGCGTGTCACGCACTGACTCCCGGAGGGGGCGGTCAGCGTTCTTCGTGTCTTCTGCGGCTAGCATGTACAGCTCCATTTCGTGATGTGTGAGGCAGTGCGCCCGGCCACCCGGCGGGCGTCCGGCAGTCGGGCGGTTCAGGACCCTCCGGCCGGACCGGTCTGTGCGAGTTAGACCGGGAGTCGCTTGTTGTAATCCAGGGCCAGCACCGAGACGCCCATGACCACTGCGGATCCAACAAAGTACAGCAATGCCCAGGTGTAGGAGCCGGTGGCTCCGACAATCAGGCCTACCACAATCGGCGTGACGAATCCGGCAATGTTGCCACTGAAGTTCATGGCACCGCCCAGGACGCCGGCGTTGGTCCGGCCGCCAAGGATGGACGGAATGGACCAGAAGAGGCCAACCCAGCGCAGGAAGAACAGGACTACCGAGAGAAGCACGACGGCGGTGATCGGGTCTGCGACCACGGTGACACCTACCAGCCCACCCACCACGACGACGCTGGAGATGCCCAGCAGCGTACGCATGACGCGGTTGGCGGATGCGCCGGAGGCCCGCCACTTGTCTGCAATGATGCCGCCCAGGATTTCACCGACGAAGCCCGCGCCGAAGATGACGAACGTGGACCAGCCAATGGTCTTCAGATCGAAGCCCTTGGCCTGGGCCAGGTACAGCGGGCCCCAGGTCAGCAGCCCGTAGAAGACCCCATTGAAGCCAAGCCATCCGAAGCACATTGCCCAGAAGGACCGGAATTTCAAGTAGGGGAGGAGCGCACGCTTGCCTTGGGCGCCTTCCTTCGCGGCCTCGGCGTCGTCCTCGGCGTGGGAAGCCTCAATGTAGGCTGCTTCGGCCTCATTGACGCCTTTGTGCTGGCGGGGGTTGTCGCGGATGTACCACCAGACTGCCAAACCCATGAGGATGGTAGCGGCGCCGGCGATGATGAAGGACATCCGCCAGCTGCCGGTGGAGGCGATCAGCCAGGTGATGAGGATGCCGCCCAGGCCTGCACCCAGGGGAGCTCCGGCGTCGAGAATAGTGGCGCCGCGGCCACGTTCCTTCTTGTGCATCCAGATGGCGTTGAGCTTGCCGCCGGCGGGCATGACACCTGCCTCGGTGACGCCGATACCCAAACGGGCAATGAACATGCTGAGGAAGCCACCAGCGAAACCGGAGGCGGCCGTGGCCGCGCCCCAGCCGATGCAGGAGGCGGTGACCATTTTGCGGGGGCCGAACTTATCGATCAGCCAGCCGACCGGGATTTGCATGAGGGCGTAAGTCCAGAAGAAGGCTGACAACAAGAGCCCTACGAGCTCAGGTGGCAGGTTGAATTCCTTCTGGATGATGGGCAAGGCCACGGAGATGGATCCGCGGTCGATGTAATTGACTGCGACGAGGACCAGAAGCAGGATGAAGAGCTTCCAGCGGACGTTCGTGCGTCGCTGCACGCCGTCCTTGCCGGAGGTTGGCTCGTTTTCTTGGGTTTCCTCGGTTGCCAGTTGGGTGTTTTGGGGAGACACAGCTTCTCCTTCATTAGGAGTCAACGGGATGGAATGTCTTTTGGGGGGATGAGCCGGGCGGGATACCGCTGCAGCCTGACCCGTGCCGGCGGCAACTGTTGCGGTCCCTGCTCATCGATGGAGCGGGATCACAGCCGGAAGCGGATCATTTGGGATCCCGTTTTGGGATCCCAAAAACAAAGGTAGATGTGACCCGGCACACTGTCAAGGGGTTTGGTATACAGATCCTAAAAACCACATGTGACTGTTCCTGCTGTGATTCCTACGGCTTTTTTGCAATGGCAGGCCAGACCCCGGCGTTTCATTACGAAACGTCGGGTTTTGCTGGAGTAAACCTGAAAGGAGCGGTGCCTCGGCTAGCCGCGGGAGCCCTCCGTTGCTGCAGGACTGTATGCCAAAATTTCGGCGAGCTCAGCCAGCCGATGCGCTCGCGCCGATTCCGCCGGGCTGAACGGCTCGCCTGGACGGGAGAAGATCAGCGGCCCATGCCAGGCAGTCGGGATCTTGAGGATGTCGGTTGAGGGCCCGACGCCGGTAGTCACCCCGGGTGCCGGGCCTTCCGGGTCCGTCGCCACAACTTTTGCGGAAAGCAGCTCGGCGACAGCCATGGGAAGTTCCTGCGGATTCCCGGCGACCCGGGCGGCGAGGCTCAGCGCCTTGGTTTGGCCGTCTGCCATGGCCAAAGCAGTGGTGGGCCAGACATGGGACTCATGCCCGCCGCCGTCGTGCAGTGCTTTTAGCAGTTCCTGCTCGGTGACATTGCCCGGTGCGGAGAGAACGAACTCGTCCATGACCCGTTCATCGGCACCTGTCTGAGCGGAGAAGCCCGCGTGAGTTGAGCCGGTTCCGGTCATCGGATGGATATGAAGACTGAGGATATTGGCGTCCAACCTGGCGAGGGACAGCGTGACCTTCTGCAGGGACCCTGGCTGGTCCAACAGAACGGTCCGGGCGCGCCACAGGGCAGGAGCGAGGTGCAGTGTGCGCCGCTGACGGAGCGCCGGCGCGTGCAGCCATCGTCGGAGGACCTTGGCAGCGGACGGCTCAGCCACCCAGATGACCAATACCGTGGCGGTGACTGCCAGCAGCAGGACCTTGGCCACGTAGGGCAGATGGGTTCCAACCACAGCTGCATGGACCAGGAGTTCGATGGGAAGCATGACCGCGATGTTGGCGAGGGTGAGCCGGGCTTTGGAAGCTTCGGGCAATTGACCGCAGACATCACAGAGGAGATCCGCGGTGACGGGAGTGCTCGGGTTGGGCTTCATGTTTTCATGCTGCCCTGCCCCTGTTTCAGGCCGGTTGCCCTGCGGTCACGTTCCGGGGACAGGCAGGTTTCCGCGGACAGGACTGTTTCCGCAGAGGGCAACCGCTCCTTCCCAGTTGGTGCGCGCGGGGCCGGGCCGGAACCGCAAGAACCCGGCGTTCTCGCGGGGAGAACGCCGGGCTCAGGTCAAGCAACTGGGAAGGAACGCTCGCGACGAGCTGTCCGGTCTGGATGAGCTTCCCGTTTTAGCGGGTGCGGTCGGAATCCAGGTCTGAGTCGAGTTCCGAGATGTTGTTTGTGTCGCGCTGGGCGGCAGCTTCCTTCAGGAGGTCGCGGATTTCGGCCAGCAGTGCTGTGTCAGCAGGCAGCGGCTCTTCCTCCGGCTCCTCGGTGGAGAGGCGCTCCTTCACCAGGGAGTTAATCTTGTTCATCGGCGCCACGAAGATGAAGTACACCACGGCTGCAGTGATGACGAAGGTCACCAGGGCCGTCAGGACGGAGCCGAAATCAACGAACGTCGCGGGGTTGTTCTCCCAGATCTTGAAGCCCAGTCCTTCGGCGTTCATGCCGCCGGCCGCCGCGATCACGGGGTTGATGATGTGATTGGTAAAGGCTGCCACAAGGGCGGTGAAGGCACTGCCGATGACGACGGCAATGGCCAGCTCGATCACGTTGCCGCGAAGTATGAAGTCCTTGAAACCCTTAAACATGGATGGTCCTCCGATTGGGTGCGGGTGTCTGCCTCAGCAGTGATCAAAATACCACCCCGCGGTTTCAAGCGGGTGTCAATCGGGTGAGAGAGGGTTTGTTGGGAGGGGCCGGGGGGTGAGAGAGGGTTTGTTGGGAGGGGCCGGGAGGTGAGAGAGGGTTTGCGCCTTCTCTCACCCCCGGCCGACGGGCGGGCTATCAGGCGAGCAGCGCCCGGGTGTGGTCGTTGAGGAACATTCCGCGGGGGTCGAACTCCCGACGAACCTGGATGAACGTGTCCAGCTCCGGGTACAGGCGCTCCAGCCGGCTGCGGGTCATGAAGTGGATCTTGCCCCAGTGAGCGCGGGGTTCGAAGTCCTGCAGGACAGCGTCGGCGTCGCGGAAGAACTGCCAGTAGTCGGTGCCGGGTTCAGTGGTCAGGGTGATGACGGTACTGTCACGGCCCTGGAATTGGGACATGTAGGCGTCGTCGGACTTCACCCAGCGGACCTCCACCGGGTACTTCTGCTCTGGATACTTGCTGCGGATCAGGTCCTGGATGGCCTCGACGGCCACCAAACCATCCTCGCTGCGGACGAAGTACTCAAGTTCATGGAACTGCGTGGTGAATCCTCCGGGGTAGATCCGGTAGGAGCGGTCCAATCGTGCACCTTCCACGGAGGAGAGCTGGCTTTCGTCCTGAATCGAAGCAACGTTGTACCGCTTGGTGTAGCTGCGGCCACCCATGCTGTGATCCGGCGAGCCGGGGAGGTCCAGGAGTTCACAGGAGTCGTCCTCCGGGCACCAGAGGAACGAGTAGTGCCTGTTGTCATCGATGTCGGCCTGCCACGTGGATGCCGTTTCCGCCCAGGTGGGGTAGGTGATCTGTTCCTGCAGGTAGTACCTGTCCTCTACGGCCAGCTCGACTTCCAGGAAGATGCCCAAAGTACCCAGGGCCGTCTGCGCGGCGCGAAGTTCGCGCAGCTGGCCTTCGCCGATCTCCACGATCTCGCCGTAGCCGTTGATCAGCTTCACCCAGCGCAGTTTGGAGGAGAAGCTGCCCAGGTCTTTACCGGAGCCGTGGGTGCTGGTGGCCAGCGCCCCAGCGATCTGTTGCTTGTCGATGTCACCCTGGTTGCTGAGCGCCAAGCCCTTGTCCCACAGGGCATCACCGAACGCGTTGATGGTGGTCCCGGCCAGTGCCCGGGCCCGGCGCCCCACCCGATCAGTACCCGTGATGGCCGAGAGCCCGGACATGTCCATCAGGACACCGCCGGTCTGAACCAACGGTGAGGACGAGTGCCCTGAACCGGCCGCCCGCACAGGCAAGCCTTCGCGAATGGCGAAACGGACGGCGTCGAGCGCTTCTTGTTCATTCCTGGGCCGCACGGTGAAGGCCGGAGTCGCGCTCTGGTTACCGCCCCAGTTGGTCCACGTAACGTCCGTGGTGAAGGGGACCGTGGGAGTGGCGGCGGCCGGTGCGGCCGCCGCCCGGGGAACATGAGTGGTCATGGTGAAAGCTCCGTTGCTTGTCTGTACGCTTACGCGCCGTGGTTGATCATGACGTGCTTGGTGCGCGAGTAGTCATCCAGGGCGTAGAGCGAGAGGTCGCGGCCATAGCCGGAACCTTTGAATCCGCCCCACGGTACCTCGCAGGCCAGGACCAGGTGCGCATTGACCCAGACCGTGCCGAAATCCAGCTGCTTGGGAATCCGAAGGGAAAGGCTGGAATCCTTGGTCCACACCGAGGCCGACAAGCCGTAGGGGCTCTCGTTGGCACGTGTCACCGCTTCCTCGGTGGTGCTGAAGGTTTCCACCGTAACGACGGGTCCGAAGATCTCGTGCGTGGCGATGTGCGCGCCGGCTGGAACGTTGCTGATGACCGTGGGCTCAATGAAGTACCCGGGACCTTCCAGGGCCGATCCGCCCAAGGCGATGGTGAGCCCTGCGGCCCGCGCTTCTGCCAGGGATTCCTTGACCCGCTCGTAGTGGGGGAGCGAGATCATGGGGCCGATTTCGACGTCGTCACCCGCCTCGGGATCGCCGATCACCAGGGTGCTGACCTCACGGACCAGGTGCTCAGTGAATTCTTCGGCTACGGACTCGTGCACCAGGACGCGGCAAGCAGCGCCGCAGTCCTGGCCGGCGTTCCAGAAGCCTGCGTTCCTCACGCCGGCAGCGGCGGCGCGGAGGTCGGCGTCGGGGAAGACAACAACAGGAGCCTTGCCGCCGAGTTCCAGGTGGACGCGCTTGACGGACTTCGCGGCGGTTTCGGCCACCGCCTGGCCGCTGACGACGCTGCCGGTCAGAGCCACCAACGCAATGTCCGGGTGTTCGGACAACCGCTGCCCAACCGTCCGGCCGCGACCTGTGACCACGTTGAGGATGCCATCAGGAATACGTCCGGCCAGCACTTCCACCAGCTTAAGCGTGGACAGCGGGGTCTGTTCGGAGGGCTTGATGACAATGCTGTTGCCGGCCGCGAGGATGGGCGCAATCTTCCAGGCGGCCATCAGCAGCGGGTAGTTCCATGGAGTGATGACGCCCACCACACCCACGGGTTCGCGAAGGATCACCGAGGTGTGGTCTGTGGCGTAGTCGCCACCCGCCATGGAGGTCAGCGTTCGCGAGGCGCCGGCCATGAAGCGGAAGGTGTCGATGGTGCTGGAGACATCGTCCTCAGACACAGCCTGCGGCTTGCCGGTATTGGCCGACTCGATGGCCTGGAACGCCTGGCGGTTCTGCTCGATGATGTTGGCGATCAGGTTCAGGACATCAGCGCGTTCCTTCGGGGTGGTGGCAGCCCAGGTCTTTTGGGCGACGACGGCGGCGGCAACAGCGGCGTCCACATCATCGGCGGTGCCCGCCTGGACCGAGGCGATGACCTGCTCCGTGGTGGGATCCACGACGTCGATGGACTGGCCCGAGGATCCCGGGACGAAGGATCCGTTGATGAAGTGCCCTGTTGGTGGCAAGGGGAGCGACAGGTTGGGGACGTGGTCAGGGGTAGGGCGTCGGACGGTGAACTGTTGGGTCTGGGTGGCAGTCATGATGCTTCGCTTTCAGATGAGGGGCTGGTCAGATGAGGGGGGCTGATCAGATGAGGTCTGGGGTGAGGGCAGTTGCGGGAAAGGGGGCGGCTTCTGTCTTCTTGCCGAAGACCCGGGCAGCGACGTAATAGAGGGGCGCGACCACCACAAGGCCGACGATCCACGAGATGTCCACGCCGCCCATGGCCGCGGCCAAGGGGCCCGTGTAGATGGCCGTTGCCGAGAACGGGACCTGGATCAGGGCACCCGCTATGTAGGAGCCGATGGCCACCCAATTGAACCGCCCGTACACGCCGCCGTCGCGCTTGAAGAAGTCTTCAACCCGGTAGTCGCCGTGCCGCAGAAGGTAGTAATCCACCAGGTTGATAGCCGTCCAGGGAACCAGGACGTACATCAGGAAGGACAGGAAGTTGGTGTAGAAGAGGATGAAGTTGTCGCGGGCGAACAGGGCGATGGACACTGCGACGACGAAGAGGATGATCGCGGCAATGCTGCGGGTCTTGGCACGCGGCAGCCAGCTCGGCTTGAACGTCTGGCCGATGGTCAGGGTGCATAGGACGCCGCAGTACAGGTTCATGGCGTTCGACGCCGCGACCCCCAGGCAGAAGATGCCCACGATGATCAGGGTCCAAGGCTGGAGCAGGGCGCCCAGGCTGCCGACAATTTCCACATCGCCGGTGCTCATGGACACGGCCAGGGTGCCCACCAAGGCGCCGAGGATCATGGGGAACAGAGTTCCCAGCACGCAGCCTGAGTAGGAGGCCCAGAAGGCCGGGGCCGAGCCAGTGCCTTGCGGCATGTAGCGAGAGTAGTCGGAGACGTAAGGCGCGTAGGCAAGCTGCCACAGGGCCGAGACGGAGATGGTGCCCATGAAGCCCACCCAGTTGAAGTTACCGGTCTCCAGGAAGTTGCCGGGCAATCCGTGGACCACCAGAATCCAGCCAAAGGCCAGCAGGAGGGCCAAGCCGGCGGCGACACTCAGTACGCGTGCATAGGCGTGAATGAGGCGGTAGCCGAAAATCGTGGCGATGACACTGACCACCCCAATGATGATGATGCCCGCGTCAACGCTGATACCGGGGCTCACGGCGGCCATTGCTTCGCCACCGAACACCAGGTTGGCGGCAAAGAAGCCGACGTACATGACCACCACGATGACCACGATCAACAAGGCACCGAACGAGCCGAACTGGCCACGGGTCTGGATCATCTGTGCCACGCCCAGCTGCGGGCCTTGGGCGGAGTGCAGCGCCATGAAGATGCCGCCCACGACGTTGCCGATGATGATGCCCGCGATGGCCGGGACGAAGCCCAGGCCGAACACCGTGGTGGCTAGTCCGCCGGTCACGATGGTCATGATCATGATGTTGGAACCGAACCAGATGGTGAAGAGGTCCCTTGCCTTGCCGTGACGCTCGTTGGCCGGGATGGGCTGGATGGTTTTGTCCTCCAGCCGGGGAACCTCAGTTGTTGGGGCGGTGCTCATGACAGGGTCCTGGTAGCCGAGGCCAGTTCACGAACAGTGGTGGCCTTGCTGCGGTTCACCATCAGGCCCAGGAGGTCGAAGACCAGAGTGGCTGCGGCTACCGTGGTGATATCCGCATGGTCGTACGCCGGAGCGACTTCGACGACGTCGGCGCCCACGATGTTGATGCCGTTCAGTCCGCGGAGCAGGGCCAGGAGTTCCCGGGAGTGGAGCCCGCCCATCTCCGGGGTGCCTGTGCCGGGCGCAAAGGCCGGATCCAGGACATCGATGTCGATGGAGACGTAAACCGGGGTGTCTCCCAGCCTGTCCTTCACGCGTTGGATGGCCGCCGGAACGCCGATCACGTCCAGGTCCGAGCAACGGATGATCTGGAAGCCGAACTCGTGGTCGCGGAGGAAATCGTTGCGATCATAGACCGGTCCGCGGATTCCCACATGCATCGACTTGTCCTCCACAAGGAGACCTTCCTCAAAGGCGCGGCGGAAGATGGTGCCGTGCGTGATGGGCTGATCAAAATAGGTGTCCCACGTGTCCAGGTGCGCGTCGAAGTGCAGCAGCGCAACCGGGCCATGGACCTTGTTCAAAGCCCTCAGCATGGGCAGCGCGATGGTGTGGTCGCCACCGATGGAAATGAGGCGCTTGTCTTCGCTCATCAAAGGCAAAGCCTGCTCTTCGATCTCCCGGACAGCCCGGGTGATGTCGTAGGGGGTGCAGGCGATGTCACCGGCGTCCACCACCTGAGCTTCGTACACAGGCTCAACGTCGAGCTCCGGGTGGTAGCCGGGACGGAGGAGGCGGGATGCTTCGCGGACTGCGGCAGGACCGAAACGGGCGCCGGGCCGGAAGGAGGTTCCGCCGTCGAACGGGACGCCGACGATCGCGATGTCGTAATCCGGGACGCGGTCGATTTGGGGGAGGCGGGCGAAGGTACCGAGGCCTGCATACCGGGGGACTTTGGTTGCGTCGACAGGGCCGATGGGCTGGTGCGTTGTCATTGACGGATCCTTGGGGTGAGGGGTGCTCGCCGTTGAGCGGGAAGTAAGTAATTCCATTCTTGGTGACGCGGATCACTGCGGATAGCGCTACATTGACTACAAATGGTCGAGGCGTTTAGACGAATGTCTAAGTGTCGCTTGATACGGCAGCCAGAACGCCGTCAACGCAAGGAATCGGAGCGCAACTATGGCAATTACCGTGGCCGAACTCGTTGCCGAGCCACAGCTGGGCCTCACCCTCCTTGCCGGTGCGGACGGCGCCGATAACCGGATCACCTGGGCGCACACCTCGGACCTACCCAGGCTGTGGGAGTGGGTCACCGGCGGGGAGCTCATGATGACCAACGGCCTCTCCATTCCCCCTGATGCAGCCGGCCAAGTAGCGCTCGCCGAGGCCCTGGTGGACAGTGGCGCCAGCGCACTGGCGATCGGTGAAAAGATGCACGCACCGCCGCTAACGGACGAGTTCCTGGAGGCCTGCAACCGGCTCCCGCTGCCCCTGATCAACATCCCGTATCCGCTGCCGTTCATCGCCATAGCCCGTTCGGTTGCCGAGTCTTCGCTGCTCGAAGAGTCCCGCCGTTTACGCCAAACAGCCCGCGTTTATGATCTTCTCCGCACTGCCGGAGCGTCCGAGGACCATTGGCAGAGCCTCGTCCAGCGGCTATCAACCGAACTCGACGCGGAACTCTTCGTGGTGGACCGCCGCTGCCTCCACCCCTGGCATCCCGACGGCAAGGTACTTCCCGGGTTCCTCACCGATGCGTGGGCACCGTTGTCCGGGCAGGTGGGCCTGGCGGGAAAGAACTTCCAGTGGCACCGGATCCGCGGCAGGCATGTGCTGACCATGGACATCCCCACCCATGCCAACGCGCTCTTGGTGGTGCTGCCCAACAGCGAACCGCACCCGGACGCCGTCGTACTTCTTCATGCCGCAACGGTGTTGGGACTGCAGCTCTCGCGCATTGTCCTGTCGCTGGAAGGCCGCCACCGCTTGGCCGGCGAGTTCCTGATGCAAGCCATGGATGGACGTTTGGGTGTGGCCGAGATGGAGAGCCGGCTGACGGCTTTTGACGTGCCGGCCCAGGGCTTCGTGCTCGCGACCATGTCAGCGGACGCTTCCGGCGTGGCGGACGACGGCGGCGGGCTGGCTGACGTGCACATCGAACTGTGGCGGCACGGGGTTGCGTCGGCGTCCTTGAAGCGGAACAACAGGCTCCACGTGGTGGTTCCGGCCGATGTGCCCGACGACGTCCTGGTCCATTGCGGAGGAACTGACGCCGCGATCGGGATCAGTGCGCCGGCGGCCGTCGGCGCTATACAGCGGGCGTTGCAGGAGTCCCTCTGGGCGCTCGGTTCAGCCAGGGCCAACAAGCTGGGGTTGGCCCGGTACGCGGAGGGGCCGTCATGGCTTGGGCTCACGGGTTTCGAGGAAGGAACTGCGCTGGTCCGGCGTCTCCTGGGACCGATTTTCGACTACGAGCAGGGCCAGGACGGTGATCTCATCGTCACGCTGAGGACTTACCTGGACTCGCAGCGGTCGTGGCAAAAGACAGCTGCCGCCCTGTTCGCGCACCGGCAAACCATCATCTACCGGATCCGGAAAATCGGTGAACTGACGGGGCTGGACATGGGTGAAACCTCAACCGTGGCACAGCTGTGGTTCGCGTTGCAGATCCACGAGGCCATGCAGCAGTAACGTCACCTTGCTTGCGCTTTCTCAAAATAACCCGCTATGGTGTGAAGCGTGTCACTCAGGTGACGCAACGCTTTTGATCTGCGGCGGGAGAGTCCTGCCGGTACATCCAGTCAGGCGCCGTAGGAGCAAATCCTCCCCAGGAATCTCTCAGGCCCATGTACCGCCGCGGTTAGGCAACTCTGGAAAGCAGTCCGGGCAACCGGGCTCACCGACGGTGCAAGCAGGCAATCATTCCTGCGGAATCTCTCAGGTCCAATACAGAGCGGGGAGGAACCCCACATCATCGTGGCGCTCACTGGGCGCCTGAATCATGGAGTTCCTCTTGACTGTTCAATCAACCCCCACCGCCTTCGCGGACCGGCACATCGGCGCCCGTCGCCAAGCCGACGTTGACACCATGCTCAAGGCCATCGGCTACGACTCTGTCGACGGTCTGGTGGATGTCGCCGTCCCCGATTCCATCCGCCAGGACACTGCCCTCAAGCTCCAGGATGCCCTCACCGAGGTGCAGGTTCTCGCCGAGCTACGCAAACTGGCGTCCAAGAACAAGACCGCCGTGCAGATGATCGGCCAGGGCTACTACGACACCGTGACCCCGCCCGTTATCCGCCGCAACATCCTGGAAGCTCCAGCCTGGTACACGGCCTACACGCCGTACCAGCCCGAAATTTCCCAGGGCCGCCTTGAGGCTCTCCTGAACTTCCAGACTATGGTGCAGGACCTCACCGGACTCCCCGTGGCGAATGCTTCCCTGCTGGATGAAGCCACGGCCGTAGCTGAGGCCGTGCTGCTGATGCGCCGGGCCAACAAGAACAAGACGGCGAAGGACGGCAAGACCGTCCTGGACGCCGACCTCCTTCCGCAGACCATCGCCATTGTGAGGGGCCGCGCCGAGGCGCTGGGCTTCGAGGTTGAGATTGCGGACCTGTCCGCCGGACTTCCCGACGGCGACATCAACGGTATTGTCCTGCAGCAGCCCGGGGTTTCGGGCCGTGTGTTTGACCACTCCGGAGTCATCGCCGACGCCAAGGAACGCGGTGCCCTGGTCACGGTTGCCGCCGATTTGCTGGCGCTCACCCTCATCACGCCCCCGGGCGAGCAAGGTGCGGACATCGCCGTCGGTACCGCGCAGCGTTTCGGTGTGCCGCTGTTCTTCGGCGGCCCGCACGCTGCCTACATGGCCGTCCGCGAAGGCATGGAGCGCACGCTTCCGGGCCGCATCGTGGGCGTTTCCAAGGACAACGCCGGCGTACCGGCCTACCGTTTGGCGCTGCAAACCCGTGAGCAGCACATCCGCCGTGAGAAGGCCACGTCCAACATCTGCACCGCCCAGGCGCTGCTCGCGATCGTCGCCTCGATGTACGCCGTGTACCACGGTCCCGAGGGCCTGAAGGCGATCGCCGAAACAGTCCACGGACACGCCCGCGTTTTGGCTTCGACCCTGCAAAAGGCTGGCCGCGAACTCGTGTCCGAGGCCTTCTTCGACACCCTCACCGTCCGCGTTCCCGGCAAGGCGGACAAGGTCATCGCCGCCGCCGAAGCCCGCGGCATCAACCTGCGGCTGATCGACGCCGACACCGTTGGCGTTTCGGTTGATGAAACCACGACGCCGGAAGTCCTCTCCGCAGTGGCCGTTGCCTTCGGGGCCGGTCCAGTGGGGGACGCCTCCGGGTTCGAACTGCCCGCATCCGTGGTCCGCACCTCCGATTTCCTGCAGCACCCGGTGTTCAACACGCACCGTTCCGAGACGCAGCTGTTGCGCTATATCCGCAAGCTGTCAGACCGGGACCTCGCGCTGGACCGCACCATGATCCCGTTGGGTTCATGCACCATGAAGCTCAACGCGACTGCTGAGATGGAAGCCATTTCCTGGCCGGAGTTCGCCTCGATCCACCCGTTCGCTCCTGACCACCAGACGGCGGGTTGGCGTGAACTGATCGAGGATCTTGAAGCGGACCTCACGGAGATCACCGGCTACGACCAGGTCTCCATCCAGCCCAACGCCGGTTCGCAGGGCGAGCTCGCAGGCTTGTTGGCGATCCGCGGCTACCACCTGTCCCGTGGCGACGAGCAGCGCACTGTCTGCCTGATCCCGGCTTCGGCCCACGGGACCAATGCTGCCTCAGCAGTGCTGGCCGGCATGAAGGTTGTTGTGGTGGCTACGGCTGCTGACGGAACCATCGATCACGCGGATCTGACGGCCAAGATCGAGGCGAACAAGGACGTCCTGTCCTGCATCATGATCACTTACCCGTCCACGCACGGTGTGTACGACGCCGATGTGCGCGAGGTATGCGACGCCATCCACGCAGCCGGCGGCCAGGTGTACGTTGACGGTGCGAACCTTAACGCGCTGGTTGGTCTTGCCCAGCCGGGTAAGTTCGGCGGCGATGTCTCGCACCTGAACCTGCACAAGACCTTCTGCATCCCGCACGGTGGCGGCGGTCCGGGCGTTGGCCCGGTTGCTGCGAAGGCACACCTGGCTCCGTTCATGCCGGGCGACGCGAACAAAGCGGCGCACGAGGAAGGGCGCGGCGTGGCCATCTCGGCGTCGCGTTATGGCTCCGCCGGCGTGCTGCCGATTTCCTGGGCTTACGTGAAGCTCATGGGTGGCCAAGGGCTGACGGAAGCCACCAAGTCTGCTTTGTTGGCAGCGAATTATGTTGCTTCGCGCTTGGATGAGCACTTCCCGGTTTTGTACACGGGCGAGGGCGGACTGGTAGCCCACGAATGCATCCTGGACCTCCGCGAGCTGACCGCCCGCACGGGTGTCACGGCCGAGGACGTGGCCAAGCGCCTCATCGACTTCGGCTTCCACGCCCCCACGCTGGCCTTCCCGGTGGCGGGCACCCTCATGGTGGAGCCCACCGAGTCCGAGGACCTGGCGGAGATCGACCGGTTCATCGAAGCCATGATCACCATCCGTGCCGAAATCGAGCAGGTGGCCAGCGGTGATTTCACTGTGGAGAAGTCGCCGCTGCGCAACGCGCCGCACACGGCTGCCGCCGTCGTAAATTCCGGCTGGGACCGCGACTACCCGCGTGAGCAGGCAGCGTTCCCCGTCCACCACCTCAAGCAGGACAAGTACTTCCCGCCGGTCGGCAGGATCGACGGCGCCGCAGGTGACCGGAATCTTGTGTGCTCCTGCCCGCCCCTCGAGGCATTCGAGAACACTGCTGACTTCGAAAACTAAGGACTCCTGACATGTCTGAGAATTACACCGCTCTTTACGAGCAGCACAAAAAGGCCGGCGCCTCTTTCACCGATTTCGGCGGCTGGCAGATGCCCCTGAAGTACGAGTCCGAGCTCGCCGAGCACCACGCGGTCCGCAAGACCGCCGGCCTGTTCGA
This sequence comes from Arthrobacter sp. yr096, assembly GCF_900108925.1. Lineage (NCBI taxonomy): Bacteria > Bacillati > Actinomycetota > Actinomycetes > Micrococcales > Micrococcaceae > Arthrobacter > Arthrobacter sp. yr096. Next base: position 4,656 of record NZ_FNYI01000004.1, on the reverse strand, counting down.
CCTCTCCCACATGGGCGAAGTCTGGGTCACCGGCCCCGACGCGGCTGCTTTCCTGGACTACGCCCTGGTGGGCAAACTGTCCGCCATCGCGGTGGGCAAAGCCAAGTACTCGCTGATCTGCAACGCAGACGGCGGCATCATCGATGACCTCATTACCTACCGCCGTCCCTCTCCCGAAGAAGGTGTGGACAAGTACCTGGTGGTGCCCAACGCGGGGAACGCGAAGGTAGTTGCTGCTGCGCTGAAGGACCGTTCTGCCGGGTTCGACGTCGTGGTGGAAGACGCGTCGGCCGAGACCTCGCTGATCGCAGTGCAGGGTCCGAACGCTGAAGCGATCCTGCTTGCTCTGGTCCCGGCCGAACAGCACGCGCTGGTCACCGAACTGAAGTACTACGCAGCGGTTGAGGTCTCCATCAACGGTCAGGATTTGCTGCTCGCCCGCACCGGATACACCGGCGAGGACGGCTTCGAGATCTACCTCCCCAACGTCGATGCTGCTGGCCTTTGGGAAGCGCTGCTCGACGCCGGCGACGGCCACGGTCTCATCCCGGCCGGACTCGCTGCCCGCGACTCCCTGCGACTGGAAGCCGGGATGCCCCTCTACGGCAACGAGCTTTCCCGCCACGTCAACGCCTACGCTGCAGGGTTGGGCCCGGTGGTTTCCCTCGCCAAGGAAAGCGACTTCATCGGCCGCGATGCACTGACAGCCATCAAGGCCGCCGGCGTCGGATCCACTCTCGGCCAGAAGCTCGTGGGCCTCAAAGGCGCCGGACGCCGCGCCGCCCGCGCCCACTACTCGGTCCTCAAGGACGGCTCCCTGATCGGTGAAGTCACCTCCGGCCAGCCAAGCCCGACGCTCGGTTACCCGATCGCCTTGGCGTATGTCGACGTCGAGCATTCCGAACCGGGCACCATCGTGGACGTCGACCTCCGCGGCAAGGCCGAGCCGTTCGAAGTCGTGCAGCTGCCGTTCTACAAGCGCCAAAAATAGCCCGGCGGGAGTGGCCGGTGACTCATCGAAGCCCGGCGGAGCCGACCTCCTCTGCGGGCTCGGTCGCATTAGCGCCCGCTGGGCGGACGCGATGCTCCCTTGGACGCCCACCCCTAAGCGCTGGTTGATTTGTCAACCTGCCGCGGGTGATCTTGAAAGTTTTCAGTTAGTGAGAGAAGGAATCTTATGAGCAAGGTAGTTGCTGAATTGAAGTACTCGGCTGAGCACGAGTGGGTTGCCGTCGATGGGGACGGGCCGGTGGGAATCGGGATTTCCGCGGTGGCCGCTGATGCCCTGGGCGACATTGTGTACGTGGACCTGCCCGAGGTTGGTTCCACCGTCACCGCGGGGGAGACCTGTGGCGAGGTGGAATCGACGAAGTCGGTCTCAGACCTGTACTCGCCGGTGACCGGTGAGGTGACCGAGATCAACGACGCCGTCGTCACCGATCCCGCGCTCATCAACAACGATCCCTACGGTGCCGGCTGGCTGTTCAAGGTGGCCGCCACGGAAGAAGGGCCGCTCATGTCGGCCGAAGAATACGCTGCAACGAATGGTGGAGAGCTGTGAACCCGGTATCTGTGACTGACTACCAGCAGGTGGTGTCGGCGTCGCTGGATGCCCAGCTGTCCGAGCTGGACCCCGAGATCGCTGCGAAGATCGACGACGAACTGGGTCGCCAGCGCGACGGCCTGGAAATGATCGCGTCCGAGAACCACACAGCCGTCGCCGTGATGCAGGCCCAAGGATCGGTGCTGACCAACAAGTACGCCGAGGGTTACCCGGGCAAGCGCTACTACGGCGGCTGCGAGCACGTAGACGTGATCGAGCAGCTGGCCATCGACCGCATCAAGGAACTGTTCGGTGCCGAGTACGCGAACGTCCAGCCGCACTCGGGTGCGCAGGCCAATGCCTCGGTGATGCACGCACTCATCAAGCCGGGCGATACCATCATGGGCCTGAACCTGGCCCACGGCGGGCACCTCACCCATGGCATGCGGATCAACTTCTCCGGCAAGCTCTACAACGTGGTGCCCTACGGAGTCCGCGAGGACACCCACACGGTGGACATGGCCGAAGTGGAGCGCTTGGCGCAGGAGCACAAACCGGCACTGATCGTGGCTGGCTGGTCCGCCTACGCGCGGCAGCTGGACTTCGCTGAATTCCGCCGGATTGCCGACTCCGTTGGCGCTTACCTCATGGTGGACATGGCCCACTTCGCCGGCCTGGTGGCTGCCGGGCTGCACCCGTCGCCGGTCCCGCACGCGCATGTGACAACGTCCACCACGCACAAGACCCTCGCCGGTCCGCGCGGCGGCATCATCTTGTCCAATGACGCCGACATCGCCAAGAAGATCAACTCGGCCGTCTTCCCGGGCCAGCAGGGCGGACCGCTGGAGCACGTGATCGCCGGGAAGGCAGTCGCGTTCAAGATCGCTGCCTCCGAGGAGTTCCGTGAGCGTCAGGAGCGTGTCCTGGCGGGCTCTCATATCCTCGCCGAGCGACTGGTTCAGCCCGACGTTGCCGCCAAAGGCATCTCCGTTGTCTCCGGCGGCACCGATGTGCACCTGGTCCTGGTTGACCTGCGTGACTGCGAACTCGATGGCCAGCAGGCTGAGGACCGCCTCGCCGCGATCGACATTACCGTCAACCGCAACGCCGTCCCCTTCGACCCGCGCCCGCCCATGGTCACCTCCGGCCTCCGGATCGGCACCCCGGCGCTTGCCACACGCGGCTTCGGAGAAGCGGCCTTCCGCGAGGTTGCGGACATCATCGCTGAGGCATTGATCGCCGACGCCGACGCGGACCTTTCCGGGCTGCGTCACCGCGTCGAGGTTCTAGCTGCGGCGCACCCGCTCTACCCGGGGGTTGCGAACCTGGGCTGAGCCTCTTGGGTGGCCCGTCGGAGCTGGCATCCTCCGCGCGCTCGGTTCGAAGGTGTCTTCTTGTGGCCGATTCGGGGGTTCCCTGCTGGGTGTGCCGTGCGCACGGCATGTTTGGCAGCGAAGCCCCGAAATGGGTGGTCGGCTCAAGGGCTGGGGCCCGAGGGCCCGGGTGGACCTGACGGCTCGACCGTTGCGAAGGGCTCACGTTTTTTGATCTACCCGGGTGCGGCATTTGCTGGGAACGAATGCCGCACATAAAAACCGGGTTGGAGGTTCGCACTGGGACCTCCGGGGGCTGGGCCTGCCTTGGCTCGGGAATTGGCCCGGCCCCACATTCTTTTTCTTGTTTCACTCTTCCCTGAAAGGGATCCCGGCCATGGCTGTTGGTGTTTTCGATCTGTTCTCTGTGGGTATTGGTCCGTCGAGTTCGCATACTGTGGGGCCGATGCGTGCTGGGGCGGTGTTTGCTGCTGAGCTACGTGATTCCGGTGTGCTCGATTCCGTCGCCGCCTTACGGGTTGATCTCTATGGCTCCTTGGCCGCGACAGGTAAGGGGCATGGGACCTTCACTGCTGTCCTGCTGGGGCTCGAAGGGTTTGAACCCGAGAAGATCCTGCCGGATGAGGTGGAGGAGCGGCTGGCTTCCATTGCTGACACAGGGAAGCTCAACCTGGCTGGCGGCGTGCTCCTCGACTACGCCCTGGAAGACATGATCCTGCACCCGTTGACGGTGTTGCCGCGGCATACGAACGGGATGAAGTTTGCTGTCTCTGACGCGGAGGGGAACGTGCTGCGGGAGGCGACGTTCTTCTCTGTGGGTGGTGGGTTCATTGTCCGGGACGGCGAGGAGGACGCGGCCCGGGAGGAGCTTGAGGAGTCGAAGAAGGAGTTGCCGTTGCCGTTCAGGACGGCGGCGGAGTTGTTGGGCCGGTGCGCGTCCAAGGGTTTGGGGATTTCCGACATCATGTTCATCAACGAGCGTGCCAGCAGGTCTGAGGAAGAGATCCGTGATGGTCTCCTGCATATCTGGTCGGTGATGGAAGCCTGTGTTGAGACCTCGTTGAAGCGTGAAGGCGTGCTGCCGGGTGGGTTGAAGGTCCGTCGTCGTGCTCCTGACTGGTTGGAGCGGCTCCTGAAGGAGGACAAGGACCGGAACGATCCGAAGTACTGGCAGGAGTGGGTGAACCTGATCGCCCTGGCGGTGAACGAGGAGAACGCGACTGGTGGCCGGGTGGTGACGGCGCCGACCAATGGTGCTGCGGGGATTATTCCGGCGGTGTTGTATTACGCGTTGAACTACGCGCCGGGCATGGACAAGGCCACCCAGGCGGACCGGGATGATGTGGTGGTGAAGTTCCTGCTCGCTGCCGGTGCGGTGGGTGTGTTGTATAAGGAGCAGGCGTCCATTTCGGGTGCTGAGGTGGGGTGTCAGGGTGAGGTGGGTTCGGCGTCGTCGATGGCTGCCGCTGGTTTGGCCGAGGTGATGGGTGGTACGCCGGGGCAGGTGGAGAACGCTGCGGAGATCGCGATGGAACATAACCTGGGGCTCACGTGTGATCCGATCGGCGGGTTGGTGCAGATCCCGTGTATTGAGCGGAACGCGATCGCGGCGGCGAAGGCGATCAACGCCGCGAAGATGGCGTTGTGGGGGGACGGGACGCACCGGGTCTCCCTCGATGAGGTGATCGTGACCATGCGCGAGACGGGCAAGGACATGTCCCATAAGTACAAGGAAACCGCGATGGGCGGCCTGGCCGTCAACGTCGTCGAATGCTGAGT